>DAINSB010000087.1:4546-10124 GCA_036741535.1 Caproicibacter sp. | reverse complement strand
TTTCGAGATGGCCTTCGCCACGCAGGAGGACGTGTTCGCCGTGGCGGAGGAGGTCGTGGGCGAGACGTTCCGGAAATTCTCCGACAAACAGGTGTCGCCCGCGCCGTTCCTCCGCATCCCCTACGCGGAATCCATGCTGAAATACGGCACGGACAAACCCGACCTGCGCAACCCGCTCGAGATCCTCGACATCACGGACCTCTTCGAGGGCACGGCGTTCAAGCCGTTCCAGCGCAAGACCGTGCGCGCCATCAACGTGCCGGATTGCGGCGGGCAGCCGCGCAGCTTTTTCGAGGGCATGCTGACCTTCGCGGAAAGCATCGGCATGAAAGGCCTCGGCTATATCAAGGTGGCAACCGACGGTTCATACCAGGGGCCCATCAACAAATACTTGTCGAACGACAGGCGCGACGAGCTGACGCGCCGCGCCGGCCTGAAACCCGGATGCGTGATCTTCTTCATTGCGGACGAAGCGGACATGGCGCCGAAGCTCGCCGGGCAGATCCGCACGGAGCTCGGGGAGCGCCTCGGCCTGATCGACAAAAATCGCTTCGACTTCTGCTTCATCGTGGATTTCCCGATGTTCGAGCTCGACGAGGAAACCGGGGCGACCGTGTTCACGCACAACCCGTTCTCTATGCCGCAGGGCGGGATGGAGGCGCTGCTGACCAAAAAGCCGACCGACGTGCTCGCCTACCAGTACGACATCGTCTGCAACGGGGTCGAACTCTCTTCCGGCGCGGTGCGCAACCACCGCATCGACATCATGAAAAAGGCGTTCGAGATCGCCGGATACACCGAAGACGAGCTCAGGACGAAGTTTACCTCCCTCTATCACGCGTTTCAGTACGGCGCGCCGCCGCACGCGGGCATGGCCCCGGGCATCGACCGCATGCTGATGCTCTTAACGGACGAAGCGAACATCCGCGAGGTCATCGCGTTCCCGATGAACTCCAACGCACAGGACGTGATGATGGGCTCGCCCGGCGAAGTCACGGAGCAGCAGCTCCGCGAAGTGCACATCCGGCTGCGGCAGGCTGAGGCCGCACGCACGCCGCGCCGGCCCCTTTAGCGAGTACACAAAAACCCGTTTGGCGCGAGAGTCGTGGGATGCTCCCGGCCCATACCAAGCGGGAAAGACCTTTTCCACGGCTTCTTTCTAAACCTCTAACATCCAATCTTTAACCTCTAGATCGGGGGAAAATCATGGTCACGCACAAAGACATCCTGCAGATCGCAAGCCTCGCGAAGCTCTCCGTCGGCCCGGAGGAACTGGACGGGCTGACGAAGGATATGAACGAGATCATCGGCTTTGCCGACACCATCGGCAAAGCGGTTTCGGACGAATCCGATTTTGACAATATCAACGGCCTGGAAAACGTATTCCGCGAAGACGTGCCCGGAACGCCGCTCGACCGCGAAAAGATTCTGCAAAACACGGACAGCAGCGAGGACGGATATTTCCTCGTGCGGCGGCGGCAGGCTGAACCTGCACGCAAGCCGCACCGTTCAGCCGAACGGGAATTTCAAGCCGCGACGGGTGCGAGTGTATTGAGAGACTCCCGGGGACCGGAAGGGTGCGCGCCGACGAGTGTTTTGGGGGACTTCCGAGAAGCGGGCGGACCCGGAACCATCGCGAAGCTGCACAATCTGCTGGTTTCAAAACAGATCAGCTGCACGGAGCTGACGAAACAATATCTCGCGGCCATCGAAAGGGAGAACGGTGCGCTGAACGCCTACATCCGCCTGACGCCGGAGACGGCGCTCGAAGCCGCGGCGCGCGTGGACAAAAAGATCGCTTCGGGCGAAGAGCTTTCGCCGCTCGATGGCATCCCGATGACGCTCAAGGACAACATCTCGACGGACGGCATCGAGACCTCCTGCTGCTCGAAGATTCTCGAAGGGTATGTGCCGATCTACGACGCGACGGTCTGGGCGCTTCTGAAAAAGCAGAACGCCGTGCTGCTCGGCAAAACGAACATGGACGAGTTCGCCATGGGCTCCTCGTGCGAGACCTCGTGCTTCGGCGGGGCGAAAAACCCGCACAACAAAGAGCGCGTGGCGGGCGGCAGCGGCGGAGCGGCCGCCGTCTCGGCGAACCTTGCAGCCTACGCCCTCGGCTCCGACACGGGCGGCTCCATCCGCCAGCCGGCGAGCTTCTGCGGCATCGTCGGCTTCAAGCCGACCTACGGCACGGTCTCGCGCTACGGCCTCATCGCCTACGCGTCGTCCTTCGACCAGATCGGCCCCATCACTCAAAGCGTGGAGGACGCCGCGCTGGTCTACGACGCCGTCGCGAAATACGACGAAATGGATTCCACCAGCAGCGGGCGGAAGGAACCGACAGTCCCACAGCTAGGGCGGGAGATCAAAGGGCTGAAAATCGGCATTGCGCGCGAATATTTCGACGGCATCCGCGAGGACGTGGACGCCGCTTTGCAGAAAGCAATCACGGCTTTTCGTGCGCTCGGCGCTGAGATCGTGGAATTTTCGATGCCGTCGCTGAAATACTGCCTGCCGGTGTACTACATCCTCGCCTGTGCCGAGGCGTCCTCCAACCTCGGGCGGTACGACGGTATCCGCTACGGATACCACACGGAGCATTACGCGGACCGCAACGACATGGTCTGCAAAACCCGCAGCGAGGGCTTCGGCACGGAGGTCAAGCGGCGCATCCTGCTCGGCACCTACGTGTTGAGCGCCGGGTACTACGACGCGTACTACAAAAAGGCGCAGAACCTGCGCGGCGCGCTGGTGAGGGCGTTCGACGGCGCGTTCTTAAAATGCGACCTGATGCTCGCGCCCACCGTCCCGACGACGGCGTTTCCGCAGAACTACACGGCGAAGGACCCCGTGGAAACGTACCTGACGGACATCTGCACGGTGCCGGTCAACATCGCGGGCCTGCCGGGCATCAGCGTGCCGTGCGGCTTCGGCGCCGACGGCATGCCCGTCGGCATGCAGCTGATCGGGCCGAAATTCTCGGAGGTTTCGCTTCTGAACGCCGCGCGGCAGTACGAGCTGGCGGCGCGGGACGAAGTCTTCCGCGCGGTGGAAACGGGGGTCATCCTGTGAACTACGAACTGGTCTGCGGCCTGGAAACGCATGTGGAGCTCTCCACGAAAACGAAGATCTTCTGCTCGTGCCCGACGGAATTCGGCGGCGAACCGAACACGCACTGCTGCCCTATCTGCATCGGGCTGCCAGGCACGCTGCCGAAGCTCAACCGCGCCGTGGTGGAATACGCCGTGATGGCCGGTCTCGCGACGAACTGCGAGATCAGCGAAATCTCCAAAATGGACCGCAAAAACTACGTGTACCCTGACCTGCCGAAAGCGTACCAGATCAGCCAGTACGACAGGCCGCTGTGCAAAAACGGCTGGGTGACGCTCTCGGACGGGCGGAAGATCCGACTGACGCGCATCCACATCGAGGAGGACGCGGGCAAGCTGGTGCACGAGCGCGGCAACACGCTGATCGACTACAACCGCGGCGGCGTGCCGCTGATCGAGATCGTCTCCGAACCGGACATCCGCAGCATCGACGAGGCGGTCGAATACGTCGAAAAGCTGCAGGCCGTCATGCGCTACATCGGCGTCTCCGACTGCAGGATGCAGGAGGGGTCGCTGCGCTGCGACGTGAACGTCTCCGTGCGGCCGAAGGGTTCCGAGCGGCTCGGCACCCGCACGGAGATCAAGAACATGAACTCGTTCTCGTTCCTCACGAAGGCGATGGAGTACGAGATGAACCGGCAGATCGACCTGCTGGAAAGCGGCGAATCCGTGGTGCAGGAGACGCGCCGCTACGACGAAGAGACCGGATGCACCGAGGGGATGCGCGGCAAGGAGGACGCCAACGACTACCGCTATTTCCGCGAGCCCGACCTCGTGACCATCCACGTGACGGACGAGATGCTCGCCGCCATCAAAGCCCGCATGCCGGAGGACCTTCAGCGCCGCATCGACCGTTTCGTGAACGATTACGGCCTTTCGGAAGCCGAGGCGAAGCAGATCGCGGAGCACCGGAAAATCGCGGACTATTTCGAGGCCGCCGCAAAGGGCCTGAAGAATCCGAAGGCCGCCGCGAACTGCATCACGGGCCCGATCTTCGCGCGCCTTTCCACGGAGGACGAAAAGGACGGATTCACCGTCGCCGTTTCCGCGGAAAACCTGAACGCGCTTTTAAAGCTGCTGGACGACGGGAAAATCCGCATGAACCTCGTGAAATCCACGCTGGAAAAAATGCTGGACACCGGCAAACCGGCCTCCGAATTCCTCCGCGAGAGCGACCTGGCCGGCTTCGACGAAAGCGAGCTGCGCAGCCTCTGCGAGCAGGCCGCGGCCGGCAACCCGAACGCCGTGAAGGACTACCGCGGCGGAAAAGAGAAGGCCCTCAAAGCCCTCGTCGGCGCCGTGATGAAGGCGACGCGCGGGCGCGCCGACCCGCAGAAAACGGGAAAAATCCTGATCGAGATCATTTCGGCCGGCATAGCCGGTTTTGGCCCGCCATCGGGCCAAAAGTAAAGAAAAATCCAGCTTGGCGGGACACCCTAAAAAACTGCTCCCGCCAAATTTTTATGCCAGCCTCGTAATTTCCGGGAGTTATCCAAAACCCTCCCGCCGAAAATAAGCTCTTTTGTTCCTTACGCTGAATGGCGGGGTCCGCCGTCGGCAACATGCCGACGGCGCAGCCAATTTGCGCCGACGATGCATGCCGCCGAAAGCAGCACGCAGAACACGGCCGCGACAAGGTGCGGGTTCGCCTGCGCCGCGCTTTCCGTCAGGTAGGCCCTGCCGCCCAGGATCGCGACCGAACCGTCGCGGAAAATTTCCTTGAGATGGGCCCGCGCGTAAAAGAACGACGCCGCTTCGGCAAGGGCGGCCAGCGCGGAAAGGACCGACAGCACGACCAGCGGCGCGGGGAAAAAGCGCCGGCTTTGCGCCTGCGGAATTTCTTCCTGCATAGAGAAATCTCTCCCTTCTTACGGAATAAGCATACCCGCGGAAGGTCTTTCTGTCAAGCGCCGCTCCTGCGCCGGGCCAAAAAAGGACGCGCCCCCTGCCGATTGCAGAGGGCACGCTTTGTTTTTACTTGCAATGCGCGGCATTTCGCGCCGCTTTTCAGGTGTTCCGCGCTGTCCCCGTAATCGGGGAAGTCCGGTTCCGGAGAACGCCCGAATGCTTTCTGCGGAGATTTTCCCCGCCCTTACGGGCTGTGAGGTCTCTCGATCCGGAGAAAGTCTTTTTCCGGTCGCCATGCCGGTCTTTTCTCTGTCGTCCTGTGAGCATTGCCTTTCTAGTATGAAACGGCCGCGCTTTTTTATGAGTGACAATTTATGCTGGATCAGACGAGATACCCTTTCTGGGAATCCACGCCGGAAAGCAGGAGGGCGGCGCTGACGAACAGCGCTTGGTACGGGCTGCGCGGGACGGAAAAAGTCACGTTGAAATCGTGCGGCTCAAGCACTTTCCCCTCGAGCGTGACAAGGTTCCGCTGCAGGCTGATGGTGGCGCCCGCACGCTCCAGCCCCGCGATGCTGAGGGTATCCTTCGCGCCCGTGCCGCAGGAGACGACGACC
>DAINSB010000087.1:0-4536 GCA_036741535.1 Caproicibacter sp. | reverse complement strand
CCCCTGAAGAAGATCGGCGGCCTGCCGGTTCTGCGCCTCCAGCACACAGAAAAAGCCGTTCGGCAGCGACACCGGTTCCTTTTGGGGATGCAGGCCGTTTTTCAGCAGCAGGATTCCCCGGGAAAGCTCGATTTTGGGGATGCCCGGGCACTCGCACAGCAAAAATTCCGCGGGGACCCCGGCCTCGGATACCTTTTCCGGGCTGAAAAACCGGACGCCCCCGTAAAGAGCCAGCGAAGCCGTCAGCGCCTGCGTGACGGATTTTTCCCCCGGGTCCCCGCACAGGATGATGTCCGTCAAACCGCTTCCCCCTTTCTTTATCTCATTCTTAACGGGACGGAAGCGATTTATACGCAGTGCCTGCGTTCCCACGCCCCGCTGCATGGCGCGGCTTGGCCGCGGGGGCACCCCGCTCAGCAGTTGCCGACGTACACATGGCGCAGATGGGCGCGCGCGACGTCCGCCAGGGCGTAGACCGTCGCAACAGGCGTCGGGCCGCGGTCCGTCATTTTCCAGCGCGGGAAAAACCGGGTGACGTGCAGCGGGATCTCCGGGTCCACCCCGGCCAGCCACGCGGAAAGAGCGTCCATTTCCTCCGCCGTATCGTTTTCGCCGGGGACGACCAGCGTCGTCACCTCCACATGGCAGGCGGACGCGCAGAGCGCGATCGCCTTTTTTACGGTCTCAAGATCCCCGCCGACCCGGGTATAAAAACGCTGCGAAAACGCCTTGAGGTCGATGTTCATGGCGTCGATGAACGGCAGCAGGACCCGCAGCGGTTCCTCGCAGAAACAGCCGTTCGTCACGACGATGTTCTGAAGGCCCTTTTCATGCGCCAGGACGGAGCAGTCCCGGACATACTCGTATCCGACGAGCGGCTCGTTGTACGTGTAAGCGATGCCGATATTTCCGCGCGGCCGCAGCTCCGCCGCCTTTTCGGCCAGCGACTGCGGAGAGAGAAAAACGGTCGGCAGGTTTCCGTCCGACATGGAGATTTCGCTGTTCTGGCAGAACGGACAGCGCAGGTTGCAGCCGTAGCTCCCGACCGAAAGCACCCGCGCGCCGGGGAAGAAACGCCTCAGCGGCTTTTTCTCCACCGGGTCCAGCGCCAGCGAAGTCGCCTGTCCGTAATTCGCGCAGACGATTTTTCCGCCGTCGTTCCTGCGGGCGCGGCAGAAACCGATTCCGCCCTCTTCCAGCGCGCAATGGTGCGGACAGAGGGCACAGACAGCCTTACCGATGGCGCGTCACCTCGAATCGCGAGAGAGAGCAGGACTCTCCGGACAGAATGCCGGCCTTCCGCCTTGCAATGTCGATCTGCTCCTCCGGCGTGTTCACACCGGCCAGATCCGGCAGCAGCAGTCCCCGTCGGTTTCCCCTCGTCACGATCACGCCGTAACGCTTTACGTCAAGTTCCGCAGCGGAACGGATGGGCTCCGGCGCGGAAAGGACATCCACACTGTAGGTCAGGTCGCCGAGTTCTTCCTTTTCCACGGGGTCGAAGCGCGGGTCCTGCGCGCCGGCGCTGACCGCATTGCGCAGGATCTCTTCCCCCACGCAGTCCGTCACCGGCTCGATGGTGCCGATGCAGCCGCGCAGGCGGCCGTCCTTTTTGAGCGAAACGAAAGTCCCCGCCCGCGTGGTCCGCATCTCTTCCGGAAGGCCCTCCGGAAGAGGCAAACGCCTGCCGGTTCTGACATACGTCTCGAGGGAAAGGCGCGCGAGGCGCACATAGTCGTCCTCCCCCGCTTTTCTGGCGTCGAGCCGCTCGCGGCGGTGCTTTTCATACTCCTCCAGAAAGTGCCTGGACTCGTCCTTCCCCTTCACGGAGAAGGCCGCCACGCCGTATCCCACCCCGAACGGCCCCTCGTAGGAAAGCAGCTCGGCGTCCACGGCGATCCCGTCGAGCGCGCCGGCCATGATCTGGAACGAACGCAGGCCGCACTCGGCCGCCGCGTCGCAGAACTCCGGGTCGAACGAAAGGAAGCGCCCGAAGTCGCCGTCGCGCATAGCCTGCGTGACCTGTTTGTCGAACTCGGGCCCCTCCGGCGCAAAGCCGTACGGCCCGCTCTCCTTCAGCTTGTGGGAAAGGTCTCCGCTCGCGACGAACACCGTCCGGCGGCCCAGCTTTTCCGCCGTCCGGGCGATGCACATGCCAAGACGGTAATGAGCGGATGCCGGCAGGCCGGAAAGCCCGATGCGAACCAGGCGGAAATCCCGGCTGAATTCATGCAGGAACCTCAGCGGGATCATGGTGCCGTGATCCAGCGCGCTGCTTTTTTCCCCGAACGTCCCCGCCGGCAGGTTCTCTGCGCCCGCCTCTTTCGTCAGCACCCCGACGAACTCCGTGTCGTACTCGGCGGTTTCCTCCGCCTCGGGTGCACGGAACGCGCCGAAGTCGCCCCGCGCCCGCCCGCCCGGCGAGATATGGAAATAGTCGGCGTACATGACGGAATGCGGCGAAGTCACCACAACGGTCTCGGGTCGCAGGGCCGCGGTCCTGCGGCCCACCTCGCGGTAGGCGTCAATGGTTTTCTGGATTTTCCGCTCTTCCCCGCGTCCGATCTCCGGAAGGATGATGGGAGGATGCGGTACGATGAACGCCCCGACAATCGACATGGCAAAGCCCCCCGAATCAATTTGACTCTATTATATCACGATTTTCACACGCCATGAATTTTTCCGGCCGGCGAAAAAGCGCCTTCCGCGCTCCGGAGAGGCAAACCGCCTGCCGGCCGGGTCCCGCGCGGGCCGAAGCGGCCGTACGCCGAGAGAGGCGGGTCGCTTCCTCCCCGCCTCTCTCTTTGTGTCCATGCCGCGTCTTTTCCCGCCGCCCGGCCGGTTACTGCGGATAAAAGCCGCTCGGCTTTTCCGACAGATTGATCATGATGTTTTTCATCTGGGTGTAGTGGTCCAGAATCACCTTATGTGTCTCGCGGCCGATGCCGGACATCTTGTAGCCCCCGAACGGCGCCCCCGCGGGGATGGCGTTGTAAGTATTCACCCACATCCGCCCGGTCCGCACGGCGCGCGCCACGCGGATCGCCCGGTTGATGTCGCGGGTCCAGACCGCGCCGCCGAGACCGTAGACGCTGTCGTTCGCCAGGCGCACGGCTTCCTCTTCCGTCTTGAACTTGATCACGACGGCGACCGGCCCGAAGATCTCTTCCCGCGCGACACGCATGTTGTTCGTGACATTCGTCAGCAGCGTCGGCGCCATAAAATATCCTTTGTCCAGCCCGTTTTCCGTGATCTGCTTTCCGCCGCAGGCGATCGTCGCCCCTTCCTTGACCCCGATCTCCATATAGGAGAGCACTTTCTTCATCTGGGCCGCGTCGACCAGCGTGCCGAGCTGCACGCCCTTTTCCCACGGGAGGCCGACTTTGATCTTTTTAAAGGCTTTGACCGCCTCCGCTACGAAGCGGTCGTAGATGTCCTCCTGCACAAAGACGCGGGACCCCGCGCAGCAGACCTGGCCCTGGTTGAACAGGATGCCCATCTGCAGGCCGTCCATCGCCATCTCCCAGTTGCAGTCGGAGAAGAAGATGTTGGCGGATTTTCCGCCGAGCTCCAGCGTGGACGGGATCAGCTTATCCGCCGCGGCGCGCGCGACGGAGAGCCCGACCTCCGTGGAGCCCGTGAACGCCAGCTTGCTGAACCTCTTGTTTTCCAGCATGTAGTTGCCGGACTTCGAGCCCCGGCCGGTGATGATGTTGAGGACCCCCGGAGGAAGGATGCCGTCGATCAGTTTCGCCAGCTCCAGCACGCTGAGCGAAGTCTGGCTGGAGGGCTTCAGAACGACGCAGCACCCGGCGGCGAGCGCCGGCGCAAGTTTCCACGCGGCCATCAGGAAGGGGAAGTTCCACGGGATGATCTGCCCGACCACGCCGATCGGCTCCCGCAGGATGAGGCTGAGCGTCTGGTTGTCCAGCATGGTGGCCGAGCCCTCTTCCGCGCGGATACAGGCGGCGAAATAACGGAAATGATCCGCCGCGTACGGAATGTCGACCAGCAGGCTCTCGCGCAGCGGCTTGCCGTTGTCCAGCGTCTCGATCATGGCGAGGCGTTCTTTGTTTTTGTCGATCACGTCCGCGATTTTCATCAGCGCGTCGGCGCGCTCCGCCACGGTGGTGTTTTTCCAGGAATCCCACGCCGCCCAGGCCGCGTCCAACGCGCGGTCCACGTCCGTGCGGCTGGCTTCCTCGCAGGTGGAGAGGGGCTCTCCGTTTGCGGGATTCACCGCCTGAAAGGTCTTCCCCTCGTCGGATTCGACCCATTTTCCATTCAAATATAGTCCATAATGATTGTCAACATATTTTCCCATCGTAAGAACTCCTTTCTCTGTTCTTAATTTGAGTATAGGACTTTTTCCTATCTTTGTAAATATATTCTAATAAAGTAGTTTTTTTAACGACGCTTTTGTAGGTTTGATAAAAATCAATCGATATTTTCCCGAATTCCGGATGATTTTGCGTTTCCGGTCTTGAATTGTCAAGTCAAGTGCAACGAATGATGGAAGAAGACTTCAAAGGGAGA
>DAINSB010000086.1:0-10156 GCA_036741535.1 Caproicibacter sp. | reverse complement strand
GGATAGACGCCGTCTGAGATCGGAGACTGAAATTTCATATCTGCCCCTTACGCCTTTCAAAAGGACAGGCGTAAGGGGCAAGTTTTGTTCCCGGAGCCTGCAAAAGCCGGGGTCCGTCGAGCCGGGGAAAGCGGAGCGGTCTATGCAGTCCGTGAAAACAGCGGAGACACATCAAAAAATATCTAAATTTCAAATGAAACATGTCAAATTTTTTAGGTAGATACTGTTTTGCATCTATGCTACAGTGTCTTCAGAACAATTTTAGGTGCGCCCGAGCGACAAAAATTGCATCTCCCTCGCCGGAGGCGTGGGAGATGGAAAAGGCAATTTCACCGCTCAACCGAAAGCGCTGCAGCAAGAACGGCGCTCCTGCTCTTCCGTTTTCCATTCCGATGAATCAATCCCCCGGACGGCGGCTTTTCCGGCCGCCCGCCGGGGTAAGGGAGGTCATATCCGTTGGCGCCGACAAACGATGCCATATTTTATAAAAGAAAAAACGGTCCGCAGAAAAAGATCTCGCCGGGGTTCAAGCTGTTTCTTTGGGTGCTGCCTTTTCTGATTTTAGTCTTTGTTTTTTCCTATCTGCCGCTGTACGGATGGATCTACGCCTTTTTCGACTACCGGCCGCCGCTGAAGCTTTCCCAGTGCAAATTTGTCGGATGGCAGTGGTTCCGCTTCCTCTTCAGCAACCCCACGCAGGTCGGGCAGATGATGCGGGTTCTCCTCAACACGTTCGCGATGAGCGGGCTCGGCATTCTCACTTCTCCGCTGGCCATGTTCTTCGCCGTGTTCCTGACTGAAATCCATGCCAAATGGTTCAAAAAGGCGGTTCAGGTTCTGACCACGCTGCCGAATTTCATCAGCTGGGTCCTCGTTTATTCCGTGGCGTTCTCCCTCTTTTCCAGCACGGGGATGGTCAACAACATTCTGCAGTCCGCCGGCGCGATCGCGGAGCCGATCAAGTTTCTGGACAGCGACAGCCACACCTGGCTTAAGATGCTGCTGTGGGGGACCTGGAAAGGACTCGGATGGAGCGCGATTATGTATCTCGCAACCATTTCCGGCATCGATCAGGAGCTTTACGAAGCGGCCAAGGTGGACGGCGCCGGCCGGTTCGACCTGATCTGGCACATCACTCTGCCGGGGCTTCTGCCGACCTATTTCGTCCTTTTGATGCTGTCGGTAGCGAATTTCCTCTCGAACGGTCTGGACCAGTATTTTGTTTTTCAGAACGCTTTCAATATGACGCACATTCAGGTGCTGGATCTGTATGTCTACAATCTGGGCCTCGGAAACGGCAACTACGCCCTCGCCACGGCGCTCAGCATGATGAAAAGCCTGGTCAGCGTCGTGCTGCTGTTTTTCGTAAACACGCTGTCCAAAGTGATGCGCGGCGAATCCATCGTCTAAGGGGGATCAGAAATGGCCGGAGCTTCCGCAAAAAAGCAGCCCCCCAGGGGCGGGGACATTCTGTTCAACGTCGTCAATTACACGATCTTCGCTCTGTTCACCATTCTCTGCGTCTATCCGTTTTATTACCTGATCATCAACACCATCAGCTCCAACCAGCTGAGCGCCAACGGGCAGATCAATTTTCTGCCGAGAGAAATCCAGTTTCAGAATTACGTCAGCATTTTCAAACTGAGAGGTCTTCCGCAGGCGCTTCTCGTCTCCGTGATGAGGACGGCCGTCGGAACAGCGCTGACCGTTTTCGCCTCGGCGTTCCTGGGTTTCATGTTCACGCAGGAGAAGATGTGGAAGCGCAGATTCTGGTACCGGTTTATGATCGTCACCATGTATTTCAACGCGGGGCTGATCCCGATTTTCATCCTGATGTACAACCTGCATCTGACGAACAATTTCCTTGTCTACGTCATTCCCGGAATCGTGCAGCCGTTCAACGTGATCCTTGCGAAGACCTATATCGAATCGACGCCGAAGTCGCTTCAGGAGGCGGCGGAAATCGACGGGGCGGGGATCCTCAGGATTTTCTTCCTCGTGATCCTTCCGATCAGCGTTCCCATTCTGGCGACCATCGCGATTTTCTGCGCGGTCGGGCAGTGGAATTCTTTTCAGGACACGCTGCTCTACATTACGGATTCCCGTCTGTATCCCCTGCAGTATCTGCTTTATACCTACCTGAATTCCGCGAATTCGCTGGCTACCCTGATCAAAAACAGCCCCTCCATGAGCGGCAGCGCCATTGCGGCTTTGGCGACGCGGCAGACGCCGACCTCCGTGCGAATGACCGTTTCGGTCATCGTCGTGATCCCGATTCTGCTGGTTTATCCGTGGCTGCAGCGTTACTTTATAAAGGGAATTATGATCGGCGCGGTAAAAGGATGACTCTTTTGACGCACGGAATGCTCCGAAAGGGGCTTTACTGTGATATCTCAAATCTGGAAAGGGAGGATTTCTATGGGAAAAATATGCAGAAAAGCGGTATCGTGTCTGATGGCGGCATTGCTGGCCGGGAGCGTTTCGGGGTGCGGCGGCAATTCCTCATCGGCGGCCCCTTCCGCGGGCCCGGAGTCGCAGGCCGGTTCCAAAACCAAGACTTACTCGGATTTTCTGACGGTGGACGTATTCGACACGCAGGCAAACTACCAAGGCACGCAGTCCGGATGGTACGGCAAAATCGTCAAGGATAAGTTCAACATGGAGCTGAACATCATCGCCCCCAACGTGGCGGGCGGCGGCGACACGCTGTTCAAAACCCGTTCCGCGGCGGGGAGCCTCGGCGATCTGATTTTCCTCGGTTCCGAGAACGGAAGGCTGAACGACACGGCCAAAGCGGGGCTTCTGCTCGATCTGACGGACCGGGTGAAGGACAGGGAAAACATCTCCACCTATCCCCAGGCGCTTGAAATGGCCAAGTCGCTGGTCGACGACGGAAAGCTCTATGCCATCCCGAGCCAAGTTTCCACGCAGAAAGCCACGGATCCTTCGGAGGGAGTCGACCTGACCTACGGGCCGTATATCCGCTGGGATTATTATCAAGAGCTCGGCTTCCCCGAGATCAAGTCGATGGACGATCTGCTGCCGATCCTCAAGCAGATGCAGGAAAAGCATCCCCAAAGCGATTCCGGCAAAAAGACATACGCCTTTTCCCTGTTTAAGGACTGGGACGGCAACATGATGTGCCTGGGGAAAAACATCCTCGCCTGCCTGTACGGGTACGACGAAAACGGGTTCCAGCTTCTTTCCGCGGACGGGGCGAAGACCCAGAGCATCATCGACAACGATTCCTACTATATTAAAGGCCTGGAATATTTCTTCAAGGCAAATCAAATGGGTCTGGTGGATCCGGAATCGACCACGCAGAACTATGACACGATGTACGCGAAATATCAGGACGGCCAGGTTTTTTATTCCCCCTGGCCCTGGCTCGGGCAGGCGGCCTATAACACCAACGCGAACAAGAAGGCCGGCAAGGGGTTCATGCTCGCGCCGGTGCAGGACCAAAAGATTTTCTCTTACGGATGCTCGCCTTCCGGGAACAAATACATGGTCGCGGTCGGCTCCAAGGCGAAAGACCCGGACCGTATGATTGACTTTATCGACTGGCTGTATTCCCCCGAAGGCGTCGAGCTCTCCTGCTCGCAGACCTCCGGCAGCTGCGGGCCGAAAGGGCTCACCTGGGAAATGAAAGACGGCAAGCCCGTTCTGACCGAATTCGGGAAAAAAGCGTTCGCCGGCGAAGACGTCGATATCCCGGCGGAATACGGTTCCGGAAAGTGGAAAGACGGCATTTCGCAGCTGAACTACCAGGCCGTGCAGTCCACCGACCCCGACCCCAACACCGGGTCCGCGTACAATTATACGCTGTGGGACTCTTATCTGCAGGACAACAAGACGGCGCTGGACACTTCCTGGCAGGGTAAGATGGAAGCGAAAACGACCCTGGAATATCTGAAGAAAAACGACGGATATGCGGTCTCTCCCGGAAACGCCTATGTGCCTGAGGCGGCGGGCTCCGAGATCGACACCATGCGCAACCAATGCAAGGACATCATCATCCAAAATTCCTGGAAGATGGTGTTTGCCAAGGATCAGACCGAATTCGACGCGCTGCTGAAAAATATGCAGACGACGGTAAAAGGGCTTGGCTACGACAAAGTTCTCGCGTTCGACCAGTCCGTTTCCGACCATCTGAAGGCCGCCCGCGATGCAGCGGCCAAAGGCTGATATCTCGCAAATCTGCGGAGACCGGGCGCCCAACCGGAAGACGGAAAGGCTGCCCGGCTTTCGCATATCTTTTCCCCGCCGTGCGGAAATCCAAAGAAGAAAGGGAGCCAATTCGATTGAAATTTACCGACGGTTTCTGGATGACGAAGAAAGGCGTCCGGATTTTTCCGGCCGTGCAGGTCCGCGACGCCGCCGTCGCAGAAGACGGCGTCACCGTCTATGCCGCGCCGTTCCGGGTGGAAAACCGCGGGCAGACGCTCGCGGGTCCGCTGCTCACGGTCCGCATCACATCCCCCCAGCCCGGCATTCTGCGGGTGCGGGCCCTCCACTTCGCGGGCTCTTCCAAAAGGGAACCGGCTTTCGAGTTGAACGACGGGCGCTGCCGGCTGGAAACCGAAGAGGACGCGCAGCGGATCCTGATCAAAAGCGGCGGGCTGACCGCCGCGGTCTCGAAAGACGTTTTCTCCATCCGTTACGAATACGGCGGCAGGTTCCTGACGCGGAGCGGCCCGAAGCAGCTCGCCTACATCGAGACGCCGCAAGGCCCGTTTTTCCGCGAGCAGCTTGACCTCGGCGTCGGCGAAAAAATTTACGGGCTCGGGGAACGCTTCACGCCGTTTGTGAAGAACGGCCAGAGCGTCGATCTGTGGAACGAAGACGGCGGCACTTCGTCCGATATCGCTTATAAGAACATTCCGTTCCATCTTTCCAGCCGCGGCTACGGCGTGTTCGTGAACAGCACCGGGCGCGTTTCCTACGAGGTCGCGTCCGAGGCGGTCTCGCGCGTGCAGTTCAGCGTGCCCGGCGAAAAGCTGGATTATATGATCGTCGGCGGGGACGATCCGAAAGGCGTCCTGCAAAACTACACCCTCCTGACGGGCCGGCCCGCGCTTCCGCCCGCGTGGTCGTTCGGCCTGTGGCTGACCACCTCTTTTACGACGAATTACGACGAAAAAACCGTCTCCGGCTTCATCGACGGGATGGCCGAACGGAACATTCCGCTGCGCGTGTTCCATTTTGACTGTTTCTGGATGAGGGAATACGAGTGGTGCAATTTCAAATGGGACCCGGCGGTATTTCCCGACGTCAGGGGGATGCTTTCCCGACTGAAACAAAAAGGGCTGAAAATCTGCGTCTGGATCAACCCGTACATCGCGCAGAAATCCCCCTTGTTTGAAGAGGGGATGAAGAACGGTTATTTTCTCAAACGCCCGAACGGCGACGTGTGGCAGTGGGATCTGTGGCAGCCGGGCATGGCGATTGTGGACTTCACCAATCCGGACGCCCGCCGGTGGTACTGCGAAAAGCTGCAGAAGCTAATCGACCTCGGCGTGGACTGCTTCAAAACCGACTTCGGCGAGCGCATCCCGACGGACGCCGTTTATTGCGACGGCTCCGATCCCGTTCTGATGCACAACTATTATACCTATTTATACAACCGCACGGTTTTCCGCCTGCTTCAAAAAAACTTCGGGGAAAACAACGCGGTCCTGTTCGCCAGGAGCGCGACCGCAGGCTGCCAGAAATTTCCGGTCCACTGGGGCGGCGACTGCCGGGCGAGCTACGGCTCCATGGCGGAAAGCTTGCGCGGAGGGCTTTCCCTCGGCCTTTCAGGTTTCGGCTTCTGGAGCCACGACATCAGCGGATTCGAAAGCACGGCGACACCGGACCTCTACAAACGCTGGGCCGCCTTCGGGCTGCTTTCCAGCCACAGCCGCCTGCACGGCAGCGGCAGCTACCGCGTGCCGTGGCTGTTCGGCGAAGAGGCCGTGGACGTGCTGCGCTATTTCACGAACTTAAAATGCACGCTCATGCCGTATCTCTACGGCGCGGCCTGCGAAGCGGCCCGCACCGGCGTGCCGGTCATGCGGGCGATGGTGCTTGAATTTCCGGACGACCCCGCCTGCGATTCGCTGGACCGACAGTACATGCTGGGCGGCTCCCTGCTGGTCGCCCCGGTTTTCTCCGAGACGGGCGAGGCGGAGTATTACCTGCCGGAAGGCCGATGGACACGGTTCTTCTCGAATGAAATCGTCGCGGGCGGGTCATGGCGCCGCGAAAAGCACGGCTATTTCAGCCTTCCGCTGATGGCGCGTCCGAACTCCATCGTCGCCGTGGGGAACAACGATCAGGTCCCGGATTACGATTATTCCAAGGGCCTGACGCTGCACGTCTTCGAGCTTTCGGACGCCGCTTCCGTGCGGCTTTTCAATCAGGACGGCAGGCCGATGCTGCGCGTTTCCGCCGTTAACCGGAACGGCCGCGTTTCGATGCGCTTTGAGGGAAAGACGGAAGGCCTGCGCGTGCTCCTCCGCAACGTCGCCTCGGTCAAAGACCTGAAGGGCGCATCGGCGCACCCCGACCGGCTCGGCACCGCGCTGTTCGTCGAGCCGGAGGCGGACGCCGTGGAGTTCACGCGATAAAGCCGGGGGAACGCCCCGCTTTTTCAAAACCATTGTTCCTATGAATTCGAGCCCTTTTGAAGTACGCTCTTCCGGTACTCCAAAGGGCTTTTGTTCAGATATTTGTGAAACTTAAAATAGAAATAATCGCTGTTCTCGTATCCGACTCTCCTGGAGATCTCGCACACCTTGAGATCCCGGTCCCGAAGCAGCTCCTCGGCTTTTTCAATCCGGACAAGATCCAAAAAGGTATGGAAGGGCTTTCCGGTCTTCTCCTTAAAGATTTTCCCGAGATAAGCGCTGTTATAGCCGAAAGACTGCGCCAGCGTTTCGAGCTTCAGGTTCCCGCCGTAATTTTTCCTGATGAAGCAGACCATCCGGTCTACCACGTGCTCCCCCTGCACGCATTCCACCGCGTCGGTCATCTTTTCCAGCTCCTGCCGAAGGCCGTCCATGATTTCATAAAGCCGCCGTTTCCCGCACAGCCGCGTGACCGTGTCCGCGTCGTTTTTCTCCCCGGCGGCGCCCGAACCGTAGCTTTCGCAGACCCTATGCCGGACCTGGAGCAGGATGTTGACCAGAAAATTGGCGACGGAATCGGGGCGCGCGTCGACCGCGCCGAGACGCCGTTCCATTCCGCTTAGGGTCTTCCCGATCTCGTTGGAATTCCCGGCCTGAAGAAAGGAAAATATCCGGTCCGCGTTGCGCCGGATATCGGCGTCTTTCCATGTGAACGGAACGGGCTTTTCCGGCAGGTCCTTCCCGCAGGCTGCGAACGTGTCCCGGCCGAAGAAAAACCTTCTGTTAAAAACGATTTCAGCGTCTCTGTAAGAGGCGCAGATATCCCAGGGGACGGACACCATTTTCCCAAGGGCGAGAAAAACGCCGGAACCGTCCGGGCGCCGGCTTTCCAAGGCGGCCTCCAAACGCCTGACGGCCCGGCCGCCCTTGACCAGAAAGGCCGTTTTGTCCTGCAGCTCCAGCGCCTCCGCATCCTCCGCAATCTTTGCGGCCCGCAGGAATCGGGCCGCTTCGGTGGCGGGTTCCGCAAGCACGACCCGGTAGTGGTCCGCTTCGAGCCCCAGTTCTTTCAGATTGACCGGCGGAGCGGCCCCTCGGCCGGCCTTGCCAGCGAGAAGGTCGAACAGGACCGCTCTGCGGGCTTTTTTCAGACAAAGGTCGATTTTCCGGGACTGCAGATGCTGATCCCGAATCTCTTCCCCGATCCGCCGCACAGTCCGCGTCAGCTCGTCTTCGTCAATCGGCTTGAGGAGATAGGATTCCACGCCGCACCGAATGGCGGACTGCGCGTACTGGAAGTCGGAATAGCCGCTCAGAACGATGATTTTTCCCCGCCAGCCGATCGCCCTTGCGTTTTGGGCGCATTCCAGCCCGTGCATTTTGGGCATCCGGATATCGAGCAGCACGAGGTCGGGCCGTAGGTTTCTGATTTTCTCGAGGCATTCGTCCCCGCTGGCGGCCTCGCCGCAGATGTCGAACCCGAGCGACTTCCAGTCGATAATGGTTTTCAGCCCCAGCCGGACGTCCGGCTCATCGTCGGCGATCAACACTTTCATCCCCGGTCTCCTTTCCATGAAATCGGCAGCGCGATGGTCGCCTTCGTCCCCGCGCCCGGCCGGCTGGATAATTCGATCCCGCAGCTTTCGCCGTAAAACATCCGGATCCTTTTCTGGACGTTGCACAGCCCAATGCCGCCGCCCGCACTCTCGCCCGCCCCGTTCATCCGCTCCAGCAGCTCGTTCCGCCGCTTCTCCGTCATGCCGCTGCCGTTGTCCGAGATCTCTATCAGAAGCTTTCCGGCCGGCCCCGGCGCGACATCGATCCGCAGCATTCCCCCGCTTTCCTTTTCCTCCAGGCCGTGGACCATGGCGTTCTCCACGACCGGCTGCAAAAGCAGCGGAAGTACTTTGTAGTTTTCGCAGTCTACCCGCTGATCGATATGGATCGCGTAATCGAATTTATCTTTGAATCGTATCTTCTGGATCTCCAGGTAAATTTTTATATATTCCAGCTCGGATTCCAGGCTGACGGGCGCGTCGCCCGATTCCAGAAAGTGCCGCATGGATTTTCCCAGCAGCTTGATGGCGGTCGCCACCTCGAAATCGCCGACGACATGGGCCTTCATCCGGATGGTCTCCAGGGTGTTGTAAAGGAAGTGGGGATTGATCTGGTTGGAAAGCATCTTGAATTCCATTTTCTGCTGGTGGTTGACGAGCTGCTGCTTTAGGATCCGGTCCTGATAGATTTCCTTGTCTCTGGCCTTGATGTTTTCGATCATCGTTTTCAGTTCCGAAAACAGGTCCACAAGCTCGTCGTTTCCGTAAAAATTCTGGATGATATCGTAATGCCCCTGCCCGACTTTGTGCATTTCCCGCTTCAGCGTGCCGACGCGGCTGCTGAAGGTCTGCGTGAAGCAGAGGATCATGACGAGCGGCACCAGCAGGCTGAAAAGGACGATCAGCGTGCAGTTCCAGAACATGCTTTTCATGTTGGGGACCGCGTCGTTGTCGACCGTGACGACGTGGATTTTGTCCGAAGAATACACCGGGGTCAGCGAGCTGATTTCAACCAGCTTTTCGGCGCCGTCGAACAGGGTGACCCCCGCGGGCTCTTTCTCCGTGCCGACGGGGACCCCGACGGCCTCGCCTACGCAGCCCGGGAGGGTCGCGAAGAAGGCCGGGTCGCCGTTGACGGCAAGGACGGAGTCCAGGGGGTCCGCGCCGATGCGCGATTTCAGATGATTGTTGTTGACGTCGATGACCAGAACCGCGGCCTTCCCCGTGCGGATCACGGGAATCTTGCGGACGAGCCGCAGCCGCACGACGCGGTTCCCATATTTGTCCGCATAGGACCATGTGAGCCAGTGCAGGGTAAAGCTCTTTGCGGCAAGGCGGTACCATCTGCTGCTTTTATCGTCTGCGGTCGCCGGTTTCAGCCGCCCGTAATCGATGATGGGGTTATCGGCATAGACCCACAGGTCGGCTATTTCCGCATAGTTTCGGGCGTAGTTGTCCAGCCTGTCATAAAAGCGGCACATATCGTGCATTTCCTGCACGTTATGAAAATCGGTCGAAAGGATTCGCTGCAGGGCTTGATCCGAAAAGATTTCTCCGGAAATGTTCGTGACTGCGGTCGTGATATCGAGCACCACGCTTTTCGACCGGACGTTATACGCCGAAGTCAGGTCGTCATGCTGTTTCAGGATCAGCCTGCTGTTGTTGATCAGCAGATATCCGCCGATCAGCAGAATCGGAAAAATTCCGGCAAACAGATAGACGGTCAAAAGCTGTGTGCGGATCTTTTTCCGATTCAGGCAGTTCTTAAACCATTCTGCAACCCGCTTCAAAGAATCAGCCCCTTACCGAAAGCAGAGAGATCAACCGGGTTCGGTTTGCCATCCTACAGCATTTCCTGTTGATTATGCAAGTGGGTTTGTGTTTCCCCCGCCTTCGGCGGGGGAAACACCAGGCCGCCGAGAAAGTCGCGCAACCCAAAATTGCATCGCAATTTTGCTTCCTGCGTTGGCTGCGCTTGCAAATTTCGGT
>DAINSB010000085.1:0-10264 GCA_036741535.1 Caproicibacter sp. | reverse complement strand
CCCTCGCGCAGCGTGACGCCCTTCCCGATCTCAAACCGGTAGTCGTCGGAATTGTTGAAGCTCTCGACCGCGAGACGCCCGAGCCGGATGTAGACGGGACCCTTGTATGCGGCGGCCGCTTTGACAGCCGCCTGCATCTCGTAGTGGTCGGCCGGGTTCAGCACGACCATGCCGGGGATGGAGCGCATCAGCGCAAGATCCTCGAGGCACTGGTGGGTGGCGCCGTCCTCCCCGACCGAGATCCCCGCGTGGGAGCCGGCGATCTTCACGTTCAGGTGCGGGTAGCCGACGGAGTTGCGCACCTGCTCGAACGCGCGGCCCGCCGCGAACATGGCGAACGAGCTGGCGAACGGGATCTTGCCGCACGTGGCAAGGCCCGCCGCAACGCCGATCATGTTGCATTCCGCAATGCCGCACTCCACGAAGCGGCCCGGAAATTTCTCCCTGAAAAAGGCGCTCTTCGTCGCCTCCGCCAAGTCGGCGTCCAGCACGACGATGTCGGGATTCCGCGCCCCGAGCTCCGTAAGCGCGAGGCCGTAGCTTTCGCGGGTCGCCTTTTTTACCATTTCAGCCATTTATTCCGCCTCCCGTTCCGCCAAAGTCTTCCGCAGCTCTTCCATCGCGATCTTGTACTGCTCGTCGTTCGGGGCCTTGCCGTGCCAGCTTACCTGGTTCTCCATGAAAGAAACGCCCTTGCCCTTGACGGTCCTCGCGAGGATCACGCTCGGCTTGCCCTTGACGGTCTTCGCGTGGGCAAAAGCCGCGTCGATCGCATCGAAATCGTGCCCGTCGATCTTCTGCACGTCGAAACCGAACGCGTGAAATTTTTCGTCCAGCGGTTCCGGGCCGCCGATCTCCGCGACGGGCCCGTCGATCTGCAGGCCGTTGCAGTCCACGACCAGGCAGAGATTGTCCAGTTTGTGCTGGGCGGCGAACATCGCGGCCTCCCAGACCTGGCCCTCTTCCGACTCCCCGTCGCCGAGCACGCTGTAGACGCGGTAGGTCTTGCCGTCCAGCTTGCCAGCGAGCGCCATGCCGCACGCGGCGGACACGCCCTGCCCGAGCGAGCCGGTGCTCATGTCGATGCCCGGGGTCCCCTTCATATCCGGATGGCCCTGCAGCATCGCGCCGATGTGGCGCAGCTTTTTCAGCTCGTCCCACGCGAAATAGCCTTTCAGCGCCAGGGCCGCGTACAGCCCCGGGCAGGTGTGGCCCTTCGACAGGACAAAACGGTCGCGGTCGGGATTTTTCGGGTCTTTCGCATTGACGCGCAGTTCATGAAAATACAGATAGGAAAAGATGTCCGCAGCCGACAGCGAGCCCCCCGGATGCCCGGATCTGGCGCTGTAGACACCTTCCAACGCGCCGATGCGTATCTTGCAGGCGGCGATCTGCAAGGCTTTCTTTTCGTCTTGTTTCATGACAACCTCCCAAAATTTTGATAACTTCCCAGATATTATAAATCCCTGTCAAAGAAATATCAGCTCATAAAAGAAAATAGGGTTTCGCCCGCCAGAAAAAGCAGGTTCAGCCGCCGGCGCCCTCTTCCCCGTAGTCGTTGGCAAGATGCGCCTTGTCGACGGCCCAGAAAATCAAGCCGAGCAGCATGGCGACCACGGCGCCGAGCGCCATGCCCGTCAGCTTCACCTGGCCGATGTTCACGAACGCGCCGGAAAGGCCCGTGACCAGCACCACGCTGGTCATGGCGAGGTTGCGGGAGCGGCCGTAGTCCACCTTCTGCTCCACCAGAAGGCGGATGCCGGAAGCCGCGATCATGCCGTAGAGCAGAAAACTGACGCCACCCATCACCGGGCCGGGGATGGCCTGGATGACCGCGGAGACCTTGCCGAAGAAGGAAATGACGATGGAAAGGACCGCCGCGCCGCCGATGACCCACACGCTGTAGACGCCCGTCATGGCCATGACGCCGATGTTTTCGCCGTAGGTAGTGGTCGGCACGGAGCCGACGAGGCCCGAAAGTATGGTGGAGATGCCGTCGCCGAACAGCGTGCGGTGCAGCCCCGGGTCCTTGATGATGTCGCGGCCGATGATCTTGCCGGTGACGATCTGATGGCCGATGTGCTCGGAGATGACGACCACCGTCGCTGGCAGGATGATCGAGACGGCATTCCAGTTGAATTTCGCCATCTGAAAATTCGGGATGGCGAATATTGGCGCGGCGGCAACGCCGCTGAAATCGACCTCACCCATACACCACGCGGTCACGTACCCGACGACGATCGCAATCAGGATGGGAATGACGGCGAAGAACCGGCGGAACAGCACGGAACCGAACACGGCCACGCCGAGCGTCACAAGGAAAACCGCGACCTTTTTCGGGTCGATCTGCGTGTAGGTGCCGGTCAGCACCAGGCCGCCCATCTGGGCCGCCGTGCCGGAAAGCTCCAGGCCGATCAGCGCGACGACCGACCCCATGGCCGCCGGCGGAAGGATCACGTCGATCCATTTCGTCCCGCAGAATTTGATGATCGCCGCCACGATGCAAAACACGGCGCCGGACGCGACGAACCCGCCCAGCGCATAGGCATAGCCCAGCCCCTGCGTCTTGATGATGATGACGGCTGGCGCGATGAACGCGAAGCTGGAACCGAGATACGCGGGCGCTTTCCCCTTGGAGATCAGGATATAGAGCAGCGTGCCGACCCCGTTCATAAAGAGGACCACGGCGGGGTTGATGCCGAGAAGGTTCGGCACCAGCACCGACGCGCTGAACATCGCGAACATGTGCTGCAGACTGAGCGGGATTCCCTTCCCCAGCGGAAGCCGCTCGTCGACCTGAATGATTCGTTTGGCCATAATTTTCTCTCCTTATTCCTCAATCAAAAAACGGGATGGGCAAAAACCCAAAAAAAAAGCCCGCCCGGTGCATCTTTGCATCGGAGTGAGCTTTCATCCGGTTAATTCTGCCGTCGGAACGCCGATTTCGGCGCCCCGCAAATGGGACAGACCCAGTCGTCCGGCAATTCTTCAAACGGAACGAACGGGTCGCTGTAGACATATCCGCACACGGTGCAGACCCAGTTTTCCGCGCCGGTCTCTTTGGACGGCGCCTTTTCTTCCCGGTAGGTCGGGGCGTTCTTCGGGGCACGCCCCTTAATGACCTTGTGGTAATAGTCATAGGTCATGGGCTTTCTGCGGACCGATTCGCTGCCCGCCAGCACTTCCGCGATAAAAACGGTGTGGGAAGGCGTCTCCACGCTGTTGACGGCCTTGCACAGGAACCAGCAGCAGATATTTTCCTTGATCACGGGGATCCCTTCCGCCAGGACGCGGTAGCTGACGTTTTTCAGCTTGTCCGTATCGCGGCCGGAATTGAAGCCCAGCGCGCCGATCACGGCGCCGGACGTGTCTTCCGAAAGCACGGCCACGCTGAAGAGGCCGTTTTTTTTGATGCATTCGTCGCTGTAGTTGTTGTGGCTGACGCTGACCGCAATCAGGTCCGGATTGTAAGCCACCTGCACGACCGTATTGACGATGCAGGCGGACAGCTTGTCGCCGTTCTTTACACCGATCGCGTACATCCCGTACGAGAGCGTGGTGAAAACATCGCTGGTCAAACGGAGAGCCTCCCCTCAAGATTTTCAATTTATTATCATAACCCGCGCAACGGCCGAAATCAAGAGCAAAAAGAAATAAAAGGTAATTTCAGCTCTTTTTTTTGATTTTCTGCCAGTAATTCCAGAAGGCCTGTTCCGTTTTGTTGTCGCCGCAGCGATAATAGGCCGCGTCCTTCAAAACGTCCGGCAGGTACTGCTGGTCCACCCAGTGGTTCGGAAAATCGTGGGGATAACGATAGAACTGGCCCTTGTGCGGATTGTCCGCGCCGTCGTAGTGCTTGTTCTGCAGCCGCCGCGGGATGGGCCCCGTCTTTCCGTTGCGGAGATCCGCGAGGGCCGCGTCGATCGCGCAGTACGCGGAGTTCGATTTCGGGGCCATGCAGACCAGCACGACCGCGTCGGCGAGCGGGATGCGCGCCTCCGGCAGGCCGACCTGAAAGGCGGCGTCCACGGCGGCCTTCACGATCGGGATGATCTGCGGGTAGGCCAGGCCGACATCCTCGCAGGCGCAGACCATGAGGCGGCGGCTGGCCGACGGCAGGTCCCCCGCCTCGAGCAGCCTCGCCAGGTAATGGAGAGCGGCGTCCGGGTCGGAGCCGCGCATGGATTTCTGGAACGCGGAGAGGATGTCGTAATGCTCGTCCCCCGCGCGGTCGTATTTCATGGCGCTGCGCTGGGTCAGCTCGCGCGCGGTCTCGAGCGTGACGCGGCAGGAGCCGTCCGCCGTCTCGTCCCCGGAAAGGACGCAGAGCTCCACGGCGTTCATGGCCTTGCGCACGTCGCCGCCGCACGCCGAAGCGATGTACTCCATCGCGCCGTCTTCCGCGGTGATCTGCCGGTGTTGCTCCGCCGAAAGGAACGCGAACGCGCGCCGCACGGCCGGCAGAACGTCGGCCGGTTCCACGGATTTGAACTCGAACACCGTCGAGCGGCTGAGGATCGCGCCGTAAACATAAAAATACGGGTTTTCCGTCGTCGCGGCGATCAGCGTGATGGAACCGTCCTCAATGAACTCGAGCAGCGTCTGCTGCTGCTTTTTGTTGAAATACTGGATCTCGTCGAGATACAGCAAAATGCCGTTCGGCGTCTCCAGCGTGTCGATGCGGCCGACCACGTCGCGGATGTCCGAAGTGGAGGCAGTCGTGCCGTTCAGCTTGAAGAGCCTGCGCTCCGTGCGGTCCGCAATGATGGAGGCGAGCGTCGTTTTGCCCACGCCGGCCGGGCCGTAGAAGACCATGTTCGGGATTTCGCCGGATTCGACGATTCGCCGCAGCGGCCGGCCGGGGTCGAGCAGATGATGCTGCCCGACGATCTCGGAAAGCTCGCGCGGGCGGATCCGGTCCGCCAGAGGAGCCGACATAAGCACCATCCTTCCCATTGGTGGATTAGAGAATTGGCAAGTTAGAGTGTTAGAGATTTTCCCAGTTCACTGCGAACGAATCCTCTGAGTACTAATCCACTAAAGCACTCATTCGTAAAGCGGGTAGCGCGCGCAGATGCCTCTGACGGTGTCGCGGATCTTTTCGCGGTTCGCGTCGAAGTCGTGGATCGCAAGCGCGATACACGCCGCGATCTGGTCCATGTCCTGTTCGTTCAGGCCGCGCGTGGTGACGGCGGGCGTGCCGAGGCGCAGGCCGCTCGTCACAAAGGGGGACCGTTTTTCGTTCGGCACCGTGTTCTTGTTGGCGGTGATGTTGACCGAGTCGAGCCGCTGTTCCAGCTCTTTGCCCGTGAGCTCGAGGCCGCTCAGGTCGACCAGCAGGAGGTGATTGTCGGTGCCGCCCGTCACGAGCTTCACGCCGCGCTTTAAAAGGCCGTCGGCCAGCGCCCTGGCGTTTTTCACGATGCGGTGGCCGTACTCCCTGAACTCCGGCTTCAGCGCCTCGCCCAGGCACACCGCCTTGCCGGCGATGACGTGCATCAGCGGGCCGCCCTGCGTGCCGGGGAAGATCGCCTTGTCGATCGCCTTGGCGTACTGCTCGCGGCAGAGGATCAGGCCGCCGCGGGGGCCGCGGAGGGTCTTGTGCGTGGTCGTGGTGACGATGTCCGACCATTCCACGGGACTCGGATGGTCGCCCGAGGCGACGAGGCCGGCGATGTGCGCCATGTCCACCATCAGAAGGGCGCCGCACGCGTCGCAGATCTCGCGGAAGCGTTTGAAGTCAATGATGCGGGGATACGCGCTCGCCCCGGCGACGATCAGTTTCGGCTTCACCTGCATGGCGGTCTCGTAAAGCTTGTCGTAGTCGATCCGGCCGGTCTCCTGGCTGACCCCGTACGGTACGAAATGAAAATATTTGCCTGAGATGTTCACCGGCGAACCGTGGGTCAGATGCCCGCCCTCCGCCAGGCTCATCCCCATCACGGTGTCGCCGGGCTTCAGCAGCGCAAAATAGACCGCGGTGTTGGCCTGCGCCCCGGAATGCGGCTGGACGTTCGCGTGCTCCGCGCCGAACAGTTTGCACGCCCGGGTCCGGGCGATCTCCTCGACGACATCGACATACTGGCAGCCGCCGTAGTAACGCTTCCCGGGGTACCCTTCCGCATATTTATTCGTCAATACGCTTCCCATGGCGGCCATCACCGCCGGGGAAACGATATTCTCGGAGGCGATCAGCTCCAGGTTGCTGCGCTGACGGCCGAGCTCCCGTCTCATCGCCGCCCCGACTTCGGGGTCCTCTTCGGAAACAAAGCCGATGGTATCCATCAGATCACTGTACATGTTTTCAAACCCTTTCCCGCACGAATTTTCTTTATTATACCCTGCCGCCGTTCAAAACGCAATGTGCAGGCTTGCGCGGGGCCGCGTTTTGTATTAAAATAAGCGCAGCTTGGAAGGAGGATCGGGAATGACAAGAAAACAGCGCGCGGCGCTGGCCGTCGCGGCCCTGAAAAAAGAATACCCGGAAAACATCTGCTCGCTGCAGTACCCTGAGCCGCTGCGGCTGCTGATTGCAACGCGGCTTTCCGCGCAATGCACGGACGCGCGGGTGAATCTCGTGACGCCAGCCCTGTTCGCGCGGTTTCCGGACCTCGACGCGTTCTGCGGCGCGACGGCGGAGGAAGTGGGACCGTACATTCGCTCCTGCGGCCTTTACAAGACGAAGGCGCGGGACATCACGGCCATGTGCCGGGTCCTGAAAGAGCAGTTCGGCGGCATCGTGCCGGACACGGTCGAGGAGCTGACGAAGCTGCCCGGCGTGGGGCGCAAGACGGCGAACCTGATCGTCGGCGACATCTACCACAAACCCGCCGTCGTCACGGACACCCACTGCATTCGCATCTGCGGCAGGCTCGGCCTCAGCGAAGGCAAAGACCCGCTCAAAGTCGAAAAGCAGCTGCGGGCGCTCCTGCCGCCGGAGGAATCCAACGACTTCTGCCACAGGCTCGTCCTGCACGGGCGGGCGGTGTGCACGGCCCGAAGCCCCAAATGTGACGTCTGCTGCATGAAAGAGTTCTGCAAGCGGCGAATCGCCGCACCCACGCCCCGCCGTGAGGCACAACCAAAAAAATAAGCAGTCTTGGCGGGAGAGTCTGAAGTAACTCCCGCCCGGCGGAAACGCAACAAAGCCGGCGGAACCAATCCACCGGCAACTTTTTCGGTCTATGAGCCTCGCTGTCGATCAAAGCCGTCTCAGCCCTGATTTTCCGTCAGGTCCTGGGAATTTTCCTTTTCTGCGCCTTCCGCCGCGGCCTCTTTCCCGACCCTCGGCTGCAGGATGGTCTTTCGGACGACCAATCCTTCGTATTTCAGCTTGAACTGCACGCGGCCGATAAATTTATTGTCGCAGCGCCTGCAGTAAAATTCCGCGCGGAAACTCTTGTTCCGGAGCTGCCAGTCCCCGATCCGCTTCGCGCGGCGGCCGCACTGCCCGCAGCAGAACGAAAGGTCGGCCGGCCGGATGAGCGGATGCTTCAGGTCGCAGATAAAGACGGTTTTAAACTCCATGCGATTGTAGAATTCATCGCTCGCGGCGTCCTGGATAAACGGGCCCAGCCTCCCCGCGTCGTACACTTTCTGAAAGCAGCGCAGCGTCAGGAGGCTGTCGCCCAGCGCGCGGTGATGGCTGAACTCCCCCTCGTCGATCCCGAGCAGCTCCGCGGCGGTGGAAAGCCCCATCTGGGATGTGCGGTCATAGGCCAGCATCTCTTCGCAGTAAGCCTGCAGATCGACGTAGCGCGTGAGGAACGGGATCCTGTCGCTGCCGCAGAAATACCGGCAGTTCTCAATCAGCGCGAGGATGTCCGACGTGCCCCACGTCATCACGACCGCGCCGCGGCTCCATTTCCCGAACCGGCTGACGGCCTGCATGAACTGCAGCCCGCCTTCCAGGTCCTCGTTCGTGATGCTGGTGAGGGTCTTGATCTTTCCGCTGATTTTCTTCCCGACCTGCGGGCGGATCAGCGCCTCAAAAGTGTCGACGATGTTCAGGCGCCCGTCTACCCGGACGGCGCCGAACTCGATAATCTCGTTGATAAAGCCTTTCAGCCGGCCGCTGTAGGCTCCGTTCCACTCAAGGTCGAGAATCACAAAATCCATATCAGGCTGTCACTTTTTCTTCGCGGCGAGTTTCATGCGCTGCTCTTTGTTCAGGATCATCTTGCGCATGCGGATGTTTTTGGGCGTCACTTCCACCAGTTCGTCCGGTTTGATGAATTCCAGGCACTGTTCCAGACTCATGATGCTGGGCGGCGTCAGCTTGAGCGCCTCGTCGGAGCCGGAGGCGCGGGTGTTGGTGGCGTGTTTCTTCTTGCAGACGTTGACGGCGATGTCGTCCGACTTCGGGCTCTCGCCGACGATCATGCCCTCGTAGACCTCGACGCCGGGGCCGATGAACATGCGCCCGCGGTCCTGCGCGTAGAAAAGCCCGTAGCCGGTCGCTTCGCCCGTCTCGTGCGCGATCAGCGACCCCTGCGGACGCGTGGTGATGTCGCCCTTGTACGGCTCGTAGCTGTCGAACACGTTGTTCATGATGCCGTTACCGTTGGTGTCGGTCAGGAATTCCTGCCGGTATCCCATCAGGCCGCGCGCCGGGATCTTGAATTCGAGGTGCGTCACGCCCGTATTGCGCGAACCCATGTTGACGAGCTCCGCTTTCCGCGTGCCGAGCTTTTCCATCACGGCGCCGACGTAGGCGTCCGGCACCTCGATCATCAACAGTTCGATCGGCTCGCATTTTTTGCCCTTGATCTCCTTATAGATCACCGTGGGGCTGGAGACCTGGAATTCGTAGTCCTGCCGGCGCATCTCCTCGATCAGGATGGAAAGGTGCAGCTCGCCGCGCCCGGAGACCTTGAACGTGTCGGGCGAGTCCGTCTCCTCCACGCGCATGGCCACGTTGGTCTCGACCTCTTTGAACAGGCGGTCGCGCAGGTTGCGCGAGGTAACGTACTTGCCTTCCCGGCCCGCGAAGGGGCTGTTGTTGACCATGAAGAGCATGGAGACGGTCGGCTCGTCGATCTTGACGAACGGCAGCGGCTCGACGCAGTCCGGCGAACACACGGTTTCGCCGATGTTGAGGCCGGTGATGCCGGAAACGGCGACCAGGTCGCCCAGTTTCGCCTCTTCCACTTCCACGCGCTTGAGGCCCTCGAACTGGTAGAGCTTCATGACCTTGACGTTGCTGGTCGTCCCGTCGCGGTGGCACAGCACCACGTTTTCCCCGTCGTGGATGCTGCCGCGCTCCACCCGGCCGATACCGATGCGCCCGACATAGTCGTCGTAGTCGATGTTGGAGAACAGCACCTGGGTCGGGCCGTTCAGGTCGCCCTTCGGCGCGGGGATGTATTTCAGAATCGCGTCAAACAGGGGCTTCATATCCTTTCCCGGCTTGTCGAGATTGTCCGTCGAGTAGCCGTCGCGCCCCGAGGCGTAGATCACCGGAAAATCGAGCTGGTCCTCGTTCGCGCCGAGCTCGATAAAAAGGTCGATCACTTCGTCGACGACCTCCGCCGGGCGCGCGCCGGGGCGGTCGATCTTGTTGACGACGACCAGCGGCTTTTTCCCGAGGCCCAGCGCCTTTTTCAGCACAAAGCGCGTCTGCGGCATGCAGCCTTCAAAAGCATCCACCAGCAGCAGCACGCCGTCCACCATCATCAGAATGCGTTCCACTTCCCCGCCAAAATCGGCATGGCCGGGCGTGTCTACGATATTGATCTTAACGCCGTTGTAGGTGACGGCCGTATTCTTTGAAAGAATCGTGATCCCACGTTCCCGCTCTATGGCATTGGAATCCATCACACGGTCTTCCACCACCTCGTTCGACCGGAAAGTGCCGCTCTGCCGTAAAAGCTGATCCACAAGCGTCGTCTTGCCGTGGTCGACGTGGGCGATGATGGCTACGTTTCTCAAATCATTTCTGACATCCATGAAAATTTTCCCTCTTCTGCTCTTAACCGGTTCCAAAATCGATGCAAAACAGCGCCTGTTTTCCCTTCCAAAGCGAAAAAGCGCGGGCGGTGTAGCCCGCATTTCGGAACGGTACGAATTCACACACGCAGTTTAGTATAGCACATCCGAATGCGTTTGTGAAGTTTGCGGGAGCAAATAGGACCGCCCCCGCACGGGGGTTCTCACCCCACGGCAGGACAAACGGAAGGGCCGACCGGCGTACGGCCGGTCGGCCCTTCCCTGTGGAGCGAACGACGGGGCTCGAACCCGCTACCTCCACCTTGGCAAGGTGGCG
>DAINSB010000084.1:0-10293 GCA_036741535.1 Caproicibacter sp. | reverse complement strand
AGCCGGCCTTAGGTCGTGGCGATCGGCCCTCGTGCCGGCCCCCAGGTCCGGCTTACCCGCAGAGATAGTTCCGCATGCCGACGAGCATGGCGAGGGCGGCGACCGCGCCCTGATCCGGCACGCCGATCGCCCTGGCGGCGAACACGGCGGCCTTGCCGAACTTCGGCGTCATGCTTTTGGTCGCCTCCACGCCCGCCTTTGCGCCCTGGACCGCCGCGCCGATGACGTCCGCCGGGCGCGCGGACGGCTGCCCGGCGAGCAGCGCGGCGGCCTTGCCGGCGGCGGGGGCGACCGCGTCCAGGATGGTGCGGTCGCCCGTTTCGCATTTTCCGCGTTTGCGGATGCCGGCCTCAAATCCGCTCAGGTAGACGGAAAGCCCGGCGGCATTGATCTCCGTCCGGCCCCTCAGGGCTTTTCCCCCTTCCATGATGCCGGAAGCCATCAGAGTGCCCATGGTGGAGGGCACGACGGAAGACATCGCCATCGCCGCCTTCATCAGAGTTTTGCCCACATCCTGCTGCATGTTTTCCCGGAGCAGGCCGGGCAGCGCGCCGAAGCCCTTGCTCATGGTGAGCCCCAGGTCGCCGTCTCCCATTTTGGCGTCGAGGCCGCACAACAGATCTTTCTTCTCTTCAAAGACGCGGCTGACCGCCTGAAAAAGCGCGGGCAGCTCGCCGCAAGCGATCGAATCCAACCTGAACAGCTCCTTATTTCTGGCAGTAGAAAGGCGTGCGGACGGGCATGTCGATCTGACGCTTCATTTCGTCGTCCGCGATCCTGCACAGGGAGATCGACGCGCCGGCCATTTCCATGGAGGTCGCGTACTCCCCGACGAAGGAACGGTAGACCCGGATTTTTTTCGACTTCAGGATCCGGATGGCGGAGCCGCACAGGATATACAGTTCTTCCACAGAGGTCGCGCCGAGGCCGTTGATCAGCAGGCAGACCTCTTCTCCCGGTGCGACGGCCATGTCGCCGAGGATGGTCTTCAGCGATTCTTCGGCGAGTTCGTCGGCCGTTTTGAGGGGGCCGTTCCAGATGCCCGGTTCCCCGTGGATGCCCATCCCCATGGCCATTTCGTTCTCCGCCAGGGTGAAGTTCGGGTGGCCGACCTCGGGGATGATGCAGGGGGTCAGGGCGAACCCGACGGTGCGGGTGTTGTCCTTCGCCTTCTGGGCGGCGGCCAGCACCTCGTCCAGCGTCCCGAGTCCGGCGGCTTTGGCGCCGGCGCATTTATACAGGAAGAAGATCCCCGCGATGCCGCGGCGGAGCTTCGGGTCCCGGTGCGAGTTCACGTCGTCCGCGCCCACGATGGATCGCGTCGGGATGTCGTCCATCTCGCACATTTCCGCAGCCATGTCGAAGTTCATGATGTCGCCGGTGTAGTTCCCGTAGAGGTAAAGGAGGCCGGCGCCGGCTTCGACCTCTTTGCTGATGCGGTAGATCTGCTCCGCGGAGGGGGACTGGAACACGTTCCCGACGCCGCAGCCGTCCAGCATGTTTTCCCCCACATAGCCGAGGAACAGGGGAAGATGCCCGGTCCCGCCCCCCGTGACGATGGCCACCTTTCCCGGCTTTTTATGTACGGTGCAGTAGCAGCGCAGATCGTCGCCGACGTCTTTCACCTCGTCGGCATGGGCGGCATAGATGCCGCGGAGCATGTCGTCCGTATAATCCTGCGGGGCGTTTATGATTTTTTTCATCCCTTACCGTGCTCTCCCTTCCTGACCGAAACCATCATTTTATCCTTAATTTGGAAATTCGTATCCGAATCCATGATATTTTAATTGGTTTGAAAAGTCAAGCCAAAAACAAAAAAAACAACAAATCGATTACGAAACGGACAATATGCCGGCCGAATTGTTCCGATTTCCTGTTTTTAAGCGGAATATCGGGTTTGATCCATGCATGTTGCAATGGTATATTTTAACAGGAAATCGAAAGGAAAGGTGATGTGACTATGTTAAAAGGAATTCCCTCCTGTCTTTCTCCGGAGCTGCTGAAGGTTCTGGCGGAAATGGGCCACGGCGATACGCTGGCCATCGGCGACGCCAATTTTCCCGCCGCCTCCTGCGCCAAAGACCATATCCTGATCCGCGCGGACGGCGTGAGCGCCACCGGGATGCTGGATGCGATCCTCCAGTTGCTTCCGCTGGATTCCGTAGAGCATCCCGTGCTGATCATGAACAAGGAGGAGTGCCACAGGGACCTTGCGACTCCGATTTGGGAGGAGTTCAGAAAAATCGCCGCAAAGCACGACGAGCGCGGCGCGGCGTGCTGCGGCATGATCGACCGGTTCCCCTTTTACGAGGCGGCCAAACGCGCTTACGCGGTGGTCGCCACCACGGAGACCTCGCTCTATTCCTGCCTGATTTTACAGAAAGGATGTCTATGAAACAATAAAATCAAAAATATGCAATATATTCAGACATTCGTGATAAAAGCAGAATCCGTCGGCCGAACGTTTCCGGTCGGCGAATTTCTGTTTTATGAATTTGTTTGTTATATATTTACCAATATATCGCGTAGCATGATTTTATTATTAGGCAGATAAGACTAGAAAAAGAAAACCGAAAAAAATTTGGAATTAGGAAATTATACAAAAACGGGATGCAAAATTTGGAATATGAAACAAAAATAGAAAAAAAGCAACAAAACAACAACAAAAGTGTTTACAAACGCAGACCCGCATGCTAGATTAGAGGTGCTGTTAGAGCAAGGATGTCTGGCATGGATAAATTTTTCAGAGGAGGAAAAATATGAAGAAATTCAAGAAAGGCGTTGTATTGCTCTTAACTGTTGCGATGATGGGCTCGGCTTTCGGCTGCGGCACCGGATCGTCCGGCACTTCGGCCGGTGGCGCTGCGTCGGGCACATCGGCGGCAGGAACCACATCGGCGGCAACCGGGTCCGCGGCGGGTTCAAATTCCAAATCGCCCGTTGCAGGCAAAAAGGTTGCGTACATTTTAAACCTTGCGACCAGTGACATTTTCCAGCTCTGCGCAAACCAGTGCGTGAAAACAGCAAAGGACCTCGGCATGACCTGCGATGTGTATTTCTCCAACGGCGACGATTCCAAATGGCAGGACTACATCAGCACGTGCGCATCCGCGGGCTACAGCGGCCTGTTCGTCTCCCACGGCGGGCAAAACTACTCCTACAGCTTCCTGAGCGATATTGTCAAAAAATACCCGAACCTCAAGATCGTCACCTTCGACACCCAGTTCAAGGACGCGAACGGCAACACGAGGACGATCAACGGCGTCACGCAGTTTTTCCAGAGCGACGCCGACTATTCCAGAAATCTTCTGAAATACGTAGTCGAAAAGGTGGTCCCCAACAAAAAGCCGGTCAACATCCTGAAAGTCTGGGTCGGCCCGAACTACATTTCGCCGTTTGACCGCCGCGAGGTCGGTTATGAAGAGTACGAGAAGAAGGGCCTGATCCATACGGTGCAGACCATCGGCCCCACCGACCTGAACAACGCGGAAAGCTCGATGTACGACGTGATGACCGCCACGCTCGCCAAATACAAGCCCGGGCAGATCGACGCCGTCTGGGTTACATACGACGCGTACGCGCGCGGCTGCTTCAAGGCTCTCATGGAATCCGGCAAGAACATCCCGATGGTGTCGGTCGACATCTGCAACACCGACATTCAGGATATGCTCGAAAAGAATTCCGTCTGGAAGGCCGCGGCGTGCTGCGACTTCTCCTCCATCGGGGAGGAGGGGATCCGTCTCGTGGCCCTTGAGATGAACAACGAATACAACAAGATCGTGGACCTGAAGACCAAACAGCCGACCGCCTGGATCGAGATGCCCGCTTCGCTGATCGAGCAGAGCAACCTGAAGCCGGACACGACCCTCGCCACGCTGAAAGCCGTCGCGGATTCCAACTACGGCAACCCCGCGAACCTGGCCACCTCCGACTGGATCAAAGCCAGCGTCGGCTACTGATCCGCCGCGCCTCAAAAATCCGTCGGATCTCGATTCCGTCGGCAAACCGAATTTGAATGAAGCGATCAAAAACAGGGGCGTTGGAGTTTTTGCTCCGACGCCCCTGGTACTTGAGACATCCCGATTCAAGAAAAGAGGGAATCTATGGATAGAATCACGCTGGAAACCAGAGACGTTTCCGTCGAGTTCCCGGGGGTCAAAGCCCTTTCCCATGTCGATTTCAAAGTCCAGACCGGCCAGATCCACGCGATCGTCGGCGCGAACGGGGCGGGCAAATCGACTTTGATGAAAGTCCTCGCCGGCGCAAATCCCTCCTACACGGGCGAGATCCTGCTGGGCGGGCGGGTGATCGACATCCGCGATCCGGCCACGGCGAAAAAGGCCGGCATCCAGATCGTCTATCAGGAGGTCGACACGGCGCTGATCCCGTCGCTGTCGGTGGCGGAAAACGTCATGCTGAACTCCATGGTGATGGAAATGGGGAAAAAGCAGTTCGTCAACTGGCCGAAACTCCGCAGCGATGCGCAGAAGGTCCTGCAGCGGCTGCATATCCGCCTGAACGTGAAGGAACTGACGGGAAAGCTGACGCTGGCGCAGAAGCAGATGGTGCTGATCGCGCGCGCCGTCGAGAGCCGCTGCAGCTTCCTGATTCTCGACGAGCCCACCGCCCCCTTGAGCGACACCGAGACGGAAGAACTGTTCCGCCTGGTCAAGCACCTGAGGGAAACGGAGAACATCGCGATCATCTTCATCACGCACCGCCTGTACGAGGTGCTCCGGATCTGCGAGTCCTACACCGTGATGCGCAACGGCGAGATCGTGGATAACTCCCCGATCACCCCCGCCACCACGACGAAGGAGATCGTGGAAAAAATGCTCGGCCGCTCTTTTGAAGAGAACTACGTGAGAGGAAAACTGGAAATCGGGGAAAAGATGTTCGAGGTCCGGCATCTGAGCGACCGGGAGGGGAAGGTGAACGACGTTTCCCTCTATGTCAGAAAAGGCGAGATCGTCGGCCTGGCCGGTCTGGTCGGCGCGGGGAAATCGGAGCTGTGCAAGACGATCTTCGGCGCGCTCAAAAAGTCCTCCGGCACCGTCCTTTACAACGGCAAAGTCCTCAAGATCAAAAACCCCTCGGACGCCGTGCGGCAGGGGCTCGGCCTGGTCCCGGAGGAACGGCGCAAAGAGGGCACCCTCGTGAAGGAGACGGTCGATTTCAATCTGTGCGCCGCCTGTCTGCAGGATTTTTGCAAAATGTCTTTCGTCAACCGCAAAAAGACCGCGGAGAACGCGAAAAAGTTTGTCGATTCGCTGGAAATCAAAACTCCGTCCATCAGCCAGATCGTCCGAAATCTGTCCGGCGGCAATCAGCAGAAGGTGGTCGTGGGCAAGTGGCTTGCCGCGGATTGTAACGTATATATTTTCGACGAGCCGACCAAAGGGGTTGATGTCGGCGCCAAGCGGGATATTTATCAGCTGATCTGCGACATCGCCCGCCAGGGCAACTGCGTGATCTACGCGACCTGCGAAAACTCCGAGATCCTCTCCATCACGGAGCGCGTTTACGTGATGTTCGACGGCAGGATCATGGCGGAGCTAAAAACGTCGGAGACGAACGAAGACGAGATCATGCATTACTCGGTCGGCGGCACGGACGCGTACGTCAAAAACAGCGAGGCTGCGTCGTAATTTTGAAAAATTGGAACAGGAGGAAACAATATGGCTTCAGTTGTCGGAAATACAGTGGAAGAAGAAGCCAATGCCGGCGGCCCGGTAAACGGCGGCGACGATTCGGCTGAAATCGCTTCCGGTAAACAGCAGGTGGGCCGCTTTCTGCTGAACTGGGCGGCGGTCCTCGCGCTGATCGTATGCGCGGTCGTCTTCACCGTGCTGAAAGGGACGACCTTTTTCTGCTCGGATAACCTGACCAACATCCTGCGGTCGATGGCGATCACCACCATCCTTTCCATCGCCCTGACCGTGACGATGGCGCCGGACGGGTTCGACATGTCGGCGTGCACCCTTGCCACTTTCGCCGGATACATCTTCATGGGCTCCTATCTTTGGTACGGGTTTTCGCTCGCGGTCTCCATCGCCATCTGCGTCGTGTTCACCATGGTCGCCTACCTGCTGACCATGTTCCTGATCCTGTTCTGCCGGATCCCGGATATGCTGGCGACCTGCGCGCTGATGTTCGTGCACCAGGGCCTCGGCCAGTGGTACACGGGCGGCGGGGCGGTCTCCGCGGGCATGAGGCTGCCCAACGGCGGCGCGCCCGCCCGGCAGGGCTATTCGGAGGTCTTCAAGGCGATCGGGTCCGCCCCGACCATTATCTACATCATGGTCGCCTGCGTGGTCTTCGCGTACATCTTCCTCGAATACACCAAACACGGGCGCTATCTCTACGCGATGGGCGGCAACAAGACCGCCGCGAAGCTCTCCGGCATCAACGTGGTCCGGTACCGCTTCATGGCGGGCATGATCACGGCCGTCATCATCGCCATCGGCGCGATCGTCGTCTGTTCCCGCAACAACGCGGCGCAGATCGGCGGTTGTGACAACTACCTGATGCCCGCGTTCGCGGCCGTGTTCGTCGGCATTTCCGTCGGCGGCGTCTCGCGGCCGAACGCCATCGGCACGCTGGTGGGCGCCGCGCTGGTGGCCGTTCTGGAAAACGGCCTCACCATGTGCTCCGTCCCCTATTACATCCTGCCGGCCGTCAAGGGCACCGTTCTGGCGCTGGCGCTGATCGCGGCCTACATCACGAGGAAGGAAGAATGATTCCCCGCATCCGGGCGCCCGGCGTGCGGCGGGGCCCCGGGTTTCGCGCAGGGAGTAAATTTCAGAAAGGAATGGCGAACTGGAATGTCGAGATTTGATTCGTATTTTCTGATGCAGCCGAAAGACGCAGTCGAGTATGTCCTGGAAAAGGCCCCCCAGTTCCGGTGGGACAGAGCTTCCATGCAGGGGAAGGAGATCGGCGACGGGAACCTCAATTATGTCTTCCGCGTCTGGGACGGGAAGGGTCACTCCATCATCATCAAGCAGGCGGGGCATACCGCTCGCATTTCCAAAGACATGGTCCTTTCGACCGACCGCAACCGCATCGAGTCCGAGATCCTGATCCTGGAGGGCAACCTGGCGCCGGGATTCGTGCCGAAGATCTATTTCTTCGACGTCACCATGTCGGCGTGCGCGGAAGAGGACCTGACGGGCCACGAGATCATGCGCACCTGCATGCTGCGGCACGAGATCTTCCCGAAGTTTGCCGAGGACATCTCCACGTTCATGGCGAACACGCTGATGGGCACGACGGACGTCGTGATGGACCACAAAAAGAAGAAGGAGCTCCAGCGCAAATTCATCAATCCGGAGCTCTGCGAGATCACGGAGAACCTGGTCTACACCGAGCCCTACAACGACTGCGCGCACCGCAACAACGTCTTCGCGCCCAACCGGGATTTCGTCCGCAGGGAGCTGTATGAGGACGAGGAACTGCACGTCGAAGTCGCCAAGCTGAAGATGGATTTCATGTGCAACGCGCAGTCGCTGCTCCACGGTGATTTACATACCGGCTCGGTCTTCATCACAAAGGACTCCACCATGGTCATCGACCCCGAGTTCGCGTTTTACGGGCCAATGGGCTACGACATCGGCAATGTCGTCGCGAACATGATCTTCGCGTGGTGCAACGGCAACGCGGAGATCATGGACGCGGAGAAGCGAAAGGAGTTCTGCGGCTGGACGGAGCGGGTCATCGTGGAAGTCGTCGACAAGACCATGGCCAAGATGCGGAAGTATTACGAGGAACACGCGACGGACGTGATGGCCAAGAGCAGGGGATACAGGGAGTATTACCTCGGCACCATTCTGGCCGACACCGCCGGCGTGACCGGGCTGGAGCTGAACCGCAGGACCGTCGGCATGGCCAACGTCAAGGACCTGACGACCATCTCCGACGAGAAAGCGCGCGTCCGCGCGGAGCGCATCTGCATCCTCAGCGCCAAACGCTTCATCAAGGACCGCGCCGGCATGAAGCGCGGCGCGGATTTCCTGCGGGTCGTCAAAGACGCGGCGGAAAGCGTTTCCCGCTGATCGGAAATACGAATGCGGCAAGAAAGGGGAGTACCATCGATGAATGCTCTTGAACTGAACACGGTCGTCCTGGCGGACAACAAAAAAGAAATGATCATTCTCGACCAGACGCTGTTGCCGGGCACCATCAAATACCTGACGCTCTCGAAGGCCAAGGACATCTGGAAAGCCATCTACCTGCTGCGGGTCCGCGGGGCGCCCGCCATCGGCGTCGCCGCCGCCTACGGCATCTACCTCGTCTCGTCCCAGCTCGAGACGGACGATATGGACGCGTTCTGCGAAAACTTCAAAAAGCAGAAGGCCTATCTCGCCTCCTCCCGGCCCACGGCGGTCAACCTTTTCTGGGCGCTGAACCGGATGGAAGGGGTCCTGGACGAAAACCGGGGCACGCTGACGGTCGCGCAGATGAAGGATCGCCTTCGCCGGGAGGCGGACGCGATCCGCCGGGAAGACATCGCGATTTCGCGCAGCATCGGGAGATTCGGGTTCGAGCTGCTCAAACACGGGGACGGCATCCTGACGCACTGCAACGCCGGCACCCTGGCGACCGCCAAATACGGCACCGCCCTGGCCCCGGTCTATCTCGCGCTCGAAAAAGGGTGGAACGACCTGCACGTGTACTGCGACGAGACGCGCCCCCTTCTGCAGGGCGCGCGCCTGACCGCCTTTGAGATGCAGACGGCGGGCGTCGACACGACCCTGATCTGCGACGACATGGCCTCCATCACGATGAAGCGCGGCAAGGTGAACATCGTCTTCGTCGGCTGCGACCGCGTCGCCTCCAACGGAGACTTCGCGAACAAGATCGGCACCAGCGGGGTCGCCATCCTCGCGAAATACTACGGCATCCCGTTCTATGTCTGCGCGCCCTCCTCGACCATCGACATGTCCCTGAAATCCGGCGACGGGATCGTCATCGAGGAGCGCCCCGCGGAGGAAGTGACCGAGATGTGGTACAAGGAGCGAATGGCGCCGAAGGGCGTGAAGGTCAGCAACCCCGCGTTCGACGTGACGGACCACGGGCTCGTCACCGGCATCATCACGGAGAAGGGCATCGCCCGCGCCCCGTTCGGCCAGGCGTTCCGGGCCATGGGCATCCGGTAGGCGCCCGCCAGAAAAGTCGATGAATAGCGAAAAGAAAGAGTGGTTTTCCTCAGAAAGACCACTCTTGCGGAGAACACTGCAAATTTTGTGCGATCCGGTTGCCTTTCAGTAGAAGCGGACCCCCATGGCGGCCAGTTCCTCCGTCCATTTTTTGGAGAGCTCGCAGTTGCAGACCAGGCCGTCCACGTTTTTCAGGTCGCAGACGAAGGAAAAGGAGGTCTTCCCGATCTTGGACTGGTCCATCACCAGATATTTGAGGGAGCTGTGCCGCAGGGCGAGGCGGTGGATAGCCGCGTCGCTGTCGCTGGAGTCGGTGACGCCGTGCTCCAGACTGACGGACCGGCAGGAGACGAACGCCTTGTCCATATAGTACTGGCTCAACGCCTGGTCGGCCCTTTCCCCGATGAACGACATGGACTTCTGCGAAAAGACTCCTCCGATCAGAACGAGGCTGATGGAGGATGAGTTTGAGAGCATATTGGCGATTTTCAGCGAAGTCGTCACCACGGTGAGGCTCATGTTATGGATCCGCTGGGCGATGAACCAGGCGCTGGTGGAACCGTCGAGAAAGATGGAATCGCTGGGCTTGATCAGTTCCATGCATTTCTGGGCCATGACCTTTTTCTCGTCGGTTTTGATGACCTGCCGCATGGAGATGTCGATCGAGTTCTGGACCCCGTCGAGGATGTAGGCGCCGCCGTGGGTGCGGATCAGTTCCCCGTTTTCCTGCATGGAGCGCAGGTCCCGGCGTATGGTCTCCCTCGTGACGTTCAGCTTTTCCGCAAGCTCGGCGATCGTGACGCTTTTCTGCGCATTCAGTTGTTCCTTGATCGCGTTTCTGCGCGAGATTGCCAGCATATCGATTTCTCCTTTAGCTCTCAAATCCGTTCATCCGTTGCATGTAAAATAGAATACCACAGATGAAAAAAAAGCGCAATGCGCCGAGGCGTGAATTTTAAAGGAGGCTTTCCATCATGACAGCATCGCAAGACACGGAGTGGCTCGCCCGGGCCGAAAAAGTCGCGGCGGGCATCCGGCTGCGCGTCATGGAGCATACCGTCAGACAGAACGGCGGCTACCTCAGCCAGGCGTGCTCCTCCGCGGAACTGTTTGCAGCTCTGTATTGCAGGATCCT
>DAINSB010000083.1:0-10339 GCA_036741535.1 Caproicibacter sp. | reverse complement strand
GTATGTGATGACGGCGGATATCTCCCTCAGCCCGCCCTATACCGGAAGAGGCGGCTGGAGCTGGTATACCGGCTCCGCAGGCTGGATGTATCAGGGGCTTTTAAACTGGTTTCTGGGCATCCGGAAAGAAGGAAACGAGCTGGTCATCGATCCGGCGACGCCAGCAGGCTTCGGGGATTTTTCCGTGGAATATCGGTATGGAAGCTCTCTCTATGAAATCAGGGTCGAAAGCAGAAGCAAGGGGACGCTGACAACGGAAGCAGTCACTGTGGATGGCAGGTCCGTTCCGGGGAACAGAGTGTTGCTGGAGGATGACGGAGAAAAGCATCAGATTGTCGTATAAGTTCCCTGTCCGGCCGTTCGAGGGAACAAAGGGCCTGTGGCGGCGGGAACGCCGTTCCTGGCTTGATCGATCCCTTTTGGAAGGAAACGGATCTAAATTCCATGGGCGATGGGCGCAGATTTTTCAAGCAGTAAGGGCATCCGGATGGCAGATCCAGATGCCCTTTTTCTCTGACCAATTATAAAAGCATGAGCCAAGTCCCCGCCCTGATCCTATCCTTATCGGCTTCCGGCATTTCTGAGCTTGAACGCCGCAGCCGCTTACCCGGTCTGGGAAGCCATCGCCATGTTGTAAATCGTCTCGGCCATTTCCTTTGCGGACCGGTTGATGCCGTTCTTCAGCCAGTGCTGCAAAAGGCCGACGCTTCCATTCACGACAAATATAAAATAGTCCTCGCTGACACCCAGATCCACATCCGCCGCTGCCGAGGGAGATATCCCGCACTGCTGGTAAATCAGGGTAAACATCTGCTTCTGAAAATTGATATCGCCCTGCTCGCTCATCAGAATCTTAAGGTGCCTGCTGTTTTCGAGAAAGTATTGGAAGATTCGCTCAAGGGCCTTCATCTTTTCCTCCCGGTCCGTTTTACCGATCAGATCGGAAATCGATTCTTTCATCCATAAAAACGTTTCATCCTCTATTTTGCGGAGAAGGTCGTATTGATCGGTGTAATACGAATAAAAAGTCGTACGGTTGATGTCCGCATTTTCGCACAGCTCTTTGATGGTTATTTTTGTGATCGGCTTTTTCTCCATCAGCTCAAACAGGCTGTCCTGCAAAACCTTCCGCGTATAACGTGTCTTCCGGCTCTCTTTCATTTCTTTCATACATGCTTCTCCCCTCAGCCAAAACAATTTCGGCTCATTCCGTTTTTAAATCGACATTTCCATAGCGATATGTCTCAAACATTACAATACATAAGCATCTGATGGTTGCAAAATAGACACAGTGTCATTATAATAAATTTCTAGCGAAATGTCAAGAACGGGTGGGTTGGGAAGGAGCGCCGATACCGCCGGCAGGCGGTCATCCCGTACCAAAAGGATGCGCCGGCCGGGCATTTCGGATCAATCACACCACAGAAGCACACCGGCCCCCGTGCGGTCAGGCGGAGCGTGGGAAGCGGGCCAATCAGAATAGCGGCACAGCAAGGGAGATCGTTCATGGATTTTATCACATTTGAAAACGTGGAACGGGAATATCACGTCGGCGACAACATCATCAAGGCGGTCGACGGCGTCAGCTTTAAACTGGAGCAGGGCACCTTCAACGTGATCCTCGGCCAGAGCGGCGCGGGGAAAACGACCATGCTCAATATGCTCGGGGGCATGGATTCGCCCACCGCCGGAAGGATCGCCGTAAACGGGAAAGAAGTTTCCGGCATGTCGGAACGCGAGCTCACCGATTACCGAAGAACCGAGATCGGCTTTGTGTTCCAGTTTTACAATCTGGTGCCGAACCTGACGGCGCTGGAAAACGTGCAGCTTGCCGAGGAGATCTGCAAGGATCCGCTCGATGCAAAAGAGATGCTGGAGCGCGTGGGCCTTGGCGAACGGATGGACAATTTCCCGAGCCAGATGTCGGGCGGGGAACAGCAGCGCGTTTCCATCGCGCGGGCGCTGGCGAAGAACCCGCAGATCGTGCTGTGCGACGAGCCGACCGGCGCGCTGGATTCCGAAACCGGCCGAAAGGTGCTGCGCCTCATCCGCGGCGTCGCAAACGACCTCGGCAAAACGGTGATCATTGTCACGCATAACGCGCCGATTGCCGAAATGGCGCAGACCGTGCTACATATGCGGGACGGAAAAATTGCACAAATGGAATTCCACGAGCACCCTAAAAGCGTGGAGGAAATCGTATGGTGAAGGGCGCGCTGCTCAAAAAATCCCTGCGCGACATGCGGAGGTCGAAGGCGCAGTTCATTTCGATTTTCATTATGGCGGCTCTGGCCGTTTCCATTATGACGGGGCTCGACAGCATCTGGTTTACCGTCCAGAATCATGCGGATGCCATGTACCGCGCGACAAACCTTTCCGACTTGTGGGTGACTGTGCAGAACCCTTCGGAACAGGAGCTGTGGGGCATCCGGAGGATCGACGGGGTCACACAGGTAGAGAAACGTTTTTCTATCGACGCCGATACCGACCTGCCCGGGAACCCCACCCTGCACGTCTACGCGCTGGATGACCGCAGCACCCTCGACCAGCCCGAGCTGCAGGGAGGACGATTCCATAAAAGCAGCGGCGGCGCGGTGCTGGACAGCGCGTTTGCCAAAGCGCACGGCCTGAAAATCGGCGACCGGATTTCCGTCAAGCTGAACGGCGTTTGGCTTCGTCTCCCGATCGACGGGCTCGCGCTGAGCAGCGAGCAGGTCTTTTCCCTGAAAAACTCCGCCACCGTGTCGCCGGACCCGGCAGCCTACGGTTTTGTGGTGATCCGCGCCGGCGTGCTGGAAAGCGTTTACGGACAGAAGGCATTTAACCAAATCAGCGTGAAGACAAGGCCGGGCGCCGACCTGACGCAGGTGGAGAAAAAGGCGGAAGCCGTGATCGGCGACGGCCTGATCGGCATGACCCTTCAGAAAGACAGCAGCAGCGTCAGCAGCGTCGATTCCCGGGTCCAGCAGATCAGAACGCTCTCCGTCGTATTCCCGCTTCTGTTTTTCCTCATCACGGCGCTGATCACGCAGAGCACGATGACGCGGCTGGTGGAAAATCAGCGCGGGCAGATCGGGATCCTGAAGGCTCTGGGATACAGCAAGAGGAGCATCCTCTGGCACTATACATCTTACGGCGTGATCGTCGGCGTGCTTGGCGCGCTCGCCGGACTTGCGGCGGGGCCGAACATCTTCGGCCGGTTTTTGGTGCCGCGCATGAAGCTGACGTTCGCCGATTACCGCGTGAACATCAATTTCGGGCACTTTGCGGCCGCCTTTCTTCTGATCCTGCTGTGCACAGGGGGCGTCTCGTTCTATGCCTGCTGGAAGCTTCAGGGGGATGCCCCTGCGGTGCTCCTCCGCGACAAGCCGCCGAAAAAGGGGCGGCACATCTTTCTGGAATCCATCCCTTCCCTCTGGCAGAAAATGAAGTTCAGCAGCAAGCTGATCGCGCGGAACACTCTGAAAAACAAGAGCCGCATCATCATGAGCACCATCGGCGTCATGGGATGCACCGGCGCGATCATTGCGGCGCTGAGCATCAGAAGCATGCTTTCCGGGCTCAACGAGCAGATGTATGAGACGACGTTCGTCTATGATCAGAAAATCATCCTTGACACCGCAAAAGCCGATTCCCGCTACCTAAGCAATCTGGGGCTCGACGGCGTCACACAGCAGATGGAAGAATCCGCAGTTGAGGTGATCTGCCCGAACGGCGAGCGGAAAATGGAGCCGATCACCATCACCTCAAAGGAAAGCCCGCTGATCCATATGCAGGACGTTGCCGGGGACCCCGTCTCCCTGCCGGAAAACGGGGCCCTCATGACCCGCAAGCTGTGCGAAACGCTCGGCGTAGAGCCGGGCGACACCATCCGGATCAAGCGCACGGACAAGGGATACCTCTCCGTGCCGATCCTGCAGACGGCCTACTTTGCATCCGGCCAGGGAATTTACATGACCGACGCCTACTGGAAATCCCTCGGGGAGACCTTCCAGCCGACGGCTCTGCTCGTCAAATGGAACGGCGCACCGGATCAGAGGTTCCTTTCAAGCGACGCGGTGGCGGATGCGGCGACGCGGGAAAGCCAGCAGTCGGGCCTGTCCTCCAGCACGCAGGTGGTGAACCTCTCGGTGATGATGATGATCGTCATGGGCGCGTCGCTGGCATTTGTGGTGCTGTACAATACCAGCATCCTCAATTTCGCCGAGCGGGTCCGTGATCTTGCGACGCTGCGGGTGCTGGGCTTCCATCACCGGGAAATCCGGAACCTGGTGCTGGTCGAAAATTATTTTTCCGTACTGCTCGGGATGCTGGCCGGTATCCCCGTAGGGCGATATATGTCCTGGCTGATCGCAAGCAAAATGGGGGAGCAGATGGACCTTTTGGGCAACGTCACAGCGCCCGACGTATTGGCCGCCGGCGCGATGACCCTGTGTTTCGCCTGGATCGTCAACAACGTCGTGGCACGGAAGATGAAACAGATTGACATGCTCGAAGCGCTGAAAAGCGTCGAATGACAACAGATGGAGGATTGCCTCATGAAGGACTGGATCTTATCCCATAAAAAGCCGGCGCTGGCCGGAACCTGCGTGCTCGCCGCGCTCGCCGTCGCGCTCGGAATCTTTTTTTACCAGAAAAACAGCGCCCCGCAGACGACGGCCCCGCAGACGACGAATCAGACCGGGGAGATCGACGCCTGGGGCGAGGTGAAATATACCCGCGTGGAGGACATCAGTGTCGATTTCCCGTCGGTGGTGACGGATGTACTGGTAAAGGAAGGCGAGCGGGTGAAGCTGGGCCAGCCGCTTGTGACGCTGGACCTCTCCGAATACAACGGAAACGTCGAGAAGCTCAAGCAGCAGCTTGCCGTGAATCAGGCGGCGCTGCCCGCTGCAAAGCAGGACATTTCCGCGCTGCAGGCGGACATCGCCCAGACACAGAGCCAAATCGCGCGCAAGACAAAGGAATACGGCGGCGGCACGAATGCCGATCTGAAGCTGCTCCAGAATTCCCTGAGCCTGGCCCAGAAGGAGCTTGCAACCGCAAAGAGCGACCTGCAGAAGTACCAGTCGCTCTATAACGCCGGGGCCGTTTCCAAAGCGACGCTCGATCAGTATGCGGACGCGGTGGATCAGCGCCAGAAGGCCGTGAACGACGTGCAGGACAACATCCGGAAGACCAAGACCGCCCTGAAAGACGAGCTGGACCAGCTGAACGTCTCGCTCCAATCGAAGCAGGCCCAGCTTTCCCAGCTGCAGCTCGGCAACACCGCGAATGTCGCGAAGCAGCAGGGCGGCGTTTCCTCCGCGCAGGTGGACCTGAATATCATGACGGCCAAAATCGCGAAGGATTACATCAAGGGCAGTCAGATCGTCTCCGATATCGGGAACGGCATTGTGCAGAACATCGCGGTCAGCGACGCGGCCCATCTCGGCGCGCAGAACGCGCCGACCAAAGTGCTCCAGATCATCGACGCGGATTCCCTCACCGTCAGCGCGGAGGTCGACGAGGAGTTCATCGGCGGCGTGAAGGCCGGCGAAACGGTTAAGATCGTTCCGGCCTCGGCCCCGGACGCTTCGCTCACCGGCACCGTGACGCAGATTCCGGATCTCGCCGTGGAAAAGGACGGAAAGCGCGTGATCCGCGTGCTGGTGAAGCCCAGCGACCCGAACCACCTGTTAAAGCCGGGCTATACCGCGGATGTTTACTTTAAAAAATAAACATGCTTCCGTTTCTCCCTGCCGGAAGCATGTGGGAATAGATCGGGCTTGCAATCTTAAGTGGAATCCGCCGTCATAAAAACTTTAAAGGAGGAATTCTGATGAAAATCCGAAAAATCGCCGCCGGGCTGCTCTCGGTCCTTCTGCTGGGTGCAATCCCGGCCCCCGCGTTCGCCGCATCCGCCGCGGTCACCACCGCTCCCCAGGCCGTGAAGGTAAGCTACGCGGACATCGAATCCATCGTGCGCTCGAGCAACCAGACCATCCGCGCGAACGGCAAGACGCTGGACAGCCTGAAAGGCAACGACGCGGCCGAAAGAAAACAGGACGAGATCACCGCCGGCCGGAAGCAGCTTCAGGATCTGAGCAGCCAGCTGCAGCTCACCAATCAGTCCATTGCCGGTTCACCGGATCAGCAGGCAGCCGCAGAGTCGCTGCGGGGCAGCATCGCGTCGCTCAACGCCATCTGCTCGATCCTGAAAGGGCAGGAGGATCAGCTTGACATCAGCGACGATACCATCGATCAGACAGAGCTGCAGATGGACGAAGCCGCGGACCAGATCGTCGTGGCGGCGCAGAAGCTTTATGTGACGTTCCATTCTCTGGACGCCGAGCGCAGGCAGCTCACCAGGCAGAAAAAGGCGCTGGACGACACGCTGAAAATTGAGCAGCTGAAAGCCGATCTCGGCCTTATCACGCAGGCCGACCTGCTCAACGCCCAGCAGCAGAAAAACACATTGGGGGATAACCTCACCGCGCTGGTCAACCAGATGGAAGCGGTGAAAAACAACCTCCGGGTGCTTCTCGGGTACTCGGACGCCTATGACGTTTCGCTCTCTTCCATGCCGGAGCCGGAAGGGGATTTCGCCGCCAAAATGGATGAGGAAAAAGACCGGCAGACCGCACAGGACGAGAACTGGACGCTGAAAGAAAAGAAGCTGGCGAAGGAAATCGCCGACGACAACAAGGATTCCGACTTGGATTCGACAGTGGACGACTTCCGCGCGGCGTCGCTGAATTACAGCCTTGTGCTGAATACGTTCCATGCCTCGTTCCAGCAGGTATACAGCGACGTGGCGGGAAAACAGGGAAAGCTCGCTTCCGCGCAGGCTGCTTATGACGCGAAGGCGAAGGCGTTCGCCGCCGTAGAGCAGCAGAACGCGCTGGGGGTGGCTTCGGCGCTCGACCTGGAGAACGCGCAGATGAACCTGGACAGCGCCGAGGCCGCGCTCGATCAGGCGAAAATCGGCCTGTTCTCTTCGCAGGAGCAGTACCGCTGGGCGCTCCGGGGCGTCATCAGCACATCCTCCGCACAGAGCCAATCCGCTGCGCAGGGGTGATTTTTCCGCTTTGAAACCGGAACGTAATCCATGCTGATTGAGCTTTGTGTATCTATCCTTGACAACGATGATTGATCTGATTATCCTAAATAGAAGGAAGTGCCGAAGGAATATAAAATCAGGATGGACTGATTGTCCATCACCCGTCAAATGGGGAGTGAATCCATATGGGAAAAGAAATCCATAAGGCGGAGAATAGGCGGAATCCGAAAACCGGTTTTTCTGCTGCCCGGCCCAAGCAGCCTCTTGAACCGCAGCTTTTGAAGCCGATCGGGTCTTTGCATGACGACGACGATTATAAAGACTGCCTGATGGAGCACGGCGTTTTATCGGGGAAAGCGCAGCATGTCAGTTTGACGAGAGTCAAGTTGCAGGGAATGCGGTTTGACGCGGCGCTGCCTTCGCTCGAGCTCGAAGATGTCCTGTTTGAGGGATGCGATCTATCCAACGCGGTTTTCAGCGATTCGTTTCTGCTGCGCGTAGCTTTTCTGAATTGCCGGATGATCGGTGTCGACTTGAGCGGAGCCACCCTGAGGGATACCGAGTTCAATCACAACGTCCTGCAATATGCCAATTTTCGATTTTCGCGGTTGAAACGAGCCTTGTTCGATGGATGCAACTGCTCCGAAGCGGATTTTAGCGGGATGTCGCTTGAAAAAATACAGTTTTTACAGACCGATTTGCGTAAGGTTCAGATGTCGGGCACACCGCTTGCGAATATCGATTTCACAAGCTGCGAAATCGATGGGCTGGGTGCGCGCCCGGAGGATTTGCGGGGAGCAGTCTTTTCTCCGGAACAGGCAATCACAGCCGCAAAGATCCTCGGCGTAGAAATTAGATTTTAATAGTCCCGTTGGAAACCGCGGCTTACCGGAATCCGTATCAGAATCTGAACAGCTTTTTTGCCCTGTCAAATCTTTTGGCGGGGTATTTTTTATATCAAGTTCAGAACTTTTTTATTTTGGAATGAATTTTCTTTCCCGTTGGAGTATAATTAAAAAATAAACTGTCTCCATGGAGGTACCAGCTTCCAACGGCATATTTTAAAGCCTCAATGGGTGGCAAAATCCACAGCAAAGCGACAGGGTAATGGCCTGTAGCCGGTTGCTTTGATGCCCGCTTAATCATCTTGCTTTGCGGTGACAGACGAACCGTTTGGAACATTCTTCTTCTGGAACCGCAGCAGGATAACGGCAGACATGACTGCGGCTGTCAGCGAAGTAAGCGGCAGATTGAGCCAAAGCCCGTCAAGCCCCATTGCGCCGAGAGCAAAAAGAAAAATTACAGGGAAAATAAAAGCCGTTGAAACAGAAATTATGGTTGCGTACCCCGCCTTGCCTATGGCGGACAGATAGCTTTGTGTGGCAAATGAAATCCAGCGTGTCAGGTACGCAAGCGCAAACAATGATAGAGCATGAACCGACATGGAAATCGTTGCCGCATCCTCTGCTTTAATAAAAATACCGACCAGATCTGCTTTTGAAAAGAGCATGACAGCAGTCATTAAGATTGACAGCACGCCGCAGGTTCCAAAGCATCTTTTTTCGATCGCTTCGATACGGTCGTAATTCCTGGCACCCCAGTTATAGCCCACCGCCGGCTGAAGAGAATCGCAGAGGCCGTAAAGCATCGGCTGAATGAGACCGTCCGCATACATCAGTACACCGTAAGCGGACACTGCTGTGACACGGCCGAGACGAAGCAGAAAGACATTCATTATGATTGATGTAACGCGGCCGGCGATGTTGTTGAGAAAGCTGGGGCATCCGTTTGCCAGGATGCCTGCAAACACTTCCCGGCTGAGTTTCGGCTTTGCAAAACGTAGCTGCAATTTACCGCGGATGAACGGCATAATTGCAATGAGCGCACAGAGAAACATACCGGAGCATGTCGCCAGCGCCGCACCCCAAATTCCAAACTTAAATATAAAGAGAAATAAAAATTCAAATGCGGCGCTGCCGACTGACATCAGGATGTTGACTATCATACTGTACCGCACTTTTCCGCAGATACGCAGATAGTTATCGACGGCGAATACGATAGTGGTGAAAGGCGAGCATGCGGCATAAACTCGAAGATACTGGGATGCCATTGAAACAAGCTCCTCACCGGCACCCATTAGCCGCACAAAATCGTCTGCAAAAACAAACAGTACGGTGCCGAGCAAAATACCTGCTCCGATAATCATCAGACAGGCACTGGAAAAGATATTGCCGGCAGCCTTTTCGTCTTTCTCTCCCAATTTAATCGCAATCGGGACCGCCGAGCCGACCCCGATCAGGTCTGCTACTGAAAAATTGATGATGACAAGGGGCATGACCAGGTTTAGGGCTGCAAATGCATCCGAGCCCAATAATTGCCCGACGAATGCGCCGTCTATCATCTGATAAAGCGATGACACAAGCATACTGACGATTCCCGGAATCGTCACGATGGCGAACAATTTAGTTGGCGGCGTTTTTTCATATAGTGTTTTATAGTCCATGGTTCCTCCCTTTTTACATAAAAAAAGCGCTCGGTTAAACTACGTTAACCGAGCGCACTCGACATCTTCTAATCGACCATGCAATTGCGATTGCACGTCCTCCGATGACAAATTTATTTATTTTAGAAATGGAGTTATCTCCAGACGGAATAACTCCAGAAATCTCCGACTGCCGGCAATCAAGGCTGCTCTTTCTTCGTCGGTCATCCGCTCAAAAGCGGAACGTTCCAGCCGGTAGATGAGATCAATGTTTTCTTCAGTGAATTTTACACCCTTTTCCGTCAATGTGATTCGCTTGCTTCGCTTGTCGCTTTTACATTCCGACAGGGCAATAAAATTGTCTCTGACAAGGTCGTTAATTGCGGAGTTTACGGTCTGTTTGCTTATTGACCATTGTTCCCGAATCGTCTTTTGGGTGCATTCCTCTCCGGCTCCGCAAATGGTATACAACGCCCAGAAAGCGGCGTCGGACAAGCCGCTCCTTTTTGCGAACGCGCTGTACAGAGCATCGGCTTCCTTAAAGGTCGCATAATATTCGTTTAATTGCTTTCGAATGGGGTCGTCGTTCATCGCGTCACCTCTTGGTACGAATTCAGACTATAGTTAGTATATTTGGATTTCCGTTATTTGTCAAGGCCATGTCTTAAATTCCATTTCATTTAAACATAAACACGGAAAAAATAACACGGATTTTCAGGAGGTCAGCCGATATGAAAAATGTTCCGGCCATTATAAAGAGTATGATCGACTATTACGCCGGGGACCCAAAAAGGATTCAACACTTCATTAAAGTC
>DAINSB010000082.1:0-10402 GCA_036741535.1 Caproicibacter sp. | reverse complement strand
CGTCGACAACGCCCCGTTTGTTTTCGGGGGCGAGTAAAGGGTGCACAGGCGCAAACGGTACCCCATGTACCCGCGGGAGGCGCCATGCGCTCCCCTTATGCGCCCCCGAAAACAAACGGGGCGTTGTCGACGGGCGGGTCGAGCGACGCAAACCGATAGCCTTCGCCCTGCAGCGTCTCAATGAATTTCGGGATGTCGTCGAGCGTCGCTTCCTTGGGAGCCGAGTTGTGGAACAGCACGACGGAAACGCGGTGCCTGCGTACGCCGTCCAGCGCGTTGCTCAGGATGGACCGGGCATTCGTTCTGGTGGTGGCGTCCCCCGAGCTGACGTTCCAGTCGTAATACACATAGCCGCGCTGCTTCAGGCCGGCTTTCAGCGTTTTGCAGATTTTCCGGTTATAGGCATTGACACTGCCGCCGGCAAACCGGAGGATTCTGGTGTTCACGCCCGTATCGCGGAGGATCCGGTCGTGCATCCTGTCGACATCGGAAAAAAACGCCGTACTGGAAGAATAGATCTGCCGGTAATCGTGCGTATAGCTGTGGACGCCGATCGCCTGCCCGTGGTCCACGATCGCCTTCAGGTCCGACGTTTCCTCTTTGTCGAAAGAGCCGACGACGAAAAACGTCGCCTTCACATGGTACCGGTCGAGGATGTTCAGCAGCGGAACCGTCAGGTCGGACGGCCCGTCGTCGAACGTCATGTAGACGACCTTGCCGGTACCGGGAAGGGGCTCGACGGGGGCTTGCCCGCTGTCATTGACGCTCTTCGTGCCCCGCGCGGAGGAGGAAGCGCTTCCCGCAGCACCGTCGGCCGGACCGGCGGAAGAGGAAGCCTGCGGCAGAGCCGCCGCCGGCACCGCGGAAGACGACGCCTGCCGCCGGCCCAGCTCCGAAAAGCCGAACGCGACGGCGCAGCAGATTCCCGCGGCGGCGACGGCACAGCCGGCCACCAACAACGTCCTGTTCCGAATCGTATGAAATTTCATCTTGCCCATCTTTCTCTATTGTGACAGAAAGCAACCTGCTCTGACATCTCTGATTATAACGCTCCCCTGATCGAAGTCAATGGATTTAACGGTCTTGTAATCTTCCCTTTTCGCCCGCAGACAAAAGCGTTGCCGGGAGTCTCCCTTACTCCCCTTTCGCGCCTGCAGCGGGGTGCATGGTACCGCTCGCGCCTACGGCAGACCCAACTACGGCTGCATGCAGGACCGGCCTACGGCACCCCGTCAGCGACGCGCCGCTCAAACGGAGAGGAAAAGCCGCGCCTCCTGCGCATCCATCTGCGCCGTTTTGCCGCGGCGGACGATCAGGCCCTTCTGGAGGATGACGCAGTCCTGCGACATCAGGCGGGCAAAAGCGAGGTTCTGTTCGACCAGCACCACGGAAAGCCCCATCTCCCGGCAGACGCGCGTCAGGATGTCGCCCAGCTCCTCCACGATGCTGGGCTGGATGCCCTCGGTCGGTTCGTCCAGCAGCAGGATCTTCGGCTCGGTCATCAACGCCCTCGCGAGGGCGAGCTGCTGCTGCTGCCCGCCGGAGAGGACCCCGCCGTTGCGGTCGAGGTGGTCGCGCAGAGCGGGAAAATAGGAGAGCATCTTCTCCGTCTGGCGCGCGACCGCCCGGGGGTCCTTCCACGCGAGGCACCCGAGCACGAGGTTTTCGCGGACGGTGAAGCGCGGGAAGATCTCGCGCCCCTGCGGCACGTAGGCCATGCCCGCCCGCGAGCGCAGGGAGGGCCTCAGGCCGGAAACGTCTTTTCCCCCGAACAGCACCCTGCCGCCGGAAAGGGGCAGCAGGCCCACGATGCCCTTGAGCAGCGTCGTCTTCCCCGCCCCGTTGCGGCCCAGCACGGCGATGCGCCGGCCGTCGCCCAGGGCGAGCGACACGCCGTCGACCGCCCGGCTTTTGCCGTAGCTGATCTTCACGTCGTCGAGGACAAGCACGGCGCATCCACCTCCTTTCGGGAAGATTTCAGGTAGACCCGCACGACCTCCGGATCGTTTTCGATCTGGGAAAGCGGCCCCTCGGCCAGGATTTTGCCCATGTGCAGAACGGTGACGGTCTGCGCCACCTGCCGGACGAACTCCATGTCGTGCTCGACGGCCAGCACGGTGTGGTCCTTTAAAAGGTCCTGCACCAGCTCGCCCGTCTGCCTCGTCTCCTCCGAAGTCATGCCCGCCGTCGGCTCGTCGAGGATCAGCAGGCGCGGCGACTGCATCATCAGCATGCCGATCTCGAGCCACTGGCGTTCCCCGTGCGAAAGCTCGAACGCCAGAAGCGACCGCTTCGCGTCGAGGCCGATCTGCCGCAGTACCTCTCGCGCGCGGAGATACTCGCCGCGCGACACCCGGCGGAAAAGCGCGCGGGCCGCGGCCCCGCGGTCCGGAGCCGCGAGCTCAAGATTCTGGAGCACCGTCATGTTCTCGAACAGGTTCGGGCCCTGGAACTTGCGGCCGATCCCGTAGCGCCGGGCGATCTCGTGCGGGGGTTTGCCGGTGATGTCGTCTCCCCCGAAGATCACCTTCCCCCTCGTCGGCTTCGTGCGGCCGGTGATCAGGTCCATCAGGGTGGTCTTGCCGGCCCCGTTCGGCCCGATGACCACCCGGAGCTCCCCTTCCTCGACGGAGAAATCCACGCCGTCCAGAGCCCGGAATCCGCTGAAGCAGACGGAGAGGTCCTCGGTCCTCAAAAGCTCAGACATGGGATTTTCCCCCTTCCCCCCGCTCTTTGTCCCTGCGGGCGCGGCCCTTCGCCAGGCGGATGACCGCCCCCACGAGGCCGTCCGGCACGAAGAAAACCGTGGCGAGGAGAGCCAGCCCCAGCAGAAGCTGCCAGTAGGCGCCGAAATGCTCGGAGAGCGCGTTGCCCAGCACATTGACGAGCAGCGCGCCGAACGCCGCGCCGGTCAGGTTGCCCCGCCCGCCGATCGTGAGCCAGACGATCGCCGCCGTGGAGAACTCCATCCCCACGTCGTTCGGGGCGATCATCCCGTTGACCGGCGCGTAGAGCACGCCCGCGAAACCGGCCAGCGCGCCGGAAACGGCGAACGCCGCCGTCTTGAAGCGCGCCTGGTCGTACCCGAGGAACTCGAGCCGCGTCTCGTTTTCGCGGATGCCCTGCAGAATCAGCCCGAACCGCGACGCCGCGAGCAGCCGGCAGAACGCGTAGACCAGCAGCACGGAAAAGAAGACCAGGTAATACGCCTGCCGGAGTGAGAGCGTCTGCCCGAACAGAGACAGCCCCGGCAGTCCGCCGATGCCGTTGAAGCCGCCGGTGTATTTCTGCTGGCTCTGGATGAACAGATTGAAGACCGAGGCGATGGCGAGCGTGATCACGGAAAAGAACACGCCCCCCACGCGGCTGAAAAACAGGAACCGTCCGAGGAGCGCCGCGAGCAGGCCGGGCAGAAGGATGCCGACCAGGACGGCGACGGCCGGGTTCGAGATCGCCCTCAGCCACAGCGGCGCCTGCGCGACGCCGTACCGCGCCATGAAGTCCGGCACGCCGCCTCCCGCGGCGGCGGAGAGCGACAGGGCCATGACGTAGCCGCCGATGCCGAAGAGCACCGCGTGGCCGAGGTCCATCAGCCCGGCGTAGCCCCACAGGATGTCGAGGGAATAGGCGAAGATCAGGAAAATCATGTATTTTTCGATCAGCTGCGTGTAGAACAGCGACCCGGAAAGGGGGAACAGTCCCAGCGCGAGGAAAAGCGCGAGGTCCAGAACCCGGTTGACGGGGACCCGGGAAAGCCGCGCCATGCTATCTCCCCTCCTTTTTCGTGAACAGCCCCTCCGGCTTGAAGCGGATGGCAAAGATGATCATCAGGAACACGATGATGTTGGCGAGCACGTCGTTGCTGACGCCGCCGATCAGCGCCGTCGATTCGCCCACCATCAGGGAGCCGACCGTCGTGCCGAAGAACGACGCGACCCCTCCCACGACCGACGTCATGAAGGAGGTGACGAGGTACGGGGAACCCATGAACGGCGAAACGCTCTTGACCGGGGCGACCAGCGCGCCCGCAAGGCCCGCGAGGCCGCTGCCGAACGCGAAGGTCAGCGTGTCGACCAGCGATGAGTCGATGCCCAGGCATTCCGCCATGCCGCGGTTCTGCGAAATGGCGCGGACCCGTTTGCCAAAGCGCGTCTCTTTCAGCAGCAGGACCGTCCCGAGGAGGACGGCGGCCACAAACGCCACGGTGAAGATGTTGTAGTACGGCACGACGACCTTTCCGAACGCCAGCTTGCCTTCGACCGGGATCGCCACATACTGCGACTGCGCGCCGAACATCAGGTTCGTCGTCTGCTGCAGCACGACACTGACGCCGAACGTCGCCAGCATGGTCTCGGCGGGGCGCCCGACGAGCCGTTTGACCACGACGACTTCGATCACCGCGCCGGCCGCCGCGGTCACGAGGGCGGCCGCGACCATCGCCAGCGCAAAGCTGTACCCCAGCACCTGCGTGACGTAAAAGGTCGTGTACGCGCCGATCATGATCAGCTCGCCGTGCGCCAGGTTGATGACGTTCATCAGCCCGCAGATGATGACCATGCCGAGCGCGGCGATCAGGATCAGGGCCGAGGAATCCAGCCCGTTCAGAACCAGTGCCAGAAAACTGTCCATCGTTCTTCGTCACCTCACGAAACTTTGCGAACCGGGATTCTCCCCGGGGCGCTGGTGCGCCGGGGAGGCGTTTTCAGCAGTCAGGACTTCGGGGCTATCGTCTTCGGCGACTCGTAGATCACGTTGATCTCGCCCTTGCCGTCGACCTTGGCGATCCGGCAGTAAAGATGCGCGTGGTTGTTGACCGGGTCGATGGAGATCGCGCCGGAGGGCGAATCGAGCGTCAGGCCCTTGAACGCCGCGATGATCTGCTGCGTGTCGGAGGGGTCCTTGGCTTTTTCCATCGCTCCGGCCAGGAATTTCATGCCGTTGTAGCCGCCGACGACCGCGTAGGTCGGCTCCGTGCCGTCCTTGATCTTTTCCTTGTACTCCTTCACGAACGCCGCGTTGACGGGGTTCTTCACATTTTTGAAGTAGTCCACGCAGATATAGCTGTCTTTCGCCGCGGCGACGCCGATGGATTTGAGGACCGTCTCGTTCGTCGTGAGGCTCGCGATGGTCGCGGTGAGGCCGTAGGCGGCGTACTGCTTGTAGAACGCCACGTTGCTGTCGCCGGTCAGCTCGCTGTAGATGATGTCAGGGTTCGAGGTCTTGATCTTGTTGAGGACGGACGAAAAGTCCGTGCTGCCGTAGGGGACGTATTCCTCCCCGACGACCGTTCCGCCACCCTTCGCCAGGTACTGCTTCGCGAGCTTGTTTTCCACCTGCGGGTACACGAAGTCGCAGCCGATGAGGAAGAACTTCTTCCCCGCGTTTTTCAGCAGCCAGTTCACGAAGATCTCCGCCTGCTGATTCGGGACACAGCCGACGCAGACGATGTTGTTCGACTGCATCTGCCCTTCGTAGGACTGCGGGTACACCAGCAGCGATTTGTACTGCTCCACGACGGGCTTGACGGCCCGTACGGCGGACGACGAGCAGGTGCCGACAATGGCCGCGACCTTCTCGTCGAGGATGAGTTTGCGGGCCTTGTCGGCCGCTTTCGCCGGGTCGGAGGCGTAGTCGGCGAAGACGGTCTTGATCTGTTTTCCATGGACGCCGCCGGCCGCGTTGATCTGCTGGACGGCGAGCTTGGTGCCGTCGTAGAGCTGCTTTTCGCTGACCGACGTGACGCCGCTGAGCGAGTACAGCACGCCGATCTTGACGGTCTGCGCACCGGAAGCGGAAGCGCCCGCCGATTTGCCGCACCCCGCGAGAAGCCCCGAAAACAGGACCGCCCCGGCGAGGAAAAGAGCCAGTTTCTTTTTCATACATTTCATCTCCCGACAATCTCCGGAATTCTTTCCGGGCATTACGGCTTATACTATTCTTCTCCGGGAAATTACGTGCATGGACGGCGGCGCGGTGACGCCCCTCTTTCCCTTTGCTTCCCGATCGGCTATAATGTCGCTGATACGACCGAAGACAAACCGGAGAAAACCGTCGGCGGGGAGGAACCGTGACATTTTTCCGGATGTGCGGTATACTGGCAGGGAAACAAAATCCGCGTGGGAAAGAAAGGAAATCCAGAATAAATGAATAGAACCATCCGGGCGTACCGCCCCGCGGACCTTCCTTCCATGATCCGCATCTGGAACGAAGTCGTGGAGGAAGGGGCCGCCTTCCCCCAGGAAGAACGTCTCACGCAGGAAACGGGCCGTGAGTTTTTTCGCCGGCAGACGTATTGCGCCGTCGCGGAAGACCTCGACAGCGGAAAAACATACGGGCTCTACATTCTTCATCCAAACAATGTGGGACGATGCGGGCACATCTGCAATGCGAGCTACGCCGTCAGTTCCGAAAGCAGAGGGCTGCATATCGGGGAAAAGCTGGTGCGCGACTGCCTGACGCAGGCAGGGCAGCACGGATTTGCCGTTTTGCAGCTCAACGCCGTGGTTGCGACCAACACGCACGCAAGGCATCTGTACGAACGGCTCGGCTTTGAACCGCTCGGGACGGTTCCGGGCGGATTCCGCATGAAAGACGGGCATTACGAGGCCATCTGTCTGTATTACCACCTTCTGCGGCCGTGCGACCCATGACGGCGGCGGACTGCGGCTGATAAAGGCGACCGCCGCCCCGCCCGTGGGACGCAAAAAACCCGCGGAATCTCTTCCGCGGGCAAAAGCCGCCGACTGCCGGCGGGGAGGAACCGTGACATTTTCCGGACGCGCGGCGTTCCGAGCCAATTTACTTTTCCATCGCGCGGATTAGGTTCACCATCTCGATGGCGCCCTCCGCGCAGTCGAAGCCCTTGTTGCCCGCTTTGGTCCCGGCGCGTTCGATGGCCTGCTCGATGTTCTCCGTCGTGAGCACGCCGAACATCACCGGGACCCCGCTCGCGAGCGCCGTCTGCGCGATCCCCTTCGACACCTCGTTGCAGACATAATCGTAATGGCTGGTGCTTCCCCGGATCACCGCGCCGAGGCAGATCACCGCGTCGTACTTTCCGCTTTTTGCCATCTTCGACGCGATCAGCGGGATCTCGAACGCGCCGGGGACCCACGCCACGTCGACGCTGTCCTCCGATACACCGTGGCGTTTCAGGCCGTCCAGCGCGCCGGACAGCAGTCTGGAAGTGATAAATTCGTTGAAGCGGGCGGCCGCGATGCCGACCCGGATCTCTTTCGATACCAGTTTTCCTTCAAAAACGTTCATCGTGGAAGCTCCTTTCAGTAATTCAGAAGATGCCCCATCTTGACCTGTTTCGTTTTCAGATAAAACAGGTCGTAGGGGGTGGCGTCCATCTGGATGGGGACCCGCTCGATGATCTCCATGCCGTAATCGGCGAGCTGGTACACTTTGTCCGGGTTATTGGTCAGAAGGCGCAGCGTTCTGGCCCCCAGGTCCCGGAGGATCTGCGCGCCGATGTAATACTCCCGCAGATCGCCCGCAAAGCCGAGCGCCTCGTTCGCCTCCAGCGTGTCCATCCCCCGGTCCTGCAGTTCGTAGGCCCGCAGCTTGTTGATCAGCCCGATGCCGCGCCCTTCCTGCCCCATATAGAGCATGATGCCGCGGCCCTCCCGTTCGATCTGCGTCATGGCGGACGCGAACTGCTGCCCGCAGTCGCAGCGCAGGGAGCCGAAGGCGTCCCCGGTCAGGCATTCGGAGTGCACGCGGCACAACAGGTTCCGCCCGTCCCCGATCTCTCCCTTGACCAGCGCGACGTGATATTCCCCGTTGAGCTTGTTGACGTAGCCGTGCGCGGTGAAGTTGCCGTACCGGGTGGGCATCTTCGCGACGGCGACGCGCTCGACCAGTTTCTCATGTTTTTTTCTGTAATCCTGTAAGTCTTTGATCGTGATGAAGGTCAGCCCCCATTTGCCGGCGAGCCGGATCAGTTCGGGCGTCCGCATCATCCGGCCGTCCGCGCTCATCACTTCGCAGCACAGGCCGCACTCTGTGAGTCCGGCGAGCCGCAGCAGATCCACGGCGGCCTCCGTGTGGCCGGCCCGCTCCAGAACGCCTTTCGGTTTCGCCATCAGCGGAAACATATGGCCGGGGCGGCGGAAGTCCTCCGGTTTCGCGTTTTCGCCGGCACAGGCGCGGGCCGTGACGCCCCGCTCTTCGGCGGAGATGCCCGTCGTGGTGCTGACGTGGTCGACGGATACCGTAAACGCCGTCTCATGATTGTCGGTATTATCGGAGACCATCTGCGGGAACCGGAGTTTTCTGCAAAGCCCGGCGCTCATAGGCATACAGATCAGGCCCTTGCCATGCACCGCCATGAAATTGACGTTTTCCGTCGTGGCAAATTCAGAAGAGCAGATCAGGTCCCCTTCGTTTTCCCGGTTCTCGTCGTCCGTCACCAGGATGATCTTTCCCCGGCGCAGATCGTTGAGAGCTTCTTCTATCGTGTTGAATTGAAACATACCGATTCCTCCTAAAATCCATACCGGGCCAGAAATTCTTTTGAGATGCCGTTCTGCCGTTCCGGCGCGCATAGCAGCTTTTCCACATACTTCCCGATGCAGTCGTTTTCCAGATTCACCGTATCCCCGACGCGCTTGGCCCCGAGCGCGGTGTGCCGGGCCGTGTGCGGGATGACGGACACGCTGAAATCGTGCTCCGACACTTCGGCGACGGTCAGGCTGACACCGTCGACGGCGACGGAGCCCCTTTCGACCACATACCGTAAAATGCCGGGGGAAGTGCGGACCGTGAACCAGACCGCGTTTTCATCTTTCCGCACCCGGCTGATCACGCCGGTCCCGTCGACGTGCCCCGCGACAAGATGCCCGCCGAACCGCCCGTTCAGCGGCATGGCGCGCTCCAGATTGACCACGCTGCCGGCCTTCAGATTCCAGAGGTCGGATCGCTCGACGGTCTCGTGCATCACATCGGCGGAAAAAGAATGCTCCGACAGGGAAACGACCGTCAGGCACACGCCGTCGACGGCGATGCTGTCGCCCGGCTTCAGGTCGCTCAGGACCGCCGACGCGTCGACCGTCACGACGGCGGAACGCCCGCCTTTTTCGACGGAACGGACGGTTCCCGTTTCCTCTATGATTCCCGTGAACATGGAAACACCTCGCTTTCCAGAAGAAGATCGTCGACCAGGCGCGTCACCCGCGGCGGGGCGAGCCGGAACGCCCGCTCCGGGTCCGCCACGCCGTCCCCTTCCACGGGGGACTTCGCGCCGGTGCCGCCGAACAGCTTCGGGGCCACATACGCCTGCACTTTGTTGACGATGCCGCTCGTGAGAGCCGACCAGTTCAATGTGCCCCCGCCTTCCAGCAGGACGCTGTCGATCCCTTTTTTCCCCAGGGCGGCCATGAGCGCCCGCAGATCGACGCGGCCGTCTTTCGCCGGGAGCGTGAGAACTTCGCATTTCGCCTCCCGGTAAGGGCGCGCGCGGGCTTCGTCGGGGGAACAGGTGGCGAGGATGGTGGGGACTTCCCCCGCCGTCCGGACCACCCGGGCTTCCGGCGGCGTGCGGAGCCGGGAATCGCAGAGGATACGGACGGGATTTTTCCCGCCCGGCAGACGGCAGGTCAGCAGCGGATCGTCCGCGAGGACCGTGCCGACGCCCACCATCACGCCGGCATACCGGTGCCTGTCCTCCTGCACGCGCCTGCGGGCGGCTTCGCCCGCGATCCATTTCGACCGGCCGGCACGTGTGGCGATCTTCCCGTCCATCGTCATGGCGTATTTCATCACGACGTACGGCGTCCCGGTCCGAATGAAGTGGAAAAACACCTCGTTGAGCGCGGTGCATTCTTCGCGCAGCACGCCTTCCGTGACCTCGATCCCGTGCCGGCGCAAAAAGCGGATCCCCTTCCCGGCGACCAGCGGATTCGGATCGACCGAGCCGACCGCCACGCGCCGGATTCCGCTTTCGAGAATCGCTTCCGTACACGGCGGGGTCTTGCCGTAATGGCAGCACGGCTCCAGGGTCACATACAGCGTCGCGCCCTGCGGCGGTTCCGTACAGGAGGCCAGGGCGTTCCGCTCCGCGTGCGCTCCTCCGTACTTTCGGTGGTACCCCGCGCCGATCACGCGGCCGTCCTTCACGACGACGGCCCCCACCATCGGATTCGGATCGACCCAGCCGCAGCCTTTCGGGGCGTATTCCAGCGCCAGTTTCATGTAAGTTTCGTCGGACATAGCAACGCTCCTAAAAAAAAATTAACACCTGAAAGCATTAGAAATGTCTTTCAGGTGTTAAAATCTATGCGTATTGGAATGCCGACAAAGAGCCGTCCGACACGGTCAATAAACCGCTGTTGAACGCCTCTGCAGCGCCTGTACGCTTTCAACCCATCTTCTTCTATCCAGACTATACTGTCGGTTT
>DAINSB010000081.1:8721-10523 GCA_036741535.1 Caproicibacter sp. | reverse complement strand
ACTTTTCTGACCGACGGCGGGACTTCCAAAAAGGTCACGCTTTCCGAAGGTACCTACAGCCTCGCGAGCGTGGCCGGCGAAATAAGCAGCCAGCTAGCGGGCAGTGGGATCACCGCAAGCGTCTCCGGCAACACGCTCCAGTTCACAACGTCGGACGGCAGCGCGCTTTCCGTGACCAGCACCTCCGGGGACAACGTCCTCGGCGTCTCCGGCGTGGAGAATTCCGACGTCAAAAGCGGCAGCTTCGCCGGGTATCTGGCCGTGCTGAACGAAAGCGGCGAGTTCGACACGCAGTCGGGCCAGGCGACGACCACGCAGCGCGGCATCGGCTACTACTCCCAGCTGCTCAACAAGATCGCCGCCAACCTCGCGGGCGTGGTCAACACCGTCAACAGCACCAACGACGCGGGGGACAACAAGCCGCTGTTCACGTCGGACGGGACCGACACCTCCAAGATCTCGGCGGAAAACATCCGGCTCGCGTCCAACTGGGCGGTGGGGTCCGACGACGACGACACCACCTACGGCCTGACCCTGAGCAAAGACGCCGCGAACCCCGGGGACAGCACGGATTCCTCCTATTCCAACATCACGGACATGATCAACGCGCTGACGGGGAAAGATTCCACGCAGACGCTGCAGAACGACTACAACGTCAACGTCTATTCCGGCACGGTGGAAGAGGCGGTCGTGTTCGCGGCGACCGCGCTCGGGCAGGACATCAGCAGCATCGACTCCACCAACACCACGAACGCGTCGCAGTTGGACTATATCGACACCAGCCGGCAGTCGAATTCCTCGGTCAGCATCGACGACGAGGCGATCGACCTGGTGCAGTACAACCAGTCGCTGACGGCCGCCTCGCGGTTCATGACCGCGGTGGACGAATGCCTCGAGACGATCATCAACAGCATGGGCGTTGCAGGAAGGGGCTAACGGAAAATGAGAATCACTTCGCAGATGATGATGTCGCGGTACAAGAAAGACGTGGGCGACGCGTTCGGCTCGATGAACAAGGCCATGCAGAAGGCCTACGACTACCGCGCGTTCGACGTGCCGTCGGAAGATCCGCTGGCGGCCGCCCAGACGTTCGAGATCCACTGGGAAACCGACCTGAACGCAGACTACCAGACGAACGTGAGCAACCTGACGGGCTCCGTCAACACGGCGGAGAGCATCCTGCAGCAGCTGGACGGCATCCTGACCGACGCGGCCGGCACCAGCGTGCTCGGCGGGATCACCGGCTCCACCAGCCTGAGCGGCCGGCAGTCCGTCGCAACGCAGATCCTCTCCTACCGCGACACGGTGCTCTCCGAAATGAACGCCAAATACTCCGACAGCTACCTGTTCGGCGGCTCCAACTCCACGGACACGCCGTTCACCGTGGTGGGCGGCGAGCTGTATTACCGGGGCATCAACGTCAATACGGAAATCAACAGCAACGGCGCGTCGGAAACGCTGAACTACACTTACGGCACCGGCGCGGACGCCGTGACCAAGACCATGCAGATCAACTTCGGGAAAGACATCGGGGAAAAGCTGAACGGCTACAAACTGAACATCACCACCAACACGGGGGCGGGCCCTTCCATCTCCACCGACGTGGACACGGACAATAAAACGATCACGGTCAAGATCACCGACTCGGCCGGCTACTCCATTACAAAAGGCGACCTGCAGAACTATTTCGAGGGAACCATCCCGACGGGCGCCTCTTTTACCGCCGGCGACACCTTTATCGGCAAGCTGCAGGGAATCGACTCCGACATCGCGGCGGGATCGGCGGCGCAGTTCACCATCAG
>DAINSB010000081.1:6455-8711 GCA_036741535.1 Caproicibacter sp. | reverse complement strand
GCTTCTCGGGACCACCTCCGCTTCGGGCATCCCCATCAGCGGCCTGCCGGACAACAACGGCGACATCGTCAAGCAATCCACGATAGACGCGACGGCGTATCCGGACGGCATCACCGACAAGGTCGACCTCGGCAAACTCGCGGCGGAATCGGTCTACGTCGACATCGGCCTCGGCATCACGGAAACGGACGGGAAAGTGGACTCCCAGAGCGCGTTCGATTCCTCGCTGCCCGGCATCGCCATGATCGGATACGGAACGACGGACATCACGAACAGCGACGGCACCGTCACGAGCGGCGTGCCGAAGAACGCCTACACCCTCCTCACGAAGATCTCCGAGGCCCTCAACGACTCCGGCCTCAGCGGAACCGATCTGATGAGCGCCATAGACCCGTACCTCACGAGCCTGAAAAACACGCAGGGCGACCTGGAGTCGCAGCAGACAAAAGTGGGGATCGGCCTGAACATGCTGAGCAGCACCGGCACCTACCTGCAGAACACCGAGCTGAACCTGGACGACCGGGACAACGAGGTGGAATACATCGATATCACCGACGCCGTCACGGATTACTACATGCAGCAGTACTGCTACAAGGCGTCCCTGCAGGTGGGCAGCCAGACCATCCAGCAGAGCCTGATGGATTATCTGAAATAACAGGGAGGCGGGAGGCCCGCGATGCTTCTCATCATCGAAGACCGGAACGACCCCGCCGGCGCGATCGCCGCGGAGTGCGACGGGCCGGGCGGCACGGAGCTGGCGTACATCCCCGCCATCCGGGTGTTTTTCCCGGGCGAGCCGGCGCAGGTGCGGCGCGAATGCGCCCTCGCGCGCTTCCTTTACGAACGGCGGCGGGAGGGGATTCCGCGGGAAAGCTCCCCCGCCGCGCGCGCGGCGCTGGTGCCGCTGTACCTGAAAGCCGTGCTCGGCACCGGGTGGCCTCCGTTCGGCCCCGGCCCCGCGCGGGCCGGCGGCGGCGAAGGCGGCCGAACGCTCTCGCAGAAAGCCTGAAAACGGAACAGAAGGAGGGATGCGCCATGCAGTCCGGCCCGGCGCAGGCGCCGCGGAACGACGAAAAGATCGTCATCCATTTTGAGGACGGCATCTACGGTTTTGAAGACGTGAAAGACTTCGTCCTGCTCGAAAAAGGCGGGAACGTGATCTGGTCGCTTCAGGCGGCGGACGGCGGTTTCCCCTCGCTCACGGTCGTGGATCCTTTCGTCGTGACGCGGGACTACCGCCCCGTCCTGACCGAAGCCGACAGAGAATCGCTCGGCGGACCCGACGACGACCTGTGCTTTCTCGCGGTGGCCGTCCTGCGGCGGAACCTGTCGGAATCCGCCGTCAACCTGAAAAGCCCCATCGTCATCAACGCGCGGACCCGGCAGGGCAGGCAGATCATCATGGAGAACAGCGATTACCCGGTCCGCTACCGGCCGTTCGGCGGCACGCCGAAAGAGAGGTAGCCGCATGCTGGTGATTTCAAGAAAAGTTTCCGAATCCATCATGATCGGGGACGACATCGAGATCGTCGTGACGGAGATCGGCTCCGAGCGGGTCAAAATCGGCATCAACGCGCCAAAGGGCGTGCCCATCCTGCGCAGAGAGCTGCTCGAGACCCGCGAAATGAACCGCGAGGCGGCGGCGCAGTGCCTGCGCGGTCAGGCCGCGCCGCTCAGCGAGGCGAAAATTCTGGGCCGCGGCTGGCGCGAGAGTCCGGGGAAACTCCCGGCGGCGGGCGGGAGCCTTCCCCACGTGCCGCCGGGCGACCTGGTCGGCGGCGCCGGCACAGCCGGTTCCGCCCCGCCGAAAGGTCCCGGGAAAAAATAAGATTAAAGTCGCTTTTCGGCTAAACTTCTTCCATGAATTACCGATATATAAGGTAGATTCCCTTGGGAACCGGAACCGCGGTTCTTCTTTACAGGGCCCGTAAAGCCGGGACCGCAGGCCGGGAACCCGTTCGGAATAAAATCGAAAAAGAGAACGGATTCTCTTGCCCGCATCGGCCCGAGGCCGGGCGGGGAAAAATCAAGGAGGAAAAATTTTATGCGTATCCAACACAATATCGCCGCCCTGAACGCTTCCAACCGCTTGAAGGCGAACGACACCGCCATCAGCAAGAACATCGCGAAGCTGTCTTCCGGCTACCGCATCAACAGCGCGGCGGACGACGCCGCGGGGCTCGCCGTCTCCGAAAAAATGCGCTCACAGATCAACGGCCTGAACCAGGCGCAGGACAACGCCCAGAACGGCATCTC
>DAINSB010000081.1:6083-6445 GCA_036741535.1 Caproicibacter sp. | reverse complement strand
CCGCCGAAGGCGGCCTGAACGAGACCGAGTCCATCCTGCAGAGGATGAACACCCTCGCGGTCGAATCCGCGAACGGCACCTACCAGAGCGGCACGGACCGCGCCAATCTGCAGAAGGAAATCTCCAAGCTGCAGGACGAGATCAACACCATCTCCACCTCCACGAACTTCAACCAGATCAGCCTGCTGAACGGCACGATGGGCGGCTACGATGTCACCAAGACCCCAGACTCTTTCACCACGGGGGGCCTTGCCGGCATGACCGTGGTGGGCGGAAACAACGGCACCGACGATCTGAGTTTCTCCGTGGCTGTCGGCACCGCTGCTGGTAGTCTGACTCTGGACCTCGCGGACACTGTGGCG
>DAINSB010000081.1:0-6073 GCA_036741535.1 Caproicibacter sp. | reverse complement strand
CTGAACGGCACGATGGGCGGCTACGATGTTGATAATACCACTTTCGCCTCGACAGGCGTTGCCGGCATGACCGTGGTGGGCGGAAACAACGGCACCAACGCCGTGACTTTCGCCGCGGTTTTCTCCAACACAGGTACTTCTCTGGCTCTGAACATCGCGGGCGGCGTGACGGGCGTATCTTTCGCGCCCTCCGCCACCTCCGTCACCAGCGGCGGCACCTACACCTTCAAATCCGTCGTGGATTCCTCCGCCGCATCGGCCGACGACGTAAAGAAATACAGCGGCATGGAGATCACCGTCACGCTCGACAGCAACCCGATCACCCCCGCGACCTATACCGTTGCCGCCACGAGCAAAGGCAACTCCGTCGGCCTGCAGGTCGGCTCGGACAACAAGGAAGACCAGCGCATTTACGTCGCCGTCGGCGACATGAGCGCCAAGGGGCTGGGCGTCGACACGGTGGACATCTCCGACCAGGAGAGCGCGCAGAAAGCGATCGACACCATCCAGAGCGCCCTCCAGTCGGTTTCCGCCACGCGCGCCGACCTCGGCGCCGCGCAGAACCAGCTCGAGCACACCAACAACAACCTGAGCACCATGAGCGAAAACCTCACCTCCGCCGAAAGCCAGATCCGCGACGTGGATATGTCCGACGAGTACGTGCAGTACTCCAAGAACCAGATCCTGTCGCAGGCCGCGACGGCGATGCTGGCCCAGGCGAACACGCAGCCGCAGAACGTCCTCACGCTCCTCAAGGGCTGAGAGACCGGCTGACCATTCCAAATCGTTTGAAAAAGGCTTTCCGGCGGCTGCCGGAAAGCCTTTTCTTTATGCGCGCGGGCAAATCGAAAGCGCGGATTTCGCTCGCCGGGAGATGTCTTAGACTCTCCCGCCAAACAACGCCCGAGTTCGCTCCGTTCTGACCGGCGGGGCTTGGCCGCGGCGACACGCCGCCGCCGCTTACCGGAGGGCGGAGACCCAGCGGGTCCTCAGGATCAGGACGATGGAGATCGCGGCGGCCGCGTAATTGGAGAACAGGTTGCCCCAGAACACGGAATAGTACAGAAGGGTGTGCTCCGTCGCGAGGATGAAGATATAGCGCAGGAACCAGATGCGCAGGACGCCGAGCAGCATGGGGACGCCGGTTTTGCCGAGGCCGATGAACGCCCCCTGCACCGCCATGCAGATGCCGAAGCCGACGACGGAATAGGTATAAATATGTAAGGCCCGGTTGGAGATCGCCAGCACGTCGGGCCGCTGGGTGAACAGGATCGTCAGATGGGGCGATGACGGCACGACGGCGGCGATGACGGCGGCCGCGGTCACGGCGGCCGCGACGCAGCCGAAAAAACAGGATTTTTTCGCCTTTTCCGGCTGGCCCGCGCCGATGTTGATGCTGACCATGGTCGTGACGGCGGAGCCGAACGCGGCGGGGAGGTTGAAGCACACCGCGCTGATATTGCTGGCGATGCCCTGCCCGTTCAGCACGACGGCGCCGTATTTCTGCGTCTCGCGGTTGATGAGGAAAAAGCCGAGGTTGAGCATCAGGCTCGTCAGCATGGCGGGGATGCCGACCCGCACGACCTCCCGGATCAGCGCCCGGTCCGGCCGGTACCCCGCGAGGGTCAGCCTGTCCTCCCCTTTCCGGACGAAAAGCTCGTAAAACATCCAGACGCAGACGACGACGTTCGAGAAGAGGGACGAGAGGACGCAGCCCAGAATCTCCATGCGCATCCGCGCGATGAAGACGACGTTGAACAGGATCTTCAGCAGCAGAAGAAGCAGCATGCGCACGAAGGTCGCCTCCGGCCTGCCGGTCGCGTTCTTGATGGCGTTGTAGATGCTCTCGAGAAACGAAAACGGCAGCACGAAAGCGTAAAGGCTGATGTACCGGAACACGTTGCGCGAAATCTCGGGATCTACGCCCGCGGCGACGGGAAAGGCCGCCAGCGCCATCAGCGGCGAGATGCAGAGACCGAGCGCGAACCCGAACACCATGATCTGCGTGGAGATCCGCCGCACCCGGGCGAAATCGCCGGCCCCGTTCTCCTGCCCGATGATCGCCATGGCGGCCACGCTGATCCCCTGCGCGAGCGCCGTCATCATGTTGACGACCGGCTCGCTGAACGTCACGGCGCTCGCGACGAGCGTGCCGGCGGCGTTGTTGATGAAAAGCCCGTCCGTGAGCGGAAGAAGGGACTGGATCACGCTCATCATCAGCGTGGGAAAAGAGAGCAGCATCAGCGTCCGCAGGATGCCGCCGTGCAGGATCAGCTCCCTGCGCTGCTCCGTGCTTTGATGCAAAAATTCCAATTTCAATGAAAACCCGCTTTCTGTCCGTGAGTTTCCATTTTAACACGAACGTCCGCCTTTTTCAATCTCCCGCGGGCCGGCCGCCGGCCCGCCCTTTTTTCCCCCGGTTGACGGGGAGCGTGATCTCGGCGGTCGTGCCCTCGTCCTTCACGCTCTGATAGGAAAGCCCGTATTTCGTCCCGTAATTGAGCCGGATCCTCTCCCGGATGTTTTTGATGCCGATGTTGTTGAAACGCTTGTCGCTCTTGACCCCCGTGTTGATCTGCTCCACCTTTTCCACGTCCATCCCGCTGCCGTTGTCGACGACCTTGATATGAAGCATCCCGTCGCCGTAATAAGAGAGGATCCGGATCCTGTAGTTCCGCTCGACATCGCGGAAGCCGTGGATGATGCAGTTCTCGACCAGCGGCTGCAGCAGGAAGCGGATCATCCGGTTGTCGAGCGTCTCCTCGTCGATCTGCGTGTCGAGCTCGAACGTATCGAGATACCGGAATTTCTCGATCGTGACGTAATTCATCACGCTCGCGATCTCGTCCCGCAGCGTGGTCAGCGAATCGTACGGGGAGAGGTTGTATTTCAGCAGATTGATGAGCGCCGTGCTCATCTCCACGATATTGTTCATGTTCTGCATCGCCGCGAGCCATTTGATGGAATCCAGCGTGTTGTAGAGAAAATGCGGGTTGATCTGCGCCTGCAGGATCTGAAACTGCATTTCGGTCTTCTGCTTCTGGTTCTCGAGCTCCATCTTGAAATACAGGTTGATCTGGTGGATCATCAGATTGAAAGAATGGCAGAGCTGGCCCAGCTCGTCCCTGCTGCGGATCTCGACGTTGCAGGAGAGGTTTCCCCGCTCCACGCTTTTGCACGCGTCGTTCAGGACCCGGATCGGCCTGGTGAATTTCTGGGTCAGGAGCATGGAAAACAGCAGCGAAATCACGGCCGCCAGCGCGATGGCCACCTTGAAGGAGTCGTTGATCCTCTTGGTCTCGATGGTGATGGCGTCCGCGGGGATGACGCGGACGATCTTCCAGTTGACGCTGTTCAGCCGCTTGGAGACGATGATGTTGTCCACGCCGAAGACCGTTTTATCCAGGACGAAATCGTCGTTCTGCAGGATTTCCGGGAACTGCCTGACCACCGGCTCGAACGAGGTCGCAAGCGGATAATCGAAGATGATGCTGCCGCCCGAATTGCAGATGAAGGCCCGTTCGTCCTCCTCGATCGCGAAATTGACGAACTCCTGCTGGATGTACTCGTAGCTGACGTTGATGACGATGTAGGCCCTGTTCTGGGACTCCACCGGGTTGACGACGGGAGAGATGTAGGAAAACACGTCGGAGGCGTTTTTGGGGTACTTCTGGACCAGCGTGTGTTTTTCGGTCCAGAACGGCATCTCCGCATTTCCCATTTTGATCTGCTTTTTATAAAACTCCAGCGTGTCCCCCGGGTCGATCTCGGAATTCGTGGCGATGATCTTGCCGTCGTCCCCGATGATCTGGATGCTGTTCACATACGGCTCCAGGCTGGAAATATTCCGCAGGAACGTATTCATGTCCGCCAGCTTTCCCCGGTCGACCGCGCTGCTTTTCTTTTTGTAGAACAAAGGCCCGATGCGGTCGCTGGAAGAGATGATCAGCGCGGTGTGCTGCACGTTTTCGATGATCCCGTCCAGCTCCGACTGGATTTTGTCCGTCAGCAGCACGTTGTAATTGACCTCGTTCCGGTACAGGTTTTTCGCATAGGTCTGGTCGATGATCACGCCGAACAGCGAAAGGAACAGGATCAAAAGGCAGAAGATGGCAAAAAACATTTTGTATCTGATGGAATGTATCCTTCGCATGCTCCGTCCCTTCCCCACAAAAAATCCGTTCAATTTGTCAAGAATCTATCCAGTTTATCCGTTCATTTACGCACGCTCCGGAAGAATCCGGTCTTATTCTATCATATTTGCATATATTTCTTTTTATTTATTTAATAAATTTGAAAAATATATAATATATAATAAGAAGTAAGAAGAATCGGAGGAGTGGGCAGAAAGAGGTGTGGGAATGCTAAGGAAGGTTTTGATTGTCGATGACGAATTTCTGGTGAGGCTGGGCCTGAAGACGACCCTCAACTGGCGCCAGTACGGCTACAATATCGTCGCCGAAGCCTCGAACGGGCTGGAAGCCCTGAAACTGTTCGATAAACTGGAACCCGATATTCTGATGACCGACATTAAGATGCCCGACATGGACGGGCTGGAACTCATCTCCCGGATCAAACAGAAAGACAAGGACGTGCAGATCGTCATCATCAGCAACTACCGGGATTTCGATTATGCGCGCCAGGCGATAAAATTCGGCGTCTCGCAATATCTCATCAAGTCGGAGATCAACCAGAAAAGCATTCTGGAGACTTTGAATTCTCTTTCGTTTTCAAACAAGCCAAAGGCTTTGCCGGACCGGAATGACAGCCAGAAAGAGTACATGCGCGTCCAGTTGTACAAGGGGATCACGAACAGCGGCAGTCTGGCTCCCGAGCTGTTCACGGTCCCGAAAGAGGGCCTGTTCCCCGATCCCTCCTACATAATTCTGACCTGCTCGTGCGACGTTTCCCAGCTTGCGCCGAACACCGTCAATATCCTGAGCAACATGCAGAGCTCGTTGATCGACCTGCATTTTCACAACGCCTTTTCCTGCGTGGCGCGTGTGCAGAACAAAATTCTCACGACCATCGCCGCGCCGGTCTCCTATCTCAAGACGGACGTGCAGAAATGCCTGCTGAGCCAGTGCAAAATGCTCGCCCGCAACATCAGGCAGTACAGCAATATCGACCTGAACATCGGGATGAGCCTGCCCGGCGACGCCCGGCGATTTCCCGAGATGTTCGTAGAGGCGGAATCCGCAAGGCTGAACTGCTTCTTCGATTCCGACACCATCTCGGTGTTTCAGAAAAAGCCGGACGTGCCTTACGACACGCTGCCCAAGGTCAGCATCGACACGCTGAACGACTACATGGAGAAAAACGACGACAAAGGGCTGGACCGGTATATTTCGGACATTTTCAGCCGGCTGAAAGAGCTGAGGGATTTCAAGTATTTCAAGAACTGCTACATCGATTTTCTGGTCTTTGCAAAATCCATCTATAAAAAATGCGACAGGGAGAAAAACCCCACGCTGGCGGGCAGCTTCGACTACGAAAGCCTGAACCGGATGGCTTCGATCGGCATCGCGGAAAACTACGTGCGCAATCTGTACACGCAGATCCTGAACCTGCTGCAGAACAAGAGCTGCTCGTACAGTTACTTTATTAAGGCCTGCCTGTCCTTCATCGACAAACACTACTCCTCCAACATCACGCTGACCGACACGGCGAAAGCCATCAACATCAGCAGCAGCTATCTCTCGCTGGTGTTCAAGCAGGAAATGGGGATCAATTTCAGCGATTACCTCATGCAGTACCGCATCGACAAGGCCAAGGACCTGCTGACCACCACCAACCTGCACATCTACGAGATCGCGGAAAAAGTCGGATTCTCAAGCCCCTATTATTTCAGCAAGGTATTCAAGGACGTGACCAAACTGACCTGCAAAGAATACAAGGATAAATTTATCCGGATCGAATGCTGAAGAAAATTCGGGCGAAGGACCTTCCCGCGGCCGACAGGAGCCCGGCACCTGACGTTCCGGTGCCGGGCTCTTTTTTTCCGCTTACTCCTGTCTGTGGAACAGGTTGTCGTAATAGTTGATGCGGTCCACTTTCGGCTGGGAGCGGCCGC
>DAINSB010000080.1:0-10735 GCA_036741535.1 Caproicibacter sp. | reverse complement strand
CCGAGAACTCCTTCTCCCCGGGCCGCCGGGTATCCGGCTTCAGCAGATATTTGTGATGCTGCATCGAACTCCTCCGTTTCCCCGCAGCAGGCGGATCATTTCTTTTCCGCCGGTTTCGCGGCGGCTTCCACGCGGGCCTGCGCCTGGATGGCGGCCGCCGCCTGGATGCCGTTTTCTATGATATAGGCGATGATCGTCCCGAGCGCGCCGATGAAGGACGCGATCTGCGTGATGGACCCTTCCGGGACGTTGCTCGCCACGCAGATGCATGTCACGAGCGAGACGATCGCCGCCCAGAACGATTTATCCGTCAGAAGAGACCTGAAAAACTGTTTCATTTGTTTCCTTTCCGCCGGGTTGCCCGGCTTGCGATTTTTACGATCAGTTGCCGCACGCCGTTGATATAGATGCCGGCTTCGTCGCCGGGCCTGCCGATCGGCACCAGGTAGTAAAACCACTGGTTCCCGAAGCGGCTGCGCGGCAGGATCGTCACAACGTCGCCGGTTCCGGCGGTGACGTTCGGCTCGGACGCGGTCGTGATCTCGACCTGGTACGCCGCGCCGCGGGCCACCGCCACGGTCCCGGACGTGTCGCAGGTATACGCCGGCAGGCTGAAGTCCCGGTAGACCTCGTCCAAATCGACGGCCCCAGGAATGCCGGGGACCGTCCCCTCCGTCCCGGTCTGCCGGAGCGAACAGGCCGCGTCGGCCGCCCCGGCGTAATCGGCCAGCCAGATGTCCCATTTCGCCAGCGTCGCCGCGGAAAAAACGTTCTTCCGGTAATCGTTGTCGGTATAGAGCACCGTTTTCCAACCGTCCGCCGCCGCGGCGCCCAGAAAGGCGTCCGCCATGCTGTTGATGAGCGCGGCCGTCGGGTCCGTCCCGTGTATCTTCCGGTAATAGCGGGCGCTGTCGTACTCGTAATCGTAGGCGACGAACTGGATCTTTCCGCGATACGGCTGGATGATCTTCCGGCAGACGGCCCACTCCCTGCGCGCGTCCGCGGGGCTGTCGGCATAGGAGAACCAGTAGACGGCGGCCTTCATCCCGGCGGACCGCACGCCCCCGATGTTCGCCGCGAACCGCGCGTCCCGCTGCGAAATGTCATCGCCGTATCCGGCCCGCAGAACGGCCCCTTTCACGCCGGAGGCCGCGACCTTCGGCCAGTCGACCGCCCCGTTGTGGACGGAAACGTCGATCCACCGCTCGTTCACGGCAGGCATGCCGCCTGTTCGAGCGCCCGGACGTCCCCGTCTTTCTTTTGGTCGGTCATGCTGTACGCCTCCTTTCATACTACCGTCCGAAAGCCGATTTGTTACTCTTAACAGGGCAACTGACATTAAAAAAGCCGTCCGTTTCCGGACGGCAAAACAGGACGGCGAAACATGCCCCGAACATGCGGGCGGCACCCGAAATCCCCTCGGGGCGCCGGCATTCCATATGCAAAAAAAACGGGCATCGGCCCTCCGGCCCACACCCGTTCTTTTACACTCCTAATATACTCCTGACTTCTTGCGGTCCGAGCCACTCAGGACCGGTCTGTCATTTCCGAATTCCTAGCAAACGATCATGCTCACGCGGGGCTCAGCGGAACGCCGAAGCCGACCAGCAGGCAGCCGATCACCAGCAGCAGCACGCACCACTTTGCGATTGCGCGCATAACCTTGCTGTCCTGGCCGGCAATCCCAAGGGCCGCGACACCGGTCGCGACGCACTGGGGCGACATGATCTTGCCGATGCCGGCGCCCACCTGGTTCGCTGCGGCGAGCCAGTACTCGGAGACGCCGATCTGTTTCGCGGCAGCCGTCTGCAGGGTGCCCAGCAGCACTTGCGTATTGGTGCCGCTGCCCGTGACGAACGCACCGATGGCTGCGATGATCGGCGCCACGAACGGATAGAAACGACCAGTGAGAACGACGAACAGATGGGCCATATCGGCGATCATGCCGGAATACGTCATGATCTTAGCCAAAGCAAGCACGGCCATGATCGTGATGATGGTCTTGTACATCTGCTTGAAAGTGCCGCCGAGGGCTTTGCCCACCGTCTTGCCGCTGGCTTTCTGGGCGATGCCGCCGATGATCGCGGCGATGAAGATCCAGACGGCCGGCGTGTTGATCCAGCTGAAGGAAGCCTTCACGGCGTTGGCAGCCGTGCTGATCTTTGCCTTGGTCGTAAAAATGGAAAGAGCGTGGTTGATCGGCGGAACCAGGTTGGAGGTCAGCAGAAGAAGGACGAAGATGAGGATGAACGGGAGCCATGCGGTGACGGGGCTCATCTTCGGCCCGTTCTCTCCACCCGACGGATTGGATCTGAGGGCGGCGACGCCTTCGCTCATGTCGTACTCCGCCGGAATCGGCTTATTCTTGCGGGCTTTCGCCGCCAGCATCGTGCAGACCAGCGAAACAATGCAGCCCACGATGACGGGGAGCGAGGGTCCAAGGTAATAGGAGATGATCAGTTCCGGAACCACAAAGGACACACCGGCGATCAGCGTGATGCCCACGACGCCCTTGAGGGCTTTCGGGCCGCCCGCGCCGGCCATGATCATCAGGAACGGCACGAGGATCATGAACGGAGTCATTTCAAATACCGTCGTAAAGGCCAGCGGCAGCGGTTGCAGGCCGGTGACGGTCTGCAGCGTGACGGTCGGGATGCCGATGGACCCGAAAGCCGTCGGGAACGCGTTCGAGATCATGCAGGTCACGCATGCCACGATGGGGTCCCATCCCATGCCGGCCATCATGGCCGCCGGGATGGCGATCGCGGTGCCGAAGCCCGCCATGCCTTCCATGAAGCCGCCGAAGCACCATGCGATGATCAGGATGATGATGCGCTTGTCGGCGGAGACGCTGGTAAGGCTCTGCTTGATAATGTCCATCGCGCCGGTTTTTACACACAGGTTATATGTAAAGATAGCGGCGATGATGACGATGATGATAGGCCACAGCGCGCTGGCGAAACCTTCCAGGGCGGACGTGAAGCAGTCGACCCCCGGCATGCGCCAGAAAATCAGCGCCAGAACGGCCCCGATGACCAATGCACTCACGCATGCCCAGTGACCGGGCATTTTCAACCAGGTGAGTGCGATGATCAGCCAGATAATGGGAATGAGAGCTAGAACAGACAGCAACATTACACATCAGAACCTCTCTTCTTAAAAATTAAGTGGCTTAGAATGAATTAAGTGGCTACGCTAGTCACAGTGTGCCCAAGTTTTGGTTCTACTTTTGGTTCTACCAGATGCTGGAGCGTCCGGTCGCCTGTTGCAGTTTGTTACGAAAAAGCGGAAGTCGGGAAGGGTACAAAGAATTACACGGATATATTATAGGCCATCGTTGGCACAAAGTCCATATATAATTATGAATTGAATGTTATTTTGTAATAATCGACGAATATGGGGACTGAATTTTATCAGAAAAGGAGAATCGTTCCATTTGGCATTGAAATTTTCGATAAATGTGGTACGATGATATACAGATTTGACTGGACTGACCAATTAAAAATGTGCTTTTTGCGCATTTTTAAAATACGGCACACGCAGAGAAAGAAATGGGGGTTTTTCATGGCTATAACTATTCCTTTCGGCAAATCAGGAATGCCCTTGCACGCGGACCTGAGCAAGGCGGAGATCCTGGAGTCCCATGTAGGAGAGCTGAAGGCAACCGACACGGAGGACGGTTTGGTGCTCGCCGCGATGGCGCACCCGATTGATTCTCCCCGCCTGAAAGAGCTGGCTGCCGGAAAAAAGACCTGCACCATCATCATCAGCGACCACACGCGCCCGGTTCCGAGCAAGCACATCCTTCCCGCCATGCTCGCCGAACTGCGGGAGGGCAACCCGAAGATCGACATCACGCTTCTCGTTGCGACGGGCTTCCACCGCCCGAGCACCGACCAGGAACTGAAGGACAAACTCGGCCCGGAAATCTTCGGCAAGGAAAAGATCGTCGTACATAACAGCAGGGACGCGTCCAGCGCCATTCAGGTCGGCGTGCTTCCGTCCGGTGCGAAATGCGTCATCGACAAAGTGGCCGCGCAGGCGGATCTCCTCGTGGCCGAGGGCTTCATCGAGCCGCACTTCTTCGCCGGTTTCTCCGGCGGGCGCAAGAGCATCCTGCCGGGCATCTGCGACCAGGTGACCGTGCTCGGCAACCACTGCTCCAAATTCATCGACTCCCGTTATGCCCGCACAGGCGTGCTCGACGGCAACCCGCTGCATAAGGACATGCTCGCCGCGGCGAAGCTCGCGAAACTCGCCTACATCGTCAACGTCATCATCGACGAAGACAAAAAAGTCGTCGCCGCTTTTGCCGGCAACCCCGTCACCGCGCACCGCCAGGGCTGCGACCTGCTGCTGAAATACTGCCAAGTTCAGCCGAAGAAACGCGGCGACATCGTCATTTCCAGCAACGGCGGCTACCCGCTGGACCAGAACATCTATCAGAGCGTGAAAGGGCTCACTGCGGCGGAGGCCGCAGCGGCTCCAGGTGGCGTCCTCATCATGGTCAGCAACTGCGGCGACGGCCACGGCGGGGAAAGCTTCTACCATGCGCTGAAGGAATGCACGACCACCAAGCAGCTGGCGGCGGACATCCTCGCCACCCCGCAGGACAAGACGAAGCCGGACCAGTGGGAGATCCAGATCCTCTGCCGCGTTCTGAACCAGCACCACGTCATCTACGTCACGGACCCCGCGCAGCGCAAGACGATTGAAGAGATGAAGATGGCTTGGGCGCCGGATGTGGACACCGCTCTGCAGGAAGCCCGCCGCATCAAGGGGCAGGACGCTCATCTGGTTGTTATTCCCAATGGCATTTCCGTGATGGTACGCGAATAAAGTCCGGCGGTTTTCCCAAAAATAAATTTAATTTCTGAGGGAGGATTTATCATGGCAACTTATAATCAGGTGACACCCGAAATTATTGCGGAACTGAAAAAGGTATCCAGCCACGTCGTAACCGGCAAGGACGTCAACCCCGACTATGCCCGCGATGAAATGCCCATTTACGGCACCCACATGCCCGACGTTTCCATCGATGCGCAGAGCACCGAAGAGATCGCCGGAATCGTGAAGGTCTGCTACGAGCACAACATTCCGGTCGTGACCCGCGGCGCCGGCACCGGGCTGGTGGGCGGCTGCACGCCGATCCACGGCGGGGTGGTCATCTGCACGGCCAAAATGAACAAGATCCTGTCCTATGACCTCGAGAACTTTGTGGTCACGGTCCAGCCCGGCGTGCTGCTGCAGTAGCTGGCCGACGACGCCCTGAAGCACGGCTGCCTGTATGCGCCGGATCCGGGCGAAAAACTGGCGACCCTCGGCGGCAACGTCTCCACGAACGCCGGCGGCATGCGCGCCGTCAAATACGGCACGACCCGCGAGTATGTCCGTTCGATGACGGTGGTCCTGCCGGATGGCGAAGTGACCAAATTCGGCGCGACGGTTTCCAAGACGAGCAGCGGTTACAGCCTGCTGAACCTGATCATCGGCTCGGAAGGCACGCTGGGCATCATCACGGAACTCACCCTCAAGCTCCTCCCGGCCCCGCAGGCGACGGTCAGCCTGATGGCTCCGTTTGAAGACCTCGCGGCGTGCATCTCCACCGTGCCGAAGATCTTCCAGCATCACTTTCAGCCGCAGGCGCTGGAATTCTTTGAGAAAGAGATCCTGGTCTCTTCCGAAAAGTACCTGGGCAAAGAGACTTTCCCGAAGAAGATCGAGGGCAAGGATGTCGGCGCTTACCTGCTGATCACGTTCGACGGCGATTCGATGGACGAAGTGAACAACATTGTGGAGAAAGCCTCCGAGATGCTGCTCGAAGAGGGCGCGCTGGACATTCTGGTAGCCGATACGGCCCCGAAGCTCAAAGACATCTGGGCGGCCCGTTCCTCTTTCCTCGACGGGATCAACGAGCAGTTCAAGCTCGTGGACGAGTGCGACGTGGTGGTGCCGGTCAGCAAGATCGCGCCTTATGTCGAGTATGTCAGCCAGATCAAAGGGAAATTTGATTTTGAGGTGAAATACTTCGGCCACGCCGGCGACGGCAACCTGCACATCTACACCTGCTCCAACGAGATGCAGAAAGACGAATTCAGGAAGCAGTCCGATGAGTTCCTGAGCGCCATCTACAAGAAGAGCATGGAGTTCGGCGGCCAGATCTCCGGCGAGCACGGCATCGGCTTCGGCAAGGTGCATTACCTCGAGCAGGCTCTGGGCCCGGTGAACATCGGTCTGATGAAGAGCATCAAGAAGGCATTTGATCCCAAGCAGATTCTGAACCCCGGAAAGGTCGTAGTCCTGTAAGGGGATGCAGAAAGTTTATTAAAGGAGTAATGATATGAATATTCTGGTATGTGTCAAGCAAGTGCCGGACACAAACGAGATCAAAATCGATCCGGTTACCAACACGTTGGTGCGCGAAGGCGTGCCGAGCATTGTTAACCCTTTTGACGGCTATGCGCTGGAAGCAGCCGCCCGGATCAAAGACAACGCGCCGGACACGAGAATTGTGGTGCTCTCCATGGGCCCCAAACAGGCAGAGGCAGCACTACGTGACTGTCTGGCCATTGCGGCTGACAAAGCCTACTTAGCGTCGGATCGGGCGTTTGGCGGTTCCGATACCTTGGCCACCAGCTATATTCTAAGTAGGGCAATCGCGAAAGTTGAGGAACTTGAAGGCGTTAAATTCGATGCGATCTTTTGCGGCAAACAAGCCATCGACGGCGATACTGCTCAGGTTGGTCCGGAACTGGCCGAGCAGCTGCACTACCCTCAGGTTACCTATGGACTGGAGGCGTCACTGGCGAGCGACGGTTTGCATGTGCTGCGCGAGGCGGAGGACGGCAATGAGGTCATTGGCGTTCAGCTGCCCTGCCTGGTCACGTTCACCAAGCCCTCCTTTGATCCCCGTTTCCCGACCATTAAGCGTAAGATGGCAGCCCGTAAAGCCCAGATTACTTCTATCACCGCAGCGGACCTGAAAAATCTTGACGTGACGCGCGCCGGCCTGAAAGGGTCGCCCACCAATGTGAAACGCACGTTCGTGCCCCCCCGCAAACAGGCCGGCGTCATCGTCAAGGAACAAACCGTCGAGGCGTCCGCTCATAGGCTGTATGAACTGCTGAACAAAGCGCACGTAATTTGAAAGAGAGGCATCGGAAATGGAAAGTCAGTCCCAAGACCTGTGGGTGTTTTTAGAGACCAACGAAGATGGCACCGCCAAAAACGTCGGCATTGAATTGTTGAGCCCCGGCCGCCACCTGGCTGAAAAGCAGGGCGGCAAGCTGGTGTCCATCGTTATCGGCTACCACACGGACGCGGCAGTCAAGGAAGCAAGTGCTCATGGAGCAGACAAGGTGATTGTGGTGGACGGCGCGGAATTTCAGCGTTACACCACCGACGCCTATGTCGCCGCGTTGGAATATCTTTTGAAAAAATATGCGCCGACGAGCATGCTCATCGGTGCGACGCCGAACGGACGCGACATGGGGCCGCGTCTGTCCTCGCGCCTCGGCACCGGCCTGACGGCCGACTGCACCGGCCTGGACATCGACGAGGCGACGGGCAATATCCTCTGGACCCGCCCGGCATTCGGCGGGAACCTGATGGCGGTCATCATGTGCCCGAACCACCGTCCGCAGCTCGGTACGGTGCGCCCCGGCGTATTCAAGAAGCCGGACGCGGGCCCGGCCAAGGCAGAGGTCGTCCACGAAGATTTTCATGTTCCTGCGGACCAGATCCGCACCAAGCTGCTCAAGACGATCCGGGAGGCTGCCGACGAATTGGTCGACCTCGAAGGCGCGGACATCATCGTTTCCGGCGGCCGCGGTGTCGGCGGGCCGGATGGCTTCAACGTGATCCGTGACCTGGCGGATGCGCTGGGCGCTACCGTGGGCGCGTCCCGCGCCGCGGTGGACGAGGGCTGGATCTCCCATTCTCATCAGGTGGGCCAGACCGGGAAAACCGTTTCCCCGAAGCTGTATATCGCGTGCGGGATTTCCGGCGCCATTCAGCATTTGGCCGGCATGAGTTCCTCCGATGTGATCGTGGCGATCAACAAGGACTTCGACGCCCCGATCTTCGGCGTGGCGGACTACGGTTTCGTGGGGAATCTTTTTGAGCTTGTCCCTGCTCTCACAGCTGAAATCAAAAAAGCAAAAGGCTGATCGGTAAAAGATGCCTGTCAGTTAGGAAAGGGAGAACAAGATGGATTTTAAGTTTAACGACGAAGAACAGGATATTTTAAAAATGCTCCATGATTTCTGCGTGAAATCTGTCGCGCCGCTGGCTGCGGAGATTGACGAGCAGGAACGTTTTCCGGAGGAAACCTGGCACAAGCTGGCCGAGATGGGCATGATGGGCATGTCCTACCCGGAAGAGGTCGGCGGCGCCGGTTTGAGCTACCTGACCTATATTGCCGCCGTCGAAGAGTTATCCAAGTACTGCGCGACGACCGGCACCATGTTTTCCGCGCACTCCTCTCTGTGCACATGGCCGATCTACACCTTCGGCACGGAAGCGCAGAAGAGAAAATATCTGAGCGCGCTGTGCTCCGGCGAGCGGCTGGGCGCCTTTGCCCTGACCGAGCCGGGCGCCGGCACGGATTCCGCCATGCAGCGCACGACCGCCGAAGACAAAGGCGATTACTGGCTGATCAACGGCTCCAAGATCTTTATCACCAATTCGGATTATGCGACGATCTATGTCGTTTTCGCCATGACGGATAAGAGCCAGGGGACGCACGGCATTTCCGCCTTTATCATCGAAAAGGGGATGCCGGGGTTCCGCATCGGCAGCCATGAGAAGAAAATGGGCATCCGCGGTTCCAATACCTGCGAACTGATCTTCGAGGACTGCAAGGTCCCGAAGGAAAATCTGCTCGGCGAAGTGGGCAAGGGCTTTAAGATCGCCATGATGACGTTGGACGGCGGCCGCATCGGCATCGCTGCCCAGGCCACCGGGATCGCGCAGGGCTGTATCGACCAGACCATTCCCTATATCACGCAGCGCATCCAGTTCGGCAAACGCATCAGCCAGTTCCAGAACACGCAGTTCCAGATGGCAGACATGCAGACCCATGTCGATGCGGCGCGCCTGTTGACATACCGTGCGGCGCAGGCAAAACAGGACGGGGACAAATACACGCACCTGGCTGCGATGGCAAAGCTGTTTGCCGCCGAAACCGCCAGCGACGTGACCCGCCGTTGCCTGCAACTGATCGGCGGCTACGGGTACACGCGCGACTATCCGTTCGAGCGCATGATGCGCGACGCGAAGATCACCGAAATCTATGAAGGTACCAGCGAAGTGCAGCGCATGGTGATCGCGGGCTGGATGGGTGTCAAATAATTTCGTTCGCTTTTTAAATACAGGCCATATCGCTCATGTAAGCCGCCAGCTGAAAACAGCGGGCGGCTTATTTATTTCCACGACGCGGCACCGAACCGCCGACGGGCCGTGTGGGCTGGATCCCCGTTCCAGATTTTCACCGCAGCAAAATTCCAAATAAAATTCTTGAAAAGCTCAATGCAGCATCCGCTGTGCAAGGAGATATTTTATGGGCGTGAAACCGGAAAAGGTCAAAAGAGCTTATGAACGCGTCATCAGCTATGTCAAAGACGAAATCTGGCGCGGGAACCTCAAACGGGGGGAGCGATTGCCTTCGGAGCGCGATTTGGCCGAGTTGCTCGGCGTGAGCCGCAATTCCGTGCGCGAGGCGATGCGCACCCTCAGTATGATGGGATTCATCTCCAGCGTACACGGGGGCGGAAATTTTATCTCGTGTGATCTGGAGCAGAATCTTCGGGAAACGCTCCGCATGATGATGATGATGGGGGAAACCAACTATATGCAGGTAAGCCAGCTGCGCAGGGGGTTGGAGTCCGAGACGGCGCGCCTGGCGGCCGACCGGATTTTGCCCCGGCAGACAGCCAAGCTGGCGGACCTGGTGCGCCGGATGCGCGAAGAGCCGGACGACGAAAAAGGGTCCCTGCTCGACCAGAAATTCCATACGCTTCTCTGCGAAGCCGCCGGCAACAAGCTGATCTATTCGATTTTTATGGCGATGTTTTCCACCATCAACGATTTTATCACCATCATGTACGCGCGCATTGTGAAAGACAGCGTGCAGGCGGATGCTCTGTACACGGCGCACGAGGAGATCGTGGACGCCCTGAGCCGCAACGATGAGACCGACGCGATCCGGGCCATGCAGCATCATTTCGAGATCGTGGATGCCGCGATCGAGCTCTGACCGCTTCCTCCCCGCCGCAGAACGGCGGAACGCCGGCCCCGGCGCGCTCCGCGTCGGCGTTCAGATCCGAACCGTTTTCCGATCGAAACGGTTCGGATTTGTTGTGCCCGCCCGGTCACTCTTTGACGAGCTCCACGAATCTCTGCGCCAGCGGGGAAAGGTAGCGCCCTTTTTCCCAGATGACCGCGACCTGCGTCATGAGCTTGTCGCTTGCAATATCCTTGCAGATCAGCCTGTCCGGGTTCAGCACGCGCAGGATGGACTTGGGGAGCAGGCCGATGCCGAAGCCCTTCATGGCCCAGGTATACGTTGTTCGGGCGTCTTCGTTGGTGCAGCAGATAAAGGGGGCGAAGCCCTCCGCTGAAAAGGCCTCCAGAATCAGCGCCTTGTACCGCCGGTAGAGGATCAGCGGCTGACGCTCGAGCTCCCGCAGGGTGATGCGGTCCGCGTCCGCGCCGCAGGCGCGCTCCGGGGCCATCA
>DAINSB010000079.1:0-10750 GCA_036741535.1 Caproicibacter sp. | reverse complement strand
AAATCGTCCGCGTCCGCGTGATCTGCCCCGCCCACTGAAACCCGAAAACTGCCGATAAAAAGATCCCCGGCCTGCGGTCGGGGATCTTTTGTGCCCGGACGACTCATTTCTTTTCGATCCCCGCCTCGCGGTCGGTCCCGAGGAAGAACAGGGCGACGGTCCCCGGGCCGGAGTGCGCCCCGATGACCGGGCCGATGGTGCCGATGGCGAACCGCTTCGTCCCGAACAGGGACTCGATTTTCCTTTTCACGTATTCCGAGCTTTCCGCCGAATCGGCGCTGGCGATGAAGATCATCTGGCTGCCGGGGTCCTCGGCGGTTTTCTGCATGTGCGCCGTCAGATCGTCGAGCGACTGTTTCCTGCCGCGGATCTTGTCCACCAGAAGGATATGGCCGTCGTCGTCGAAATGGAGCACCGGCTTGATGCCGAGCATGGTGCCCACGAGCGCGGAAGCGCCGGAGATGCGGCCGCCGCGCTTTAGGTGGTTGAGGTCGTCCACGGTGAACCAGTGGTGCATGTGCAGCCTGTTCCGCTCTTCCCAGTCCCTGACCTGCTCAATGGTTTTGCCCTCTCTTTGCAGCTGCGCCGCGTACCAGACCAGCAGCCCTTCCCCCATGGAAGCCGCCCGCGTGTCCACCGCGTAGATTTTGCGGTCCGGGTACTTCTGCGAAAGCTCCTTCGCCGCCATGACGGAATTGTTGTAGGTGCCGCTCAGGCCGGAGGAAAAGCCGAGATACAGCACGTCGCATCCGTCCTGCAACACCGGCTCAAACGTTTCGATAAACGTTTCCAGACTGATCTGGTTGGTCGTGGAGGTCTGGCCGGCGGAAAGGCGCGTATAAAAATCATGGGAAGAGATTTCACGTTCATCCGGATAATCGAAAAACGAATCGTCGCCGATGGTGAAGTTCATGGGGATGACCACAACGCCGAGCTCCTCTGCCATCTCCTGCGACAGATCGCTTGTGGAATCCGTTACGATTTTAAAATCGCTCATGGCATGCCGTTCCTTTCTCCCCTGCCGCGGGGGATTTCTATTCTTTTTTATTATACCTTCTTTGTGAAATTTTGTCATCAGACAATCCCCCCGATTCGTAAAAGCCGGCGGCGTGTCGCCGCGGCCGAGCCCCGCCGGGCAGTCCGGCGGAAAAGATAAAGCTTTCTCTGGCGGGGGAGTCGGAGGAAGCTCCCGAAAGCAACGGATTTTCCGCATACGGGAAGTTGCCCCGGGCTGTCCGGGGACGCATAGCGCCCTTCGTCTTTCGGTGGCGCCGCACGAAAAAGCCGCCCTGCACGGGAGCATCTTTCGACTCTCCCGCCAGGGCGGGCTTATTTTTTTTGCGAAACAAAACGGCGGGGCCTGACCGCGCAGGCACTGCGCCGTCAGACGAGCTCGATGAACGCCATTTCGGCGGCGTCGCCGCGGCGGGGTCCGAGCTTTGTGATGCGGGTATATCCGCCGTTGCGGTCGGCGTATTTGGGGGCGATCTCCGCGAACAGCTTGTGGGCGACTGCGTCTTTCGTCACGAAGCCGTGCACGAGGCGCTTGTTCGTAAGATTGTCTTCTTTGGCGATGGTGATCATTTTTTCCGTCAGGGAGCGGACCTCCTTGGCGCGGGTCACGGTGGTTTCGATCTTACCGTTTTCTAAAAGGAACGTCACCAGCGCGCGCAGCATGGCCATTCTGCTGGCGGTGGCCCTTCCGAGCTTTCTGGTTCCTGGCATCGAATTTCACTCCTTTACCTTAGCTTTGCGGATAACTACTCTTCATCCTTGCGCAGGTTGAAGCCGAGCGAGGCCATTTTCCAGACGACCTCCTCAAGGGACTTGCGCCCCAGGTTGCGGACCTTCATCATGTCGTCTTCCGACTTGTTGATGATGTCGCCGACCGTATTGATTCCAGCGCGCTTGAGGCAGTTGAACGAACGCACGGAGAGGTCGAGCTCCTCGATCGTCATGTCGAGGATCTTCTCCTTGCTCTTGTCGTCCTTTTCCACCATGATCTCGGTGTTGCTGCCCTTGTCGGAAAGGTCGACGAACAGGTTCAGGTGCTCGGTGAGCACCTTGGCCGCGAGAGAGACGGCCTCCTGCGCGCCGATGACCCCGTTCGTCCAGACCTCGAGCGTCAGCCTGTCGTAGTCGATGTTCTGCCCGACGCGCGTGGGGTCCACGTTGTAATTGACTTTATAGACCGGAGTGTAGATGGAATCCACCGGAAGCACGCCGATGACGCTGGCGCTCATGTTCTGCTTGTTGCGTTCGGCGGAAACATAGCCGCGCCCCTTGTCGAGCGTCAATTCCATATACAGCTTCGCCCCGTCGCCAAGCGTCGCAATGTGCATCTCCGGGTTGAGGATTTCCACTTCGCTGTCGCACTTGATTGAGTCGGCCGTCACTTCGCACGGTCCCTCGGCGCTGATTTCCACCGTTTTCGGGCCGTTGCAGTGCAGCTTCGCCGTAAGGCCCTTGATATTGAGGATGATCTCAGTCACATCCTCTTTCACGCCCGGAATCGTGGAAAATTCATGCAGAACGCCGTCTATTTTCACCGAAGTGACCGCGGCGCCCGGCAGCGACGACAGCAGCACGCGCCGAAGACTGTTGCCCAGGGTCGTGCCGAAGCCGCGCTCCAGCGGTTCCACAATGAACTTGCCGTAAGTTCCGTCTTCCGATAATACGTTCGTCTCGATCTTTGGCTTCTCAATCTCGATCATTAGCGACCCTCCTTGACCATAAGCGGATGAATTTATCTGCCATCATGCTTCCCCGAAAGGGGCGTCATTACTTGGAGTACAGCTCGACGATGAGAGTCTCGTCGACAGGAAGGTCGATCTCCTCGCGGGTCGGCAGGGCGAGCACCTTGCCTTCCAGCGTTTCGCGGTTCACGTCGAGCCACTTCGGCACCGGCCGGGAAGCGTTCGATTCCAGAACCGCCTTGATCTTGTCGCTCTTGCGGCTTTTGTCAAGGATGGAAACCGTTTCGCCGACGCTCATAAGGTACGAGGGGATGTCGACGCGCCTGCCGTTCACGGAAAAATGCCCGTGCGTGACAAGCTGGCGCGCTTCCGCCCTGGAATTGGCCCAGCCAAGGTGATAAACGACATCGTCGAGGCGGCGTTCCAGCAGGATGAGCAGCTCGTCGCCGGTCTTGCCCTGTTTTTTCGTCGCCATCTCGTAATAGTGATGGAACTGAGCCTCCAGCACGCCGTAATAACGCTTCGTCATCTGCTTGGCGCGAAGCTGCAGGCCGTACTCGGAAGTCTTCTTGCGCCCCTGGCCGTGCTGGCCGGGGACATAGGCCCTGCGCCCGACGGCGCATTTGTCCGTGTAGCAACGCTGGCCCTTCAGGAACAGCTTCTGGCCCTCGCGGCGGCACAGTTTGCAGACGGATTCTGTATATCTTGCCATATTTTGCTTACCCCTCCTAAAACTACACGCGTCTTCTCTTCGGCGGGCGGCATCCGTTGTGCGGGATCGGCGTGACGTCCTTGATCATGCTGACTTCGAGCCCGGCGCCCTGCAGCGCGCGGATCGCGGCCTCGCGGCCGGCGCCAGGCCCTTTCACGTAGACGTCGACGGACTTCATCCCGTGCTCCATCGCGGCCTTAGCTGCCGTCTCGGCGGCGGTCTGCGCGGCGAACGGGGTGGATTTGCGGGAGCCGCGGAAGCCCAGCTCGCCGGAGCTTGCCCACGAAACCGCGTTGCCCTGCACGTCGGTGATGGTGACGATGGTGTTGTTGAACGTGGATTGGATATGCGCGGAACCGCGGTCGATATTTTTACGTTCGCGGCGTTTGCGAACGGTAGTTGCGCCCTTTGCGCTCTTCCCGCCTTTCGCGGATGCCTTCTGAACTGCCATTTTACTATCCCTCCCGGATTACTTCTTCTTGTTGGCCATCGTTTTTCTCGGGCCCTTGCGCGTGCGCGCATTGGTCTTGCTGCGCTGGCCCCTGACCGGCAGGCCCTTGCGATGCCGGATCCCGCGGTAGCACCCGATCTCGATCAGACGCTTGATGTCAAACGCCGTGTCGCGGCGAAGGTCGCCTTCCACGCGGCAGTTGTGGTCGATATATTCCCTGAGTTTCGCCGTATCGTCTTCCGTGAGATCCCTTACCCTTACGTCGGGGCTGACGCCCGTCGCCGAGCAGATGTTGCTCGCCGTTCTGTGGCCGATCCCGAAGATATAAGTAAGAGCGATCTCAATGCGCTTGTCACGCGGCAGATCGATCCCCGATATACGCGCCATAGTGGTTGCACCTCCAAATTAATCGGTTTGCGCCATTAGCCCTGGCGCTGTTTGTGCTTGGGATTTTCACAGATCACCATGACCTTGCCCTTGCGCTTTATGATTTTGCACTTTTCGCACATTTTTTTGACGGATGGTCTTACTTTCATAATGAATCCCTCCCAACTGGTGGATTAGCAAGTTAGGCTCCGCATATGGCTTGCCGAAAGCATTTCCTTTCTAATCCTCTAAGGAACCGCTTCTGCAAAAGAACATCATCGGGAGCTTTTTCATACTCTCGCGCCCGTTCCGGACCGGGACTTTCACCCGGCTGAACGGCGCGGCTTGGCTGCGGCGACACGCCGCCTATTTGGAACGCCATGTGATGCGCCCGCGCGTCAGGTCGTAAGGTGACAGTTCGATGGTCACCTTGTCGCCCGGCAGGATGCGGATGAAGTTCATGCGGAGCTTTCCCGAGATATGCGCAAGAATGGTGTGGTGATTGGGAAGCTCCACCGTAAACATGGCGTTCGGCAAAGCCTCGGTCACGATGCCTTCGGTTTCAATTACGTCCTGTTTCGACAATAGAATCAGCCTCCTCGTCTGGAAAGCGGTCCCTCGGTACCGAACCCGCCCAGGGCCCTTCGGATCTCACGGTTTGTCTGCATCCGGGTTTCGGGCAGCAGGGTTCCGGTCGCGGCCAGATGCTTCAGGTTCTTTTTTTTGGGGTGCTCCAGCGGGCGGCGCTTTCCGTCGCACACGACGGCGGACGAAGAATCGACCGCAAGCACCACCAGAAACGAGCCCCTGTCGCGTCCCGCCGAAGACCGGACCACCAGCCCTCTGACGAAATCCATCGCGCGACCCCCCTAATCCGGCATCGTCAAGATGACAGGGCCGTTCTGGGTGATGGCGATGCTCTTTTCAAAATGCGCCGAGAGCTTTCCGTCGGCGGTGACCGTCGTCCAGCCGTCATTCAGCGTTTTCACTTCTTTCACGCCCTGGTTTACCATCGGCTCGATGGCGATGGTCATGCCGGGCAACAGGCGCACGCCCCTGCCGGGCGTGCCGTAATTGGGAACACTGGGGTCTTCATGCATTTTCGCGCCTACTCCGTGGCCGACGAAAGACCGTACCACCGAGTAGCCGCGAGCTTCGGCATACCGCTGGACCGCGCTGCCGACGTCGCCGATGCGGTTCCCCGCAACCGCGGCTTTGATGCCCTCCATCAGGCTTTCGCGCGTCGCGTCCATCAGGGCCTGCGCCTCTTTGCTGACCTTTCCGCAGGGGAAGGTCCACGCGTTGTCGCCGACAAATCCCTGATAGGTCGCGCCGACATCGATGCTGACGATGTCGCCCTCTTTTACGATCCGGTTTTTGCTCGGTATGCCATGGATGACCACGTTATTGATGGAAACACAGGCGCTCGCCGGAAATCCGCCGTACCCGAGGAAGGTCGGTTTTGCCCCGTGCCCCTCGATATACCGGCGGGCGACGCGGTCGATCTCCCAGGTGGAAACCCCCGGCTCGATCGCGGCCCCGGCTGCCTTCAATGCGTTTGCGGCGATCCTGCCCGCTTCGCGCATGATTTTAAGCTCCCTGCTCGTCTTCAGAACAATCATGCTTCACGCCTCTACTGCATCGAAAATTTTTTGCGCCGTCGCAGCCTTGTCGTTTGTGCCGTGCACGATGCAGAGCTTGCTCTGGTTTTTATAGTACCCGATCAGCGGTTCCGTCTGCTCGTGGTAGACCTGCAGCCTCGCCTGAACCGTCTCGGGCTGGTCATCCTTGCGCTGAACAAGGGCGCCGCCGCAGATGTCGCACACCCCGTCTACCTTCGGTTTGCTGTTGTAGACGTTGTAGGGGGCGCCGCATCTGCCGCACACGCGGCGGCCGGACAAACGCTGCAGGATCACGTCTTCGGGCACCTCGATGTCGATGACCCGGTCGATCCTGACCATTTTATCCAGCGCCTCGGCCTGGGGAATGGTCCGGGGAAAACCGTCCAGAATGAAGCCGGCCTTGCAGTCGCCCCGCCCGATGCGGTCGCGGACGATGCCGATGACCACTTCGTCCGGAACGAGCTTGCCGGCTTCCGTGAAAGCCTTCGCCTTCAGGCCCATTTCCGTGCCGCTTTTCAGCGCGTCGCGAATGATATTGCCTGTCGAAATTGTCGGAATATTCAGCTTCTTGGCAAGGATCTCAGCCTGGGTGCCCTTGCCCGCACCGGGTGCGCCGAGAAAAATCACGTTCATTTTTGCACACTCCCTTTTCACTCAGTCCAGAAAGCCCTTGTAGTGCCTCATCATCATCTGAGATTCCAACTGCTGGATCGTCTCCAGCGCGACACCCGCGAGGATCAGCAGGGACGTGCCACCGATCGAGAGGTTCCTCATCCCGGTCGACGCGCCGAAAATGATCGGCATCAGCGCGATGAAAGCGAGGAACAGCGAACCGATGAACGTCACCTTGGAAATGATCTTCGCGATATAGTCGGAAGTGGGCTTGCCGGGCCGGATGCCCGGGATCGTGCCGTTGCTCTGACGAAGATTATTGGCCATCTCAATTGGATTATACTGGATCGACATGTAGAAAAAGGCAAAAACGATGATCAAGATGAAATACAGAATGGAATAAACCCACCCCGTTGTGGAGAACGCGTCGAAAAAGCTCTTCCAGAAACCCTGGACCCGGTCACCCAGAAAGAACTCGATGGTGCTCGGGATGATCAGGATGGAGCTTGCGAAGATGATCGGCATGACGCCCGAAAGGCCGATCTTGATCGGGATATGGCTGCTCTGGCCGCCATACATCTTGCGGCCGACCATGCGCTTCGCGTACTGGACCGGGATGCGGTGCTCGGAATCGTACATATAGACGATGACGAACATCATGACGAGGAACAGCACCACGAACAGCGGCACCAGGAAGTAGTACTTGCCGTAGCTCGCCGGGTCCTGCCCCGCCGCGTTCCAGAACGTGCCGAGGGTGTTGAACACGTGCGGCATCCTCGCGACGATGCCCGCGAACAGCAGGATGGAAATGCCGTTCCCGATGCCGTGCTGGTTGATCTGCTCGCCGAGCCACATCATCAGCGCGGCGCCCGCTGTGAACGTCAGCACGATCACGATGCCCGCAAAGGCCGCGCTCCCGCCCGTGGTGTATTTCACGATGGGGGTGCCCTGGTACGAGCTGTTGCGCAGGTAGAAATAGTAAGAAATGCCCTGGATCAGCGCGAGGATCACGGTCACATAGCGCGTGATGGCGCCGAGCCTCTTGCGGCCCTCTTCCCCTTCCTTCGCCATGCGCTCCAGCGAGGGGATGGCGACGGTGAGAAGCTGGATCACAATGCTGCTGTTGATATACGGCGTGACGCTCATGGCGAACAGCGTCGCCTGTGCGAACGCGCCGCCGGAGAGGGTGTCGAGGTAGCTTAGGGCGGTCCCGGCCGCGCCGACCTCGCTCATCAGGCCCTTCAGGGCCTCCGTGTTGAGGAACGGCACCGGAATGGCAGAGCCGAACCGGAAAATCACGATGATGAACAGGGTGAAAAGGATCTTTTTGCGCAGGTCCGGAATGGCCCAGGCGTTCTTGAGTGTCTTGAACAAATCAGATCACCTCTGCCTTCCCGCCGGCAGCTTCGATCTTCTGTTTTGCAGAGCCGGAAAACGCGGCGGCTTTCACCGTCAGCTTCTTTGTCAGTTTGCCGTTGCCCAGAACCTTGATCCCGTCGCCGCATTGGCTGACAATCCCGGCATCGACGAGCGCCTTGGTGTCCACCGTGGCCCCGTCTTCAAATTTTTCAAGAGAACCGATATTGACGATATGGATGTCTTTTCCGAAAATGCTGACAAAGCCGCGTTTCGGAACCCGGCGCTGCAGAGGCATCTGGCCGCCTTCAAAGCCGGGGCGGATGGACCCGCCGGACCTGGCCTTCTGGCCCTTGCTGCCCTTCCCTGCGGTCTTGCCCTGGCCGGAGCCGATGCCCCTGCCGATGCGCTTGCGCACCTTTCTGGAACCCGGAACCGCAGTCAGATCGTTCAACTTCATTTGCTCGCACCTCCTTGCTTACGCATTGCTTACCTCGATGAGGTGGATGATCTTGGCCACCTTGCCTTTGGTCTGGTTGTTGTCGGGCTGAACCGACACGTCGCCGATTTTGGAAAGACCAAGGGCGCGGGCGGTTGCAATCTGGTCTTTTTTCGCGCCGATCAGGCTTTTGACCAGCGTTACTTTCAACTGCGCCATCTTGCTTGAGCCCTCCTTATGCGAAAATTTCCTTCACCGACTTGCCCCGCCTCGCGGCGACCTGCTGCGCGTTGCGCAGTCTGGTCATGCCGTCCATGGTCGCGCGGACCACGTTGCACGGGTTGTTCGAGCGGAGGGCCTTCGTGCGGATGTCGCGGATGCCCGCGGCCTCCACGACAGCGCGGACCGGGCCGCCGGCGATGACGCCGGTGCCGGGCGCGGCGGGCTTCATCAGCACTCTGCCGGCGCCGTACGCCCCGATGATCTCGTGCGGGATGGTCGAGCCGCGCAGAGAGATCTTCACGAGATTCTTCTTCGCGTCTTCAATGCCCTTGCGGATGGCGTCCGGGACCTCGCCGGCCTTGCCGATTCCGAAGCCGACGGTGCCTTTCCCGTCGCCCACGACGACGAGCGCGGCGAACTTGAAGATGCGGCCGCCCTTTACGGTTTTGGAAACGCGGTTGATGGCGACGACGTGCTCTTTGTATTCATCATCGGACTGTTGGTATCTAGCCAAAAGATTTCCTCCTCTCTCTTCAGAATTTGAGGCCGCCCTCGCGGGCGCCTTCGGCCAGTTCTTTGACGCGGCCGTGGTACAGGTAGCCGCCGCGGTCGAACACGACCTGGGCGATCCCCTTTTCGACCGCGCGTTTGGCGATCATTTGGCCCACTTTGCGGGCCGCTTCCTTGTTTCCGCCGGTGCCTTCAAACTCCTTGTCCAGCGAAGAAGCCGCAACCAGCGTGACGCCCTTCATGTCGTCGACGATCTGGGCGTAGATGTTGCTGGCAGAGCGAAATACGTTCAGGCGCGGGCACTCTGCCGTGCCGGAAATCTTGCCGCGCACCCTTTTGTGGCGCCGCTTCCTTGCCACATTGGTATCGGCCTTGTTCACCATTTGCGATTCACTCCTTACTTCTTGGCGCCTTTGCCGGCTTTGCCTTCCTTGCGGCGGATGTGTTCGCCGACGTACTTGATCCCCTTGCCCTTGTACGGCTCGGGCGGGCGTTTCAAGCGGACCTCTGCGGCAAACTGGCCGACCTGCTGCTTATCCGGGCCGAGGATGACGATCTTATTGGCCGCCGGGCACTCGATGGTGATGCCGTCTGTTTCCGGGACCGTCACCGGATGGGAATACCCGAGGGTCATCACGAGGTTTTTGCCCTGCTTCTGCGCACGGTAGCCGACGCCGTTGACCTCGAGCTCCTTTTTGAAGCCCTGCGTCACGCCGAGCACCATGTTGTTGATGATCGAGCGGGTCGTGCCGTGCAGGGCCCTGTTTTCCTTTTCGTCGTCGGGCCGGGTGACGTGCACTTCGCCGCCCTCCACCGCGACGCCCATGTTGCGGTGGACCTTGTGGGTCAGGGTGCCTTTCGGCCCTTTGACCGTTACAACGCTGTCGTCGACCGAAACGGTGACGCCGGCGGGAATATTTATGGGTTTTCTTCCAATTCGCGACATTGCTGCGCCCCCCTTATTTTACCAGATAAACGCGAGGACCTCGCCGCCCACCTTCTCTTTGCGGGCCTGACGGTCAGTCATGATTCCCCTGGAGGTGGAAACGATCGCGATGCCCAGGCCCTTCATGACCTGCGGCATCTCCTCGGCGCTGGAATAGATGCGAAGACCCGGCTTCGAGACCCGCTGCAGGCCGTTGATGGCCGTGGTCTTGCCCTCGCCGTATTTCAGATTGACTTTGATAATGCCCTGTTTTCCGTCGTCCACAACCGTGAAATTCTTGAGATACCCTTCCTCGACCAGAATCTGCACAATGGCCTTCTTCATGTTGGAAGCGGGGATCTCCACGGTGTCGTGCTTCGCCGTGCTGGCGTTGCGGATGCGGGTCAGCAGATCGGCAATGGTGTCCGTGATTTGCATGCCGTTACCTCCTTTGCAAAGCCTTTACCAGCTTGCCTTTTTTACGCCGGGAATCTCGCCCTTGTAGGCCAGCTCCCGGAAACAGATACGGCAGATGCCGAATTTGCGAAGATAGGCATGCGGCCTGCCACAGATCTTGCACCTGTTGTACGCGCGGGACGAAAATTTCGCCGGCCGCTGCTGTTTGATTTTCATTGATGTCTTGGCCACAAAAACCCCTCCTTACTTGGCGAACGGGGCGCCCATCAGCTTTAAAAGCTCTCTGGATTCCTCGTCGGTTTTGGCCGTCGTCACGAAGCAGATGTCCATCCCGCGGACCTTGTCGATCTTGTCGTAGTCGATCTCCGGGAAAATCAGCTGCTCCTTCACGCCCATGTTGTAGTTGCCGCGCCCGTCGAACG
>DAINSB010000078.1:0-10766 GCA_036741535.1 Caproicibacter sp. | reverse complement strand
CTTGGAATCCACATAGGGGTGCAGCAGGGCCTCGTATCCGCGGCTCAGACGGACCATGGTGTCGTAGATGGCGTTTTCGCCGTGCGGATTCAGTTTCATGGTCTGCCCCACGATATTGGAGCTCTTGGTCCGGATGCCGCCGAGCAGACCCATCTGATACATGGTGTAGAGCAGTTTTCTCTGCGAAGGCTTAAAGCCGTCAATCTCCGGGATGGCGCGCGAGAGGATCACGCTGACGGCGTACGGCATATAGTTGGTCTCGAGCGTGTCGGTGATCTTCTGCTCCACAACGGTGCCGGCGCCCTGGATCACCCCGCGGACTTTTTCGGCGGGCGCGGGCTTCCGGCCGTGATTTGCTTTTTTCAAATTGTATTCGCCCCTAATAGGATTTAGCTTAAATCCGCCAGCTCCAGGTAAAAGCGGCCGTTTTCAGAGATATGGCTCTTCCTGCCGTCGAGGTTGTCCCCCAACAGCAGGTCGAACACCTTCGCGGTGCGCTCCACGTCCTCCGGCATGACGCGGATCAGCCGCCGCGTCGCCGGGTTCATCGTGGTCAGGTTCATCATGTCCGGCTCGTTCTCCCCGAGGCCCTTGGACCGCTGGAGGGTGAACTTTTTGCCTTCCAGCTTTTTCAGAAACTCGTCCTTCTCCCGTTCCGTATAGGCAAAGTAGGTGTTTTCCTTCGCCTGGATCTCGAACAGGGGCGACTCCGCGATGAAGACCTTTCCGGCCCTGATCAGAGCGGGCGTCAGGCGGTACAGCATCGTCAGCAGCAGGGTGCGGATCTGGTAGCCGTCCACGTCCGCGTCGGTGCAGAGGATAATCTTGCTCCAGCGCAGGGAATTCATGTCGAACGAGGAAAGGTCCCGGTTCGCCTTGGATTTCACCTGGACGCCGCACCCCAGCACCTTGATCAGGTCGGTGATGATGTCATTTTTGAAGATCCTGTCGTAATCCGCCTTGAGGCAGTTCAAAATTTTTCCGCGGATCGGCATGATGGCCTGAAAATCCGGATTGCGGGCCTGCTTGCAGGCGCCGAGCGCGGAATCCCCCTCCACGATGAAGATCTCCCGCTCCTTGACGTCGCGGCTGCGGCAGTCGACGAACTTTGCCACGCGGCTCGCGAGGTCCATGTTGGCCGTCAGCTTTTTTCGCAGGTTGAGGCGCGTCTTTTCCGCGTCTTCGCGGCTGCGCTTGTTGATGAGCACCTGCGACGCGATCTTTTCCGCGTCCGCCGGATTCTCGATGAAATAGACCTCGAGCTGATGGCGGAGGACGTCCGTCATGGCCTCCTGGATGCCTTTGTTCGTGATCGCCTTTTTCGTCTGGTTCTCGTAGGAGGTCCGGTTCGAAAAGGAGGAAAGGATCAGGATCAGGCAGTCCTGAACGTCGTTGAACGTGATCCTGCTCTCGTTTTTATTGTATTTGTTGTTCTGCTTGAGGTAGGAGTCGATCTGGTAGACGAACGCGTTCCGGGCCGCCTTGTCCGGGGCGCCGCCGTGCTCCAGCCAACTGGAGTTGTGGTAGTACTCGACGCGCGGGTTCCGGTTGGAAAACGCGACGGCGGCGTTGATCTTCACGTTGTACTCCGGCTTGTCCTCCCGGTCGCGGACCTTCCGTTCGGCCTGCCAGAACTGCACGGGGGTCAGCCCGTCTTCGCCGGCGATCTCCTTCGCGTAGTCCACGATGCCGTCCCGGTAGAGAAATTCGGTGTTTTCCACCCCGGCGGCCGTATGGTCGCGGAACAGGAAGCTGATCCCCGCGTTGACGATCGCCTGCCGCTTCAGCGTATCGAGATAATATTCCACCGGCACGTCGATGTCCGTGAACACCTCGAGATCGGGCTTCCAACGGATTCTGGTGCCGGTCTTCCGCCCGCGGCACGGCTCTTTTTTCAGCCCGCCGACGTTCTCGCCGTGCTCGAAATGCAGCGTATACAGCATCCCGTCGCGGCGGATCTCCACGTCCATATACTCGGAAGAATACTGCGTCGAGCACAGCCCGAGGCCGTTGAGGCCCAAAGAATACTCGTAGCTCTCGTCCGCGTCGTTGTTGTATTTCCCGCCGGCGTACAGCTCGCAGAAGACGAGCTCCCAGTTGTACCGCTGCTCCGTATGGTTGAATTCGACCGGGATGCCCCGCCCGTGGTCCTCGACCTCGACGGAGCGGTCGGCGTATCTTGTGACCACGATCTGGTTTCCGAAGCCTTCCCGCGCCTCGTCGATTGAATTGGATATGATCTCAAAAATGGAATGCTCGCAGCCCTCGACCCCGTCGGAGCCGAAAATGACCGCAGGGCGTCTGCGCACGCGGTCGGCCCCTTTCAGGGCCGAGATGCTCTCGTTTCCATATGCCTTTTTTTGCGCCATGGGATCCCCCTTTTAGAATTTTAGTGGATTAGACGCTTAGTGGATTAGAAAAAGCACTCTCAGTCGGCCAAAGGATCGATCTAACCCTCTAACGCTCTAAGGCTCTAACACTCTAAACGGGGACCGTTCCGCCCTGCCGCCCGGAAGGCGGGGGCGCGCTTTCCGCCGAAGCGCCGCGCACGGGAGCGGAAGACTCTTCCATCAGCTTCGCGAAATCCTCCCCGCTCATCTTCTCGTTGTCGAACAGATACTTCGCGACAAGGTGGAGCTGGTCCCGATGCGCTTTCAGGATCTTTTCCGTCTTTCCGTACGCTTCCGTGATCATGCGTTTGACTTCCATGTCGATCGCGCTGGAGGTCGCCTCCGAATAATCGCGGATATGGCCCATATCTCGGCCGAGGAAAGGCTCGCTTTCGTCCCTGCCGTAGGTGATGGGGCCGAGGGCCTCAGACATGCCGTATTTCACGACCATGCTGTGGGCGAGCTTGGTGGCGCGCTCGATGTCGTTGGAAGCGCCGGTGGAAATATCGTCCAGCGTCAGCGCCTCGGAGACGCGGCCGCCCAGCATGACGACCAGGTCCTCCTCCATCTCCCGCTTGGTGTGGTACGACCTGTCTTCGGTCGGGATCGACATGGTGTAGCCGCCCGCCATCCCGCGGGGGATGATCGAGATCTGGTGCACGGGGTCCTGCGTCGGGCAATAGTACGTCGCCACGGCATGGCCCGCCTCGTGGTACGCCGTCAGCTTCTTTTCCTTTTCGGTCATGACGTGGCTCTTTTTCTCGGTGCCGACCACGACCTTGATGGTGGCCTCCTCGATCTCGGACATCGTGATGGCTTTCAGACTCCTCCGCGCGGCGAGCAGCGCCGATTCGTTCAGAAGGTTCTCGAGATCGGCGCCGGTGAAGCCCGCCGTCGATTTCGCGATCGTCTTGAGGTCCACGTCGGGGGCGATCGGCTTGTTGCGCGCATGCACGCGCAGGATCGCCTCGCGGCCGCGGATGTCCGGGTAGCCGACCATGATCTGGCGGTCGAAGCGCCCGGGGCGCATGAGGGCCGGGTCGAGGATGTCCGGCCGGTTGGTCGCGGCGATCATGATGACGCCCTCGTTCGCGCCGAAGCCGTCCATCTCGACGAGCAGCTGGTTCAGCGTCTGCTCGCGCTCGTCGTGCCCGCCGCCGAGGCCCGCGCCGCGCTGGCGGCCGACCGCGTCGATTTCGTCGATGAAGATGATGCAGGGGGAATTCTTTTTCGCCTGCTCAAACAGGTCGCGCACGCGCGAGGCGCCCACGCCGACGAACATCTCCACGAAGTCCGAGCCGGAGATGGAAAAGAACGGAACGCCGGCTTCGCCCGCGACGGCGCGCGCCAGCAGCGTCTTGCCGGTGCCCGGAGGGCCCACGAGCAGCACGCCCTTCGGGATGCGCGCGCCGAGCTCGTTGTATTTGCGCGGATTCTTGAGGAACTCCACGATCTCGCGCAGCTCTTCCTTTTCCTCGTCGGCGCCCGCCACGTCCGCAAAGGTGGTCTTGCGCTTCTCGTCGGCCTGCTGCTTGATTTTGGCTTTGCCGAAATTCATCTGCTTGCCCGCGTCGCCCATCGTGGTGTTCAGATGGCGCATCAGGAACCACCAGAACACCAGCAGGATCACCAGCATCAGCACGGACGGCATGATGCTCGAAAGCCACGAGGTCTCGGCCGGGCGCTTCACGTCGTACTGCATCCGCGCGGCCGGATGCGCCGCGTTGTATTTTTCAATCGAGGGGTTCACCGCCTCCAGCAGCGTGGTGGGGTTGGGGGCGACATACGAGACGACCGTTCCGTCGGTCAGGCGGATGCTCATTTCTCCGCTGCCGAGGTCCAGCGAAAACTGCGAGACTTTCTGGTCCTGAAAGTCGTAAAGAATCTCGGAGTATTTGTGGGTCTCCTCCGTACGGTTGGAAAACACCATCACCAGCAAGATCATCAGCAGCACGGGAATGCCTATGAACAGACCTATATTTTTCCATGCCTTTTTGTTATCCAAACATGATTCACTCCTTACATTCGCCAGATGCCGCCTAGGGATGTCATCCTCCGTAAACCTCTGGTTTCAGGATTCCGACATAGGGAAGATTCCTGTATTTTTCAGCGTAGTCCAGACCGTACCCCACAATAAATTCATCCGGAACGACACTCCCCACGTAATCCGCCTGGATGTTCACGGTGCGGCGGTCGGGTTTGTCGAACAGCGTACAGAGCCGGATGCTTTTCGGGGAGCGCCCCAGCAGAAGCTCCCGTATGTAGCTCAGCGTAAGGCCGCTGTCGAGAATATCTTCAACGATCAGCACATCGTAGCCTTTCAGATTGATGTCGAGGTCCTTGATGATTTTTACGACGCCCGAGGTCTTCGTGCCGGTCCCGTAGCTCGAAACCGCCATGAAATCGATGCTGCACGGGATGGTGATCGCCCGCATGAGGTCGGACATAAACACGATGGAACCCTTCAGAACGCTGACCAGCAGCAGGTTTTTCCCGCTGTAATCCGCGCTGATGCGCGCGCCCATTTCTTTCACGATTGCTGCGATTCGTTCCCCAGAAAAAAGGACCTGCCGAATGTCATCGTTCATTGTATGCACCGTTGCTGCGCTCCTTAATTCTAATTTCAGCGGCTTCGCGCGTATGTTCCGACACGCGCGCTTCTTCCGAAGCGCCGAACCCTTCCACCCACAAAATCCGCCCCGCGCATTCCAGAACCGCCAGACGGCTGCGCTCCCATATAGGAGTATGCGCCTCATTGAACAGTTTTTTCAGTGATTTCGTCACATTTCTGCAGGCCGGGCGGAAAACGTCCCCCTCTCGGCGGTTGCGGACAAAAGAGCCATTATTTGATATTGTATCATAGTTAATGAGATTATTAAATAATAATTTGTTAATTTTCCCGTGGTTTTTCCACGCTTCCTCCCCGACGCGGCGCAGGCGGAATTCCCTGCCGTCCGGCAGCGCGGCGGTCCCCGAAGAGTCCAGCGGCACGGCCCACCGGGGCGGCGGGGCGGCCTGCTGCCGCGCGACAAAAAGAGTATTGCCCTCTACGCAACATTGTATTCCGCCCGCGACCGTGACGGAGCCTTTTCCGTTCCGGACGATCTCTTCGACGGCCGCGGCATGGCCGTAGCCGATCTCCGCTTCGGAGACCGCGCGGACGGCGTTCCGGATGACGCGGAGGAGCACGGCGCGCGGGATCTTCCGCAGAGACGCGGCATCATAGCCGCCGGAGGGCTGCGCCGCTTCCGCCGCCGCCCGTTCCGCCAGCTCTTCGAGGCACTCTTCGTCGCAGCGCAGGATGTCGGCCGTCCGCCGCACGCAGTCTTCAAAAGCGGGGTTGACCGATTTCAGGGCCGGCACGGCTTTCAGGCGGACGCGGTTGCGCGCGTAATTCTCGCTCCGGTTGGTGCTGTCCGTCACATAGGGCAGGCGGTAAAAGCCGCAGTACCGCTCCGTCTCGGCGCGGGTGACTTCGATCAGCGGGCGCACGACGTTGCCCCTCACCGGCGGGATGCCGCCGAGGCCGCGCGGCCCCGCGCCCCGCGCGAGGTTCATCAGCACCGTCTCCGCGCTGTCAGAGAGGGTGTGGGCGGTCGCGATCCGCCCGGTCCGCACAGGCTGTTAAAAAAAGAATAGCGGACTTTCCGCCCGCATTCTTCCGTCCCGAGGGAATTCTGTTTTGCGAGGGAGCCGACATCCGCGCGCCTGACCTCGAGCGCCAGATGACGCTCTTCGCAGAAAGCGCGCACGAATGCCTCGTCGGCGTCCGATTCCTCCCCGCGCAGGCCGTGGTTGACATGCGCGGCCACAACGGAAATTCCCGCCCGGGCGGCGTAGCGCAGCAGAAAATGCGTCAGCGCGATCGAATCCGCCCCGCCCGAAAGTCCGACGACCACCGGACAGCCGGGCGGCAGCATCTTCCATCTGCGGATCGTCCGTTCGATCTTCGCTTCAATCTCCGCGATGTCACTGTTCACTGAGGATGGCCTCCTGTGCGGTAAAGCGCATATATTCCCCCTGCCAGTGCAGGGGAATGGTCTTGGTTTCCCCGTGCCTGTTTTTCGCGATGATGCACTCGCTCTTGTTTTTGTCCCCGTTTTCGTCCGGGGGCTCGGCGTCCTGATAATAATCGTCCCGGTACAGGAACAGCACGATGTCGGCGTCCTGCTCGATGGAGCCGGAGTCCCGCAGGTCGGAGAGGACCGGACGGTGGTTGGCCCTCTTTTCGCTGTCGCGGGCGAGCTGGGAAAGCGTGAGGACCGGCACGTTCAGCTCCTTGGCCATGATCTTGAGGTTGCGGGTGATCTGCGAAATCTCCTGCACGCGGTTGTCGATCCGGGTCGAGGCCGTCATGAGCTGGAGATAGTCGATCACGACCAGATCGACGTCGCGCAGGCGGCGGAGCTTCGCCTTGATCTCCGGCACGGTGATGGACGGATTGTCGTCGAAATACAGCTCCGTTTTCGACAGCGTGTCGCCGGCCTCAATCAGGCGGACCCACTCGTCTTCCGAGAGCCTGCCCGTGCGCAGTTTCGTCCCCTCCACCAGGGCTTCCGTCGAAAGCAGGCGGGAGACGAGCTGCTCCTTGCTCATTTCCAGGGAAAAGAAGGCGACGCGCTTCCCCGCCTTGACGGCGGCGTGCCGGGCGATGTTCAGAGCAAAGCTCGTCTTGCCCATGCCCGGCCGGGCGCCGAGCAGGATGAAATCCGTCCGGTTCAGGCCGGTGATCGCCTCGTCGAGCTCGCGGATGCCGGTGGGCACCCCCCGGTACTGGTCGGCGTCCGGCGAATTCAGCTTGTCGAGCCGGTCGAATTCCTCCACGATGATCTCGCCCACGCGCTGGAGACTCTGCATATTTTTTCCGCGCCGGATGTCAAAAATACGCTGCTCCGCGGAATCCAGCAGGGCGGTCGCGTCCGCTTCGCCGGACGAGGATTCCTCGATGATGTCCCGCGCGGCCGTGATCAGCGTGCGGATGTCGTATTTGTCGCGCACGATGGCCGCGTAGGACTCCACGTTGGAGATGGAGGGGACAAGCTGCGCGAGCTGCAGCAGATAGGTCTTGCTCTCCCCCTCGTCGAAGTCCCCACTCTTTTTGAGAGCCTCCAGAACGGTGACGAAGTCGATCGGCCGGCCCTCCGTGAACATCCGCAGCATCGCGGAATAGATCCGGCCGTTGGCGCTGAGATAAAAATAATCCGCATGCGGAAGGATCTGCGCGACGCGGTCCATGCAGGAGGCGTCCAGCAGCACGGCGCCGAGGACGGACTGCTCCGCCTCCGGGCTGAACGGGAGGTTCAGCCCGCTGTACCCGCCTGTTACCGAATCATCCATACCGCGCGCACCTCCATTCAGCCCGCCGTCACTCCTCCGTGACAAGGACGTACATCTTCGCGGAAATGCCGGCGAAAAGCTTCACTTCAAACTCATACGTCCCGCACGCCTTGATCTCGTCCGCCAGGACGATCTTGCGCTTGTCCACCTCCGCGTGCAGGCTGCTCTTGAGCTGCTCAGAGATCTCCCCCGCCGTGACGGAACCGAAGATCTTTCCCCCCTGCCCGGCCTTGACGGCGATCTTCAGGGTCTTGCCCGCAAGCTGGGAAGCCGTTTTGCGGGCCTTCTCCATCTCCTGCTTCTTATGGTATTCCTTCGCGTCCTGCGCGCTTTTCAGTTCCCGTATCACCTGCGCGTCCGCCTCTTTGGCCAGCTTGCGGGGCAGCAGAAAATTGCGCGCGAAGCCGTCGCTCACCTGAACGAGGTCTCCCCTTTTGCCGGACCCCTTGACATCTTCAAGCAATACTACTTTCATTCTTAAAACCTCCGGAAACCGTATCGGGAGGTTCCCGATACTCTCCCGCCGAAGCGGGCTTATTTTTTCTCCGCGCTGAACGGCGGCGAAGTGCGTTCAGGCTCAGCCTGCCGTGACCTTCTGGATCGCCGCCACCAGCTTTTCCTTCGCCTGCGCGGAGGAGAGCCTGCCGAGCTGCGCGCCCGCCATGGTGAGATGGCCGCCGCCGCCGAGCTGCTCCATGATAAGCTGCACGTTGACCTCGCCCATCGAGCGCGCCGAGATATTCATGATCCCGTCCGCCGGGTAGATGACGAACGAGGCGTCGACCCCCTGGATGGAAAGGAGCTCGTCCGCCGCCTGAGAAGCCGAGATGCGGATGTCGGGGAATTCCGAATCCGTCGCCGCGATGGCGAAGCTGCCCATCATCTGCGCGTCCGAAATCAGCTTGTATTTCTCTTTGTACGCGTCGATAGAATCGGAGAACAGGCGTTTCACCTTGACCGTATCGGCGCCCTTGCGGCGCAGATAGGCGGCGGCCTCAAAGGTCCTGGCCCCCGTCTTCAGAACGAAATTCTTCGTGTCGAGCATGATCCCCGCGAGCAGCGCCTCCGCCTCGGCGTCCGTCAGCATTTTGTCCCCGATGTACTGCACCAGCTCCGTGACCATTTCGGAGGCGGAGCTTGCGAACGGCTCGTGATAAAAGACGACGGCGTTCTCGATGTGGTGCACCATCATGCGGTGGTGGTCGATCACGACCACGCGGGGCAGCGCCTTCAGGAGCTCCGGGCTCTCGACAAACTCCGGCGAATGGGTGTCCGTCACGACCAGCAGGGACTTCGGCGTCGCGAACTGCATCGCCTCCATCGGGGAAACGAAGATCCGCTCCTCCGGATACTCCTGCTGCAGCCCGTCGATCAGCGGGCCCGCAAGGGTGGTGGACCGGTCGACAACGATATAGGCCGGCTTGCCGAGATTCTTCGCGGCCGCATTCCACAGGCCGCACGCGGAGCCGATGCAGTCGAGATCGGAAAATTTGTGCCCCATGATGAAGACGTAGTCGCTCGCCTTGATGTTGTCGGACAGCGTCGCGGCGAAGACACGGGTCCGCACCTTGTCGTGTTTTTCCACACCTTTCGACAGCCCCCCGAAAAATTCGTATGTATCGTCCTCCTGCTTGACGGCGACCTGGTCCCCGCCGCGGCCGAGCGCCATGTCGAGGGCCTTGCGCGCCCAGGTGTCGCCCTCCAGCGGCGTGGCCGCCCCGCGGGCGACGCCAAGGGAGACGGTGGGGGAAAAGCGTTCCCCCAGCCGGATCGCGCGGATCTTGTCGAGGACCGGAAAACGCTTCTCCATCTCCTGACGGATATGGTGCTCGTCCGTCACGATCAGGAACCGTCCGCTGCTCATCTTTTTCAGGAAGCCGCCCATCCCCTGCGCCCACTGGATCAGGATCTCCTCCACCTCGGACGCGACGCGGGTGTCTTCGCTGTTCGTGGCGTTGCGGGCAAGCTCTTCCCGGTTGTCGAACAGGGCGTAGATCACGGCGAGGCGGCTCTCGTGGTATTCGCGCTCGACGTTTTTGAAGTAGGTGTTCTCGATAAAATAGAAGATGCAGTCTTCCCCGCTTTTCACGCCGTAGACGCTGAACCGGCGATGCCCGACGGAGACGTCGACGCCGTTCGACTCCAGCACCTGCTGCACCGTGTGCGGATAGATGAATTTCTGGATGTTCTCTCCCCTGCACTCGCGTTTTTCACAGACGGTGTTCCAGAACACCCGGTTGACCCAGATCATGTCGCCCGCCCGGCCGACCAGCACGACGGGGAGCGAAAATTCCTGCATCAGCCGGTACTGCTCCCCGGAAAGGACCGTCTTCGCGCTCCGGACCGCAGAGGCGACGTGGGCGTGAAAATGCGACACCGCGATCATCACGGCCAGAACGGAAGCCGCGGCAAGGCAGAGCTCCACCGCGAAGACCGTGCGGTTCCAGAACCAGCTGATGCCGGCCATGGCGAACATGCATGCGGAAATCACGTAAAAAACCGGGGCGGATGCCCAGACTTTCCTTTTCAAGACCGTTTACTCCTTCAACTGCGCGAAGCCGGCACGGCATTCAGACTTCCATCAGAATCGGCAGGACCATCGGGCTGCGCCTCGTCTTTTCATACAGCAACTTGGAAAGCTCGTCCTTGATCCTCGTTTTCAGCGTGCCCCAGTCGTGGATGTTGCTGTCGGCGCAGTCCTCCAACACCGAGGTGACAAGCTCTTTCGCCTCGACCATGAGCGACTCCGATTCGCGCACGTAGACAAAGCCGCGCGAAACCACGTCCGGGCCGGAGATGATATGCCCGTCCTGCGAAGAGATGGTGCAGACCGCCACGACCAGGCCGTCTTCCGCAAGGTGTTTGCGGTCCCGCAGGACGATGCTGCCCACGTCGCCGACGCCGAGGCCGTCGACGAAGACCTTGCCCGCCGGCACCGACGGAAGCCGCTTCATATAGTTTTCATGGAGCTCGACCACGTCGCCGATGTCGCCGATGAACACGTCCTTCGGGTCCTTGCCGAGGTCGTAGGCCAGCTGC
>DAINSB010000077.1:0-10829 GCA_036741535.1 Caproicibacter sp. | reverse complement strand
TCGTGGCCGAGGGAGACGGCCGAGGTGACGACTTTCAGATAGCTGACGAACCGGTTGTGGGCCTCGGCGTCTCCTTTCAGGCCGAAGGCGATCATGCCGGAGAAGCCGCCGTGCATCTGCTTCGCCGCGACGGCGTGCCCCCTGTTGTCCGGGAGACCCGGGTAGGCGACGAACCGTACCGCGGGATGGCTTTTGAGGAATTTTGCCACGGCAAGCGCGCTTTCGCTGTGCTGCCGCATTCTCAGCGGCAGCGTGACGGAGCCGCGCATGATGAGCCATGCGTTGAACGGGCTGATGACGCCCCCGAGGTTCACCATCGCCTGAGCGCGGATGCGGTCGATCAGCTCCTTCTTTCCGGAGACGGAGCCGCCGAGCGCGTCGCCGTGGCCGTTGACGTATTTCGTGAGGCTCTCCACGGTGAGGTCGGCGCCCAGCTCGGCGGGGCGCTGCAGGTACGGGGACGCAAAGGTGTTGTCGACGGAGAAGAGGATGCCCCGCTCGTGCGCGATGTGCGCGATGGCCGCGATGTCGGAAACGCCGATGGTCGGGTTGCCCGGCGTCTCAATGTGGATCAGCTTCGTGTTCGGCCGGATCGCGTCCGCCACCGCCTGCGGGTCGGACGTGTCCACCAGCGTCGCTTCAATGCCGTATTTGTCCTTGAGTTCCTCCGTCAGAAGGCGGTAGACGGCGATATACGTCACCTTGGAGGTGACGACGTGGTCGCCCGCCTTGAGGAAGGTGTAGAAAATGCCGGAGAGCGCCGCCACGCCCGAAGCGAGCACCACGCTGTCCTCCGTTCCTTCCAGCGAAGCGATTTTCTGCTGAAGATAAAGCTGGTTGACCCCGCTGTTTCTTGTGTAAAGCGCCTTGTCGGTGCTGCTCCAGTTGATGGAGGTCGGGTCATAGGGCAGCGCATAGCAGTTCGCCATAGTGATCGGCCGCCGGATGGCCCCCGTCCCCTCGTCCACATCGTTCCCCGCGTGGACCGACCTCGTCAGAAACCCGTATTCGGAACCGTACGTACGTCCGGACATGTTAGATCCCCTTTCCTCGGTTCCGCCGCAGAACCTCACGCTTCCTGCCCGTTCAGGTCCGAAAGATCGTACGGCGTGCGCTGATAGACAAAATAATTGAGCCAGTTCAAAAACAGGAGCGACGCGTGGCTGCGCCATTTCATGACCGGGGATTTGGCCGGGTCGTCGTCGCGGAAATAATGCGCCGGGACCTTGACCGGGATGCCCTTCTTCACGTCGCGGGCATACTCCCTCGCAAGGGTCGTGCGGTCGTACTCGCAGTGCCCCGTGATGAAGAACTGCCTGCCGTTCCGGTTCGCCACGAGGAACACCCCCGCCTCCCGGGAGACGGCGAGGACCTCGAGCTTTCCCACGCGGTCGATGTCGCGCTTCCTCACTTCCGTGTAGCGCGAATGGGGCGCCCAGAAATAGTCGTCGAAGCCGCGCAGCACCGGATGGGACGGGTACAGGATGCGGTGCTCGAAGACGCCCGTCAGCTTTTCCGGAAGCTCGTATTTCGGGACGCCGAAGTGGTAATACAGGGCCGCCTGCGCCCCCCAGCAGATGTGCATGGTGGAATAGACGTTGTGCTTCGACCATTCCATGACGCGGCACAGCTCTCCCCAGTAATCGACCTCCTCAAATTTCAGGCGCTCCACCGGGGCCCCGGTGATGATCATGCCGTCGTACCGGTTGTTTTTCACCTCCCCGAAGCTCTTGTAGAACTTCAGCAGATACTCGAGCGGCGTGTGTTTCGCCACATGGCTCACCATGCGGAGGAACTCCACGTTGAGCTGGAGCGGCGAATTGCTCAGAAGCCGCAGGAGTTGCCTTTCCGTATCCGTTTTGGTGGGCATCAGATTCAGAATCAGGATCTGGAGCGGCCGGATGTCCTGATGGACCGCCCGATCCCGCCCCATGACGAAAATGTTTTCTTTTTCCAGGGCCTGTGCGGCCGGAAGCCCCTCTGGCACGGTGATGGGCACGCTTCACACCTCCGTTCTTCCGCAATCCGGCGGAGCAGCGGACGGAGCGGCATTCCGCCGCTCCGCACTTTTTTTGAAACGATTCCGAAAGTCACCCCTGCACGGCCTTGTCGAGCGCCTGGCCGAGGTCCCAGATCAGGTCGTCCGGGTCCTCCACGCCGATGGAAAGGCGGATCGTCTCCGGCCCGAAGCCGGCCGCGCGCTGCTCTTCCAGCGTGAGCTGCTGATGCGTGGTGGTGGAAGGATGGATCACGAGGGACTTCGCGTCCGCGACGTTCGCGAGCTGCGAGAAGATCTGCAGGCTGTCGATGAACTTCTTCGCGGCGTTCACGTCTCCCTTGACCGAAAACGTGAAGATGGAGCCCGCGCCCTTCGGGAAATACTTCTTCGCGAGGCCGTAATATTTGTTGCTCTTCAGGCCCGGATAATTGACTTCCTTGACCTTCGGGTGATGCGCGAGGAACTCGACGATCTTCTCCGTGTTGGAGACGTGCTTCGCCACGCGGAGCGACAGCGATTCGAGGCTCTGGATGTACAGCCACGAGTTGAACGGGGAAAGCGTCGCGCCCGTGTCGCGCAGAAGCTGCGCGCGGATCTTCGTCACGAACGCCGCGGGCTTGAGGTCCGCGAATTTGATGCCGTGGTAGCTCTTGTCCGGCTCCGTGAAGCCCGGGAATTTGCCGTTGGTCCAGTCGAATTTGCCGTTCTCGACGATCACGCCGCCGATGGAGGAACCGTGCCCGCCGATGAACTTCGTCGCCGAGTGGAGCGAAACGGCCGCGCCGTGCTCGAACGGACGGAACAGATACGGCGTTGCGAACGTGTTGTCCACAATGACCGGCAGCTTGTGTTTTTGGGCGATCTCGGCCACCGCGTCGAAGTCGATCACGTTGATGCCCGGGTTGCCCAGGGTCTCGTAATAGATCGCCTTGGTCTTCGGCGTGATCGCCCGTTCAAAATTCTTCGGGTCGTCCGGATCGACGAACACCGTGTGCACGCCGTATTTCGGCAGCGTGTGCGCGAACAGGCTGTAGGTGCCGCCGTACAGCGTGCTGGCGGAGACGATCTCGTCCCCCGCGCCCGCAATGTTCAGGATCGAATAGGTCACGGCCGCCGCCCCGGAAGCCGTGGCGATCGCCGCGGAACCGCCCTCCAGCGCCGCGATGCGCTTCTCAAAGACTTCGGTTGTCGGGTTTGTCAGCCTGCCGTAGATGTTGCCCGGGATCGTCAGGCCGAACCGCCCCTCCGCCTCCGCCGTGTCCTTGAACACGAACGAGGTGGTCTGGTAGATCGGGACCGCCCGCGCGCCTGTCGCCGGATCGGGGTGCTGCCCCGCCTGAACCTGAAGGGTGTCGAATCCAAATTTTCTTTCGCTCATCGTCAATCGACCTTTCTTGTATAAATATTTCGGTTTTCCACGGATGAATATGAAAAAGCCGGCAGCCCGTTCGGTCTGCCGGCCCTCTCCGCATGCATGAAGCCTGCGCTTTCCGCGCAGTCTATCGTTTCGGGAAGATCCGGCCGCCCCGCATTTCGGGCATGGCACAGCACAGGATGCCGCACATTTCGCACATCCCGCATCTTTCCGCTCCTGCAAATCCGCTTTTCACGACCGGTTCCTCCTTTTTATTATAGTAAATATATATGTTATATATTTATTGATTGTTATCATAGCTCGGTTTCCGCGGTTTGTCAAGTCTTTTCTCAAAATTATTTTTAAAGGAGGCGACGCGCCGGCGGGCTCACCCGACGATGTCGGAGAGGTTCCGCATGATGCTGCCGGCCACGTCGGGTTTGTTCATGGTGTAGATGTGGACGGCGGTGACGCCGTTGGAAATCAGATCCACGATCTGCTCGGTCGCGTAGGCGATGCCCGCCTGTTTCATGGCCTGCGGCCTGTCGCCGAATTTGTCGACGATCGCCTTGAGCGAAGGGGGCAGCATCATGCCGGAAAGCGCGCAGGCGCGTTTGATCATCCGGCTGCTCGTGACCGGCATGATGCCCGCGACGACCGGCACGTGGATCCCTTTCGCAAGGACGCGGTACATGAAATTGTAGAACACGTCGTTGTCGAAAAACATCTGCGTGGTCAGAAAATCGCACCCGCATTCCACCTTCTGACGCAGGTAGTCGATGTCGTCCTCCTTGTGCTCGCACTCGACGTGCCCGTCCGGGTAGCAGGCCGCGCCGATGCAGAACCCCCCGAAAGCCCTGATCTGCCGGACCAGTTCGTAGGCGTAGTGGTACTGCTGCGGGGCGGGAAATTCCTGCCCGGGCGGGATGTCGCCGCGCAGGGCCAGGATATTTTCGATGCCGCTGTCGCGCAGCTCCCGCAGGCGGGACTCGATCTCCTGCTTTGTGGACGAAACGCAGGTCAGATGGGCCAGCGCGGGGACGCCCATGTGCTGCACGTCGGAGGCGATGCGGATGGTGTGCCGCGAGGTGCCTCCCCCGGCGCCGTAGGTCACGCTGAGGAAGGCGGGCTTCATGCCGACGATCTCCGCTACGGCGCGCTGCACCGACTCCATATCCGAATCCTTTTTCGGAGGGAACACCTCGCAGGATACCGAGATCTTCCCCCGCCCCAGAATCTCGCTGATCTTCATCGTGCTTCTCCTCTCCGCCGCTGCCGAATTCTGCAAAGGGCAATAAAAAAAATCCCGTCTTCAAAAAAGAAGACGGGAAAACCCGTGTTACCACTTCCATTTGCCCCGTCCTCGCGGAACAGGGCCTCGACAAGTACGGCGCAAATGCGCTATACTCTTTTTCTGTAACGGGAAAAGCCCGTCGCAGCCTAAACGCCCAAGCGTCTCGGTACGCCACTCGGAAGCCATGTTCAACCCCGCCCCTGCCGACCCCTTTTCAGCCCGGTTTCCCGGGGAGGTCTCTCTTTCCGGCTGAGGAGAAAGATCTACTCTCTTCGTCTTCGTGTTCTCGAATATTGTATTTATTATAACCTGCCCGCCCCCGCAAGTCAAGCGGTTTTTCGCCAAAAGCCGCCCGTCAGGGAGCCAGAAGGCGGAAGTGGTTGAGCCGGAACCGGATCAATCCCTCTTTCTGCATCCTGCCGAGCTCGTACGACAGGGCGCTGCGGTCGACGCAGAGATAATCGGCCAGCTCCTGGCGGTTGAACGGAATATCGAATTCGCCGGAACCTTGCGTCGCCGCCTGATCGGAAAGATAGGCCATCAGCTTTTCGCGGGTCGTCCGCCTGGAGATATGCTCGATCTTCCGGCTGAGCAGGATGTTCCGGGAAGCCAGAATGGAGAGCATGTTTTCGATGAGCCGCGTATGGAACCCGCATTCCGTCGGACGGGCCGCCACGATTTTCGCGTAGTCCAGCCACAGGATCTCGCCGTCCGCGATGCTGACCACCGTCACGGGCAGCCGGTCGGAGCGCGCGCAGGCGTAGGACTCCGCAAACAGGCTGCCGGGGCCGAACTCCGCTAAAATATTGCGGGTGCCGGCAAAATCCTCTTTCACGACCTGCACCCGCCCCGACAGCACGACGCCGACCTCCGTGACCGGCTGCCCTTCCAGCAGGACGATCTCCCCCTTCCGGCAGCCGGTCGTCCTCGCATGCAGGCACCGGAGCATCCGCGGGAACTCGTCCGGGTGAATCCCCCGGAACAGCGGGATCGGGACCGAAAGCGGCAGATCTTTTTTCATTTTTTCTCCTTTATGTTGTAAATGCAACAGACGTTCCGCCTTCAGTATCGTACAATGGCAGCGGAAAGACAAGGCGGCGGCGTGTCGCCGCAGCCAAGCCCCACCGTTCAGCATCGCGAAAAAAGTAGTTTTGTTTGGTGGGAGCGTTTTGGGCAGCTCCCGGACGTTAAAATGCCTTTTGAGCCTACGGCGGTTACGACTTCGGTTTCTGTTGAAAAGGCGCCTGCTCTTCGCATCGGGTACGCTTTCCATTTTCCATCTGCAAACTGAAACGGCGGCGTGTCGCCGCACGGGAGGAATTTTTATGATCCGTAATATCGTCCAGATCGACGAAGAAAAATGCACCGGATGCGGGCTGTGCGCCGCCGCCTGCCAGGAGGGCGCGATCGCCATGGTAAACGGCAGGGCGAAGCTCGTGCGCGACGACTTCTGCGACGGCCTCGGGAACTGTCTGCCCGCCTGCCCGGCCGGGGCCATCTCCATTGTGGAGCGGGAGGCGGGCGCGCCCTCCTCCATGCGGAAAACGCCGCCGCGCGCGTTTTCGGGGTGCCCCGGAAGCATGACGAGGACGCTGAACCGCCCGAAACCGCAGGCCGCCGAAGCTCCGGGAAGCGGGCCGTCCGGGAGCGAGCTGATGCAATGGCCGGTGCAGATCAAACTGGTGCCCGTCAACGCGCCCTATTTTGAAAACGCGAACCTCCTTATCGCGGCGGACTGCACGGCATACGCCTACGCCTCGTTCCACCGGGAATTCATGCGCAATCGCGTCACCCTGATCGGCTGCCCGAAGCTCGACGCGGTCGACTATGCGGAAAAGCTGACCCAGATCATCCGGAACAACTCCGTCAAAAGCGTGAAGGTCGTGCGGATGCAGGTCCCCTGCTGCGGCGGGCTCGAGCGCGCCGTGAAGGAGGCCCTGACCGCCGGCGGGAAGACGATCCCCTGGCAGGTCGCGGTGATCTCCCCCGACGGCCGGATCGTGGAAGAATGAAAGGAGGAAATACGATGGCTGAAAAATACATCAAAAACATGGAGCCGGAGACGGTCCTGAACCTTGCGGATCAGGTAAGCGTCCTGCCCGGCCAGGTCGTCAGCAAAACGCTCGCCCAGAACGACGCCGTCAGCGTGACGCTTTTCGCCTTCGACAAGGGCGAAGAGATCGGCACGCACGATTCGGACGGCGACGCGATGGCGATCGTTCTGGAGGGAACGGGGCTCCTGACCGTGGACGGCGAAGAGCACGAGGTCAAAGCGGGCGAGTCCCTGCTCATGCCGGCGAAGAAACCGCACGCGCTTTTTGCGCCCGATGCCTTCAAAATGCTGCTGATCGTAATATTTTCAAACCGATAAAAAACCCGCGCGCAGACCCCCGGGGCTTGTTTTGCCGGCCGGAAGGCGGTATGATAACGGAGACATATCTGCTGAAAGAAGAATCGGGAGGTTGAACGATGGGCTTTCATATCACGGAAGGAGACATCACGAAATTCCGCGCGGACGCGATCGTGAACGCCGCGAACACGTCGCTGCTCGGCGGAGGAGGGGTGGACGGCGCCATCCACCGCGCCGCGGGGCCCGGGCTGCTGGCGGAATGCAGGACGCTGCACGGCTGTAAAACCGGCGAAGCGAAGATCACGGCGGGGTACGACCTGCCCGCGAAGCGCGTCATCCATACGCCGGGGCCCGTCTGGCGGGGAGGAAGCTCCGGCGAAGACGGGCTTCTGGCTTCCTGCTACCGGAATTGCCTGCGGCTCGCGGAGGAAAACGACTGCCGCACCGTCGCGTTCCCCTCTATCAGCACGGGGGTGTACCGTTTCCCGCTTGCTCGCGCCGCCGCCATCGCCGTGCGCGAGATCGCCGGGTTCCTCAAAAGCTCGAAGGTCGTGCGCGAGGTCACGATGGTCTGCTTCGACAGAAGGACGAAAGCCGCCTATGAAGCGGCGCTGGCGGCGTGTCGCCGCTCCCAAGCCGCGCCGGTTAGCTGAGTAAAAATCGCAAGCCGCATTTGGCGCGAGAATTTAAGACAACTCCCGACAAGAAAAGGCGCGGGAGATGCCTTTGACTCTCGCGCCGATTGGGGCTTAAAATCCTATCCGTGCTGAACGGCGCGACTTGACTGCGCGGGCACCGCGCCTCAATCCGCCGTCTTGTTTTTGATCTCTTCGAGGGCTTTCTGGAGGAACTCCTCGAGCGTCTTGGAGCCGAGGTCCCCGCCCTTGCGGCTGCGGACGGAAACCGTGCCGTCTGCGGCTTCCTTCTCGCCCACGACCAGCATGTACGGGATCTTCATCATCTGCGCCTCGCGGATCTTGTAGCCGATCTTCTCGTTGCGGGAATCGACCTCCACCCGGATGCCGGCGGCCGCCAGCTTGTCCGCGACCTTTTTCGCGTACGCCATCGCCGCTTCGGAGATCGGCAGGACCTTCGCCTGCACGGGCGCGAGCCAGATCGGGAACGCGCCGGCGTAGTGCTCGGTCAGGATGGCGATGAAACGCTCGATGCTGCCGAAGATCACGCGGTGCAGCATGACCGGGCGGTGCTTTTCGCCGTCCTCGCCCGTATAGGTCAGCTCGAACCGCTCCGGCATCTGGAAATCGAGCTGGATGGTCCCGCACTGCCAGGTGCGCCCCAGCGAATCGCGCAGGTGGAAGTCGATCTTCGGCCCGTAGAATGCGCCGTCGCCCTCGTTGACCTCGTACGGCCTGCCGTTTTTCTTCAGGGCGTGGATCAGGGCGTTCGTCGCCGCCTCCCACTGCTCGTCGGTGCCCATCGAATTCTCCGGTCGGGTGGAAAGCTCCAGCTTGTACTCGAAACCGAAAATCTTATAGAAGCTGTCGATCATGTCCATGACGCCGAGGATCTCGCCCTCGACCTGGTCGGGCGTCATGAAGATGTGGGCGTCGTCCTGCGTGAAGCAGCGCACGCGCATCAGGCCGTGCAGCGCGCCGGAGAGCTCATGCCGGTGCACGAGGCCCAGCTCGCAGTAACGCTCCGGGAGGTCCCGGTAGGAATGCAGCTTCCTTTTGTAGACCAGCATGCCGCCGGGGCAGTTCATCGGTTTGATGCAGTAGTCCTGGCCGTCGATTTTCGTCGTATACATATTGTCTTTGTAGTGGTCCCAGTGGCCGGAGCGGTGCCACAGCTCGGCGCTCAGGATCATGGGGGTGCGGATCTCCTGATAGCCCCATTTGACGTGCTCTTTGCGCCAGAAATTCTCGAGCTCGTTGCGCAGGACCATGCCGTTTGGCAGGAAGAACGGGAAGCCGGGGCCCTCGTCGTAGATGTCGAACAGGTCGAGATCGCGGCCCAGCTTGCGGTGGTCGCGGCGCTTCGCCTCCTCGAGCATGTTCAGGTAGGCCTCGAGCTCCGAAGCCTTGGGGAACGAGATGCCGTAGACGCGCTGCAGCATCTTGTTCTTCGCGTTCGCACGCCAGTAGGCGCCCGTGCAGTTCGTCAGTTTGACCGCCTTGACCTGCCCGGTCGTCATCAGGTGCGGGCCGGCACAGAGGTCGATATAGTCCCCCTGGCGGTAAAAACTGATCTTCTCCCCCTTCCCCGCGTGCTCTTTAATCAGTTCCACCTTGTATTTCTGGTGCTCCTTCTCCATCAGGGCGAGCGCGTCGGGCGGGTCCAGCTCGAAACGCTCGAGGGGAAGGTCCGCTTTGATGATCTTCTTCATCTCCGCCTCGATCGCCCGCATGTCCTCCGGCGTCAACGCGCGCGGCAGGTCGAAGTCGTAGTAGAAGCCGTTTTCAATGGCCGGGCCGATGGCGAAGCCCGCGTCCGGGAACAGGTGTTTCACCGCCTGCGCCATGATATGGGAGGTCGTGTGCCAATAGGCTTTTTTCCCCTCCTCGTCGTCGAACGTGAGGATCTTTAACTCGCAGTCCCTTGTCACGGGCATGCGCAGATCGACGACCTTTCCGTCCAGCTTGCCGGCGCATGCCGCTTTATACAGGCCCGCGCCGATGGACTTCGCGATTTCGGCCACGGTCGTGCCGCTCTCGAACTCCCGTACCTCTTCTTTCAGTCTGACCTTGATCATCGTTTCCACTCCTTCTGAAAATAAAAAAGCCCTACCCCTGCTTGGGGTAAGGCTCAAAAGCTTACGGTTCCACCCAAATTCGGCGACGGAACATTCCGTGCCCTCATTGCGGCTGTAACGGCGCCGGACCGGCGCACCTTTCGAATTGCTTCCTCGGTGCGCGCTCGGAGGCGGTAGCCCTGCCCGGATGCCGCCGCGCGCGCTTTCAGCGTATCGCGCACGCTCTCTGCTGCGGCCGTCCATGCGGCTTCCTCGTCGACGTTTTGGATCATTCAACTGTCCCGTCTACTATACCACCGCCCGCGGCCGCTGTCAAGCCTGCTCCGAAACGCGCGCGGCGATCCGCCGCGTAACAGAGCCCCCGGGATGTTCCCTTTTGCACGATTCCGGTCGTTTTGGATTTTTCGCAGACATCTTTTCCCATTCCGAAAGCAATTGCCTTGACAGAGCCATGTGGAAAGTTATACAATTATTTTCATGATGCACGGATTGTGTTGTTGCAAGAGTGCGTCTCATCATTTTCTAAAAACATCATTGAAATAAGCAAAAAGAAAAGGAGGGTGCCGACATTTGGACGTAACTTTATTGGGCTGCATACTCATCGCGGTCGTATGCGCAGTTGTTGCGGGTCTTCTCTGTTTCTTTGCGGGCATGAACCACCGCAAAAAAACCGCTGAATATACAATCGGATCTGCAGAACAGGAAGCGAAGCGGATCGTCAGCGACGCCATCAAGACGGCCGAAGCGAAGAAAAAAGAGGCTGTGCTTGAGGGCAAAGACGAAATCCACCGGCAGCGGACCGAGTCGGAACGTGAGCTGAACGAGCGCCGGAAAGAAGTACAGCGCCAGGAGCGCCGCATCCAGCAGAAGGAAGAAACTCTCGATAAGAAAATGGATGGCCTGGAAACCAAGGAAGAGATCCTGAACAATAAGAACAAGCAGGCCGAAGACCGCCTGGGGGAGGCGGAGGCGCTGAAAAAGAGCCAGCGCGACATGCTGGAGCGCATCTCCGGCTTCACCGCCGACCAGGCGAAGGATTACCTGCTGAACAACCTGGAAAACGAACTCACGCACGAAAAAGCCGTCAAGCTGATGGAATTCGAGCAGCAGACGCGTGAG
>DAINSB010000076.1:0-10949 GCA_036741535.1 Caproicibacter sp. | reverse complement strand
GGAATTTTGCCCGCAAACCCCGAAAGTACCGGTATTCCCGGGCTTTTCACACACTCACTTTTTTACCCTCGTTATCAATGCCACGCACTCAACGTGCGCCGTGCGGGGGAACATGTCCACGGGCGTGACCTCCATGGTCTTGAATCCGTACCGGGCGAACCGCTTGAGGTCGCGCGCCAGCGTGGCGGGGTCGCAGGAAACGTACACCACGCGCGGGGGCGCCATTTCGGCGACGGTGCCGATCAGCGCCGGGTCGCAGCCCTTGCGCGGGGGGTCCAGGACGACCACGTCCGGGCGGATGCCGCGGTTTTTCAGCATCTCCGCGGCCTCGGCCGCGTCTCCACAGTGGAATTCCGTGTTTTCGATCCCGTTTTCCGCCGCGTTGCGCTGAGCGTCCCCGACCGCCTGTTCCACGATCTCGACGCCGACGACGCGCGCCGCGTTTTTCGCCATGGAGAGGCCGATGGTGCCTGTGCCGCAGTAGAGGTCGAGGACGGTCTCCCGCCCGGTCAGGCCCGCGTACCGCCCGGCGAGCGCGTAGAGGCGCTCCGCCTGCTTCGGGTTGACCTGGTAGAAGGACAGCGGGGAGATGCGGAAACTCAGGCCGCACAGCCGGTCGGTGATGGAATCGCTTCCCCAGACGGTCCGGCATTTTCTGCCGAGAATCACGTTCGTCTTTTCGCGGTTGCTGTTGACAACGACGCTTGCGAGGCCCGGGACCTTCCGCCGCAGCAGGGAGACGAGCTCCGGCTCGTTGTGGACGCCGTTGCCGTTGACCACCACGCAGGCCATGATCTCCCCCGTCGCCTCCGCTTTGCGTAGAAAAAGATGCCGCAGGGCGCCCCTGCCGGTGCTCTCGTCATAGACGCTGTCGCGCGTGGCGTGTTCCCACTCCCGGAAAGCGGCTGTCGCGAGCGCGAATTCCTCCGGCTGGAGCAGGCACTCGGCACAGTCGATGATGCGGTGGCTCCGCGCGGCGTAAAATCCCATCTGAAGGTTGTCGGGGCCGCCCCCGATGGGGAGCTGCGCCTTGTTGCGGTAGCGGTCGGGGTCCCCGGCACCCACGATCGGTTTCAGAACCGCGAAATGGAACCCGGCGATGCGTTCCAGAGCGTCCTGCACGCGCTGCTGCTTTGCGCGCAGCTCCGCAGGGTAGGCAATATGGCGGAAGACGCAGCCCCCGCACCGGGAGAACTGCGGGCAGTCCACGGGGATGCGGTCCTCGGAGGGAGAGACGATCCGCTCCGCTTTGCCGTAGGCGAAGTTCTTCGCCGTTTTCAGGATCTTCGCTTCGACCCGGTCGCCGGCCGCGGTCAGCGGAACGAATACGGCGATCCCGTTATAATGCCCCACGCCGCTTCCCTCCGCGGAATATCCCGTGATCGCGAGGGGGATGATCTGGTTTTTCTGCAGTTCCATATTGCCTCCCTGAGCCTTTTTCTTACAGTTTAGCATCGCGGCGGCCGGAATACAAGAAAGCGCCCTGCGCGGCGATCCGAAAACCGACGCTTTCCGGGGGAAAACGGGGCCCAAAAATACCTAAAATATTCACCCGCAAAGCAACGTTTTATACAAATAGTAGAATCTTGCACAATCTCCTGTAAAAGCATTGACGACCGGCATCGTCGGCAATATAATAAAGACAGAAAAAATCAAGCCGCCTGCACGCGGCGGTTCTATTTTGATTAATTTTGATTATAAGTTTCTGTGGCTAAAGAGCCACGCCTTTTCAATACAACTCCTCCCCAAAAACACAAAAGCCGGTCGTACGACCGGCTTTTGTGTTTTTGGAAAATAGCCGGACGCGGAAATTCTCTCCCCGAGGGAACGGTCCCGCAAAGACCTCTTTCCGGAACGGAAGGTCCTTAATTTTGCAAGTTTCCAGCTTAAATTATTCAAAACAATGTGCCAAAAGAGATTGACAACTGTGGAAATATCGTTTATAATAGCTTTAAATTTTTAATGCGGGTATCCATAAACTACATATTTTGAAACAAAGGTGTGCAAATCAATCAGGGGGATTGCTTTGCGCACTTTTTTATTTAGTTCTATTTAATAAGGAGGGTCTATTATGAACAGGAAAATACTGGCGGCCGTTTTAACCGCGGCCATGACGGCCTCACTCGCAGGGTGCCAGGGCGGCGGCGTGTCAACAAAGTCTTCCGGCGGGAGCGGAACCGCTTCCGGCGGTACCATCAAGGTTGGCGTTGTGACGCCTCTGACCGGTCAGACCTCCACATTCGGCCAGTCCGCGCAGAAAGGGCTGCAGCTCTTGGAAGAGGAGACCAATGCGGCGGGCGGCGTTCTCGGCAGTAAGGTCCAGTTCATCTTTTCGGACGACGAGGGCAAAGCGGCGACGGCTGTCACCGTCGGCCAGAAGTTGATCAACAGTGATAAGGTCGTCGCCATCGTAGGGCCTCTGACCAGCACGTGCGCAAATTCCCTCGCTCCGATCTGCCAGCAGTATCAGATCCCCATGGTGACCGGCACCGGCACCAATACGAAGATCACCCAGGCGGGCGACTTTATTTTCCGCACCTGCTTCATCGACCCGTTCCAGGGCCAGGCGGTCGCGACTTTCGCGGCCGACGACCTGAAGGCGAAGACGGCCGCGATTGTTTACAACAACGGCGACGACTATTCGAAGGGCCTGGCCGACGCTTTCAACGAATACTTCACCAAAAAGGGCGGCAAGATCGTCGATACCGAAACGTACAACACCGGAGACAAGGATTTTAACGCGCAGCTGACGAAGGTGGCGCCGAAGAACCCGGACGTCATGTTCCTGCCGGACTACTACAACACCGTGGCCGTGATCGCGAAGGAAGCCCGCGCGGCCGGCATTAAGGCGACGTTCCTCGGCGGCGACGGATGGGATTCCTCCGACCTGTTCTCCATCGGCGGCGACGCGGTCAACAATTCTTACTTCTCCAACCATTATTCTCCGGACGACACGGCCAAGGAAGTCGTCGATTTCATCAAGGCCTATAAGGCAAAGTACGGCCAGGACACCACGCCGGACGCGATGGCGGCCCTGAACTACGATGCCGGCAAGGTCCTGCTCCAGTGCATTGCGAAAGCGGGCGGCACGGATGCCGCGAAGATCCGCGATGCTCTGAAAAACTATGACGGGACGGTCGTTTCCGGCCACATCAAATTCAACTCGAGCCGCGATGCCGTCAAGGCCGCGGTCATCATCAAGACGGAAGACGGCAAAGAGAAGTTCTTCAAGAAAGTACAGCCCGACGCATAAGTCCGCCGACACGGCGGCCGGTCTGAGAGCGCGCCTTTCCTGCTGAGGCCGCGCTTCTCAGCGAAAAACCGGATGATTTGGGAGGGAAATGAATTTTGAGATTGGTCGAATTTTTACAGCAGCTGATTAATGGCCTTTCGCTGGGAAGCGTGTATGCCCTGATTGCTCTGGGCTACACCATGGTCTACGGCATCATCGGGCTGATCAACTTTGCGCACGCCGATATTCTCATGGTGGGAGCTTTCATCGGCTACTTTGTCGCAACGGATTTCGGGTTTTCGTTCGTACCGACGCTGCTGATTGCCATGGCGGGGGCGGGGCTTGCGGGCGTGATCATCGAGCGCGTCGCCTACAAGCCGCTCAGAAAGGCGGCGAACATCTCTCTGCTGATCACGGCAATCGGCGTGTCGCTGCTCCTTGAAAACGGCTTCAACTGGCTGTTCGGGGGCAATCCGAGGACATATCCGGCCGGAATTCTGGCCCAGAAAACCATCATGTTCGGGCCGATCCGCACGGATACGCTTCACCTGATCATTCTCGGCACATCCCTGCTGCTGATGATCCTGCTGCAGGTCGTGATCTACCGGACGAAGATCGGGAAGGCGATGCGCGCGACCTCGACGGATAAGGATGCGGCGGCTCTGATGGGGATCAACGTCGATACGACCATTTCCGCGACGTTCGCCATCGGCTCCGCCCTGGCGGGCGCCGCGGGCGTTCTGGTGTCCATCCTCTATTCCAGCCTCGACCCGTACATGGGCCTGCAGCCCGGCATCAAGGCGTTCGTCGCGGCCGTGTTCGGCGGCATCGGCCTGATTCCGGGCGCGTTTGCGGGCGGCATCCTCCTCGGCCTCATCGAGACGTTCGTGACCGCCTGGAATTCCCAGCTCTCCGGAGCCATCGCTTTCGTCGTGCTGATCATCATTCTGATCATCAAACCGAGCGGGCTGCTCGGCAAGAACGTCAGCGTGAAAGTGTAGGTGGCGAAAGGTGAGTACATATTTGAAAAAACTGGGGATCTCGCTGGCCGCGGCCGTGGCGATCTTCGCCGCGCTGTCGCTGCTGATCTCCACAAGCATTATCAACGCCTATTACACGCGCATCCTGATGACGATCTGCATCAATATCATTCTGGCGCTGAGCACCAACCTCATCATCAACTACACCGGCCAGCTGACGCTGGGCCATTCGGCTTTTATGGCGATCGGGGCCTATTCCGCGGCCATGTTCAGCTTAAAGGGCGGCTTGCCTTTCCCGCTGGTTCTGCTGCTCGGCAGCATCGTCGCGGGGCTGTTCGGCTTTCTCATCGGCCTGCCTACGCTGCGCCTGAAGGGCGACTATCTCGCCGTCACCACAATGGGCTTCTGCCAGATCATCGTGGTGGCGATCCAGAACATCCCCGCCCTCGGCGGCGCGCAGGGCCTGCCCGGCATTCCCGGCAAGACCACCTTTGCGTGGGTGTTTTTCTGCATGGTGCTGACCATTCTGGTCCTCGGCCATGTGGTCGATTCCAGCCAGGGCCGCGCGATGATCTCCGTCCGTGAGGATGAGATCGCGGCGGAGGCGATGGGCATCAATACGACGAGATACAAGGTCATGGCGTTCACGATCGGCGCTTTCTTCGCCGGTCTGGCGGGAGGACTGTTCGCGTTCCTCATGATGTTCATCGAGCCGACGACCTTCAACTATTTCAAATCCATCGACCTCGTGATCTATGTGGTGCTCGGCGGCACGGGCAACTTTGCCGGCTGCATCACCTCCACAGCTATCCTGACCATGCTTCCGGAAGTTCTCCGCGTCGTCGGGGACCTGCGGATGGTCATCTACCCGCTGTTGCTCATCGTCATCATGATCCTGCGCGTCAAGGGGTTCCGCTTCCGGAAAATCTGGCAGTTCCTTACGGGCCTTGTCACGGGAAAGGGAGGCGACAGCCATGCCGCTGCTTGATGTGAAGGACATTTCGATCACGTTCGGCGGCCTTGCGGCGGTTTCGGATTTTTCCATGCAGATGGGAGACAACGACCTGTTCGGCCTGATCGGCCCGAACGGCGCCGGCAAGACGACCGTTTTCAACATGCTGACCGGCGTCTACACGCCTTCGACCGGCAAGGTGCTTTTCAACGGGGAATCCATCGCCGGCCTCAAACCCTACAACATCACCAAGAAAAAGATCGCGCGGACCTTCCAGAACATCCGCCTGATGAAGGCGCTCACCGTGCTGGACAACGTCAAGGTTTCGTACAGCTATCAGACCCGGTACAGCCTCGCCTCCTCCATCCTGCGCCTGCCGGGTTTTTTCCGCGAGGAAGCGGAGGTCGAAAAAAGATCCCTCGACATCCTCAAAATTTTTCATCTGGAGGACAAAAAGGACGAATACGCCGCCAATCTTCCCTACGGCGAGCAGCGCCGCCTCGAGATTGCGCGCGCGCTTGCGACGGGGCCGAAGCTGCTGCTTCTGGATGAGCCGGCCGCCGGCATGAACCCGCAGGAGACGCAGGAGCTGATGGACCTGATTCGCTGGATCCGCAAGGAATTCCATGTCTCCGTGCTGCTGATCGAGCACGACATGCGGCTGGTGATGGGCCTGTGCGAAAACATCATCGTGCTCGACTACGGCAAGATCATCGCGGAGGGCCCTCCGAGCGTCATCAAAAGCAACCGCAAGGTGATCGAGGCCTATCTCGGCGAGGAGGCTTCCCATGCTTAAAATTACGAATCTGAATGTGTACTACGGGGCGATCCACGCGCTCCGCGACATCAATATCAAGGTGAACGAGGGCGAGATCGTCACCCTGATCGGAGCGAACGGCGCCGGCAAGACCTCCACGCTCCGCGCCATCTCCGGTCTTGTCACGCCCGACAGCGGCAAGATCGAGTTCGAGGGCAAAGAGCTGAACAGATACCCGGCCCACAAGATCCCTTACCTCGGCATTTCGCATGTGCCGGAAGGGCGCCGCATCTTCGCCAACATGAGCGTGCAGGAAAACCTCGAGATGGGCGCCTACAGCCGGAAGGACCGGGCGCAGATCGCGCGGGACTACGAAAGGGTCTTCGAGAAATTCCCGCGTCTGAAAGAGCGCGTCAGGCAGCGCGCGGGCACGCTGAGCGGCGGCGAGCAGCAGATGCTCGCCATGGGGCGCGCGCTGATGTCGAAGCCGAAGATCCTGCTGATGGACGAACCTTCGATGGGCTTGGCCCCGATTATCGTTCAGGAGATCTTCTCCATCATCCAGACCATCAACCGGAGCGGCACGACGATCCTGCTGGTGGAACAGAACGCGAACATGGCGCTGTCGATCGCGAACCGCGCCTATGTCATCGAAACCGGCAGCATCGTCCTGGAGGGGAAGGCCTCCGACCTGATGAACGACGCGTCGGTGAAGAAAGCCTATCTCGGCGGTTGAGCGGCGGACTGTGTCCGCTCCCAATCCCGGCCCCTTGGCCCGGCAAAGGCAATAGGCCCGCTTTGGCGGGAGAGTCCAAGAAACTGCTTCCGCGGATAAGCAATGCCGCCGGAAGTTTTCCTTGACACTCCTGCCAAATAAAACTCGAATTTTCCGCCATGCCGAATGGCGGGGCTTGGCCGCGGCGACACGCCGCAGAGAACCCACCCGGATCATTTCGTCCGGGTAGGTTCTGTTTTTATTTTGATTTCCGTGTGGGAGGGGATGAAAAGACGTTGTGACTATTTTTTATTCTTCCGGGGATACGGGTAATCTTTCTGCAGAATGCCGATGCTCTCGGCGTCGATCTCCCCGGTCATCTGGATCGACAGCAGGGTCTGCCGCCATGCGGCCTGCCGGAAGCCGTACCGGTCGTAGAGCTTGCCGAGGCGCAGCAGCTTGCCGGGGCAGTCCAGCAGGTCCAGCATGGGCAGGGAAGCCTCGAAAAGAAAGCCCTGCCCGCAGGCGAGCAGGCTCTCCAGAATCCGGAAGACCGGGTCCGCGAACGCGCGGGAGTCCTCTTCCGGCGAGCCGAACCCAAACGGCGCGCACGCTTCGCCGCGCATGATCTTGACCCACGTTTCGGCTGCGCGTCTCTGCGGCTCCGACAGAAGGCCCAGCACCTCTTTGCCCGGGAGCTTCCCTTTCCCGAACAGGGAGCAGAGCAGGAGCAGCCACGCGGTTTCCCGGCAGGGCTTTCCGTCCGCGGCGCGCAGCAGCGTACGCGCGGCGTCGCGGTACCGGCTCAGATAAAACCGGCAGGCGCCTTCGCGCAGCAGAGCCTCCCGGCGGAACGGGGCGGTTTTTTCGGCCGGCTGGCAGGCGGACACAGCCCGGCAGGTGGAAAGCGCCTCGCGGTACATGCGCTTGTCGAACAGGACCTCCGAGAGGATCAGGCGGGGCTCCGGGGCGCGCGGGACGGCGCGGGACAGCCTCTTTGCGATCTTCGGAGCGGGGAAGCCAGCCTCCGCCAGCAGGTCGGCCGCTTTCCGATAGGCCGGGCGGAACAGCGGCTCCATGCGGATGGCTTTGAGGCAGTGCCGCACGGCTTTTTCGGGCTCGCCCAGCCTGGCGTAGAGGACGGCCTGCGAGTATTCCGCCTGATAGGACGAAGAACCGGAGATGCTGCAGCAGAGGAGAGGGGCCTTTCCGGCGGCCGCGCATCTGCGGAAGCCGTTCAGCGCCGCGTGCGTCTTCCCCCTGCGGTAGAGCGCGCACGCTTTCAGGTATAGAAAATCCGGCGCCTGCCGCGGATAGCGGTTCAGCCCTTCCGCGGTCAGCGCGTTTCGCTCGCGGTCCAGATTCAGCCTGTCACAGCAGACGATCATGCGCAGCAGCAGGGCCGGCGTGTAGCTCTCCCGCAGGTCGGCGAGCAGATGGCTCTGCCGAAAGCAGCACAGCGCCCTTTGGAACTGCGAGACCGCGAGGAATTCGTTCCCCATGCAGAACAGCAGAAAAGCGTTCGGCGGCTCTTCGCGAAGTTCCATCCGGATCAGGCGCAGGTTCCTCGCGTGCTTGTTTTTCTGCCGGATCTCCCGGTCGAGATAGCCGTAGTGGTAAAAGGTGATGTCCGCCTGACAGAACATCCGGGAGGAGAGGCGCTCTTCCCCGCAGACCACCTGCTCGTGGATGCGGCCGCGGAAACGGTAGCCGCGCCCGGTGCGGATGAGCCGGACGTTGAGATTGACCGGGCATGTGCTTCTGTCTTCCGTTTTGCCGACGAAACAGACGGTCCGGCAGCAGACCACGTCGCAGCTTTCCGGGCAGCTGCGCAGAAAGCTGAGGATCTTCTCCTTACCGCCGTCTTCGAGCCGGTCGTCCGCGTCCATGATCAGGGCCCATTCGCCGCTTGCTTTTGCGAGCGATTCGTTTCGCGCGTCTGCGAAGCTGTCGTTCCACGGAAAATGAAAAATTTTCGCGCCGTACTGCGCGGCGATCTCTTCGGTGCGGTCGCGGGAGCCGGTGTCCACCAGTACGATCTCGCCCGCCAGGCCCTGCACGCTCTGAAGACAGCCGGCGAGATTCTTCTCTTCGTCTTTTACGATCATGCACAGGCTCAGCAGCATGAAAGCCCTCCCTTCGCATCCGGGTCGGAACGCGTTTCGCTTATAGCCTATGCGCGCGGGAAAAAAAGCGTTCCCGCCGCGCGCGCCGCGATCCGACGGCTGCGGCCGCCGGAGGGCTCCGGCGGGATTTTTCAAAAAATCCGACTGGAAAACAAAGCATGTCGGAGAAAAATCAAGATATTCTGAACAATTCTGTACTTAAATTCATGATTTTATGAAATACAGCAGAAATTAATGAAAAAATATTGACAAATCGATCCTGTGCATCTATGATTTGATATGTTGTGTTTGCGGCGGTGCCGCGGCCAGGCCCCGCCGTTCGGCGCGGCTTGACGGCGCAGGCACTGCGCCGCTGCCTACGAAGGAGATGCAAAGATTGGGAAAAACATCCATCATTTCGCTGCAGAGCATTGAGAAATCGTTCGACGGCGAACCCGTGCTGCACCATTTCAGCCTCGACATCGGCGACGGTGAATTCGTCACGCTGCTCGGTCCCTCCGGCTGCGGGAAGACGACGACCCTGCGCATCATCGGCGGATTCGTCCGACCCGACGCGGGCGATGTGCTTTTCAACGGAATCAGGATCAACGACCTGCCCCCGCACAAGCGGCAGGTCAACACGATCTTTCAGAAATATGCGCTTTTCCCGCACCTGAACGTGTACGACAACGTGGCGTTCGGCATGCGCGTCCACGGCAAAAGCGAAAAGGAGGTCCGTTCCCGCGTGGGCGAGATGCTCCACATGGTCAACCTCGACGGGTTCACGCACCGCAACGTCAACCTGCTTTCCGGCGGGCAGCAGCAGCGCGTCGCCATCGCGCGGGCGCTTGCGAACGACCCGAAGGTCCTGCTGCTCGACGAGCCGCTCGGTGCGCTCGACCTCAAGCTGCGCAAGGACATGCAGGTCGAGCTCAAAAAGATCCAGCAGCAGACCGGCATCACGTTCCTGTTTGTCACGCACGACCAGGAGGAGGCGCTCTCCATGTCCGACCAGGTGGTCGTGATGGATCAGGGCGCCATCCAGCAGATCGGCACCCCGCTCGACATCTACAACGAGCCGAAGAACGCGTTTGTGGCCGATTTCATCGGCGAAAGCAATATCATCGACGGCGTGATGCGCGAGGACTATCTGGTGGAGTTTTCCGGCCGGAAGTTCCGGTGCGTGGACAAGGGCTTCGCCCCGGACGAGCCGGTGGACGTGGTCATCCGCCCGGAGGACGTGGATATTCTCCCGCCGGACGCGGAACACCTCTCCGGCGTGGTGCAGACCGTCAATTTCAAAGGGGTCTTCTACGAGATCATCGTGGATGTGCAGGGCTTCAAGTGGATGATCCAGACGACGGATTTCGAGCGAACCGGCGCGAAGATCGGGCTCGCGGTCCAGCCGGACGAGATCCACGTGATGCACAAGTCGGCGTACTCCGGCACCTTCGGCGACTACAGCACGTTCAGCGATGAGATGGACGAAGATTTTCAGGCGCCGCCCGCGCCGGGGGAGGCGGATCGGTAAGATGAAAGCCAAACTCACCGCCGCCCCCTACCTGGTCTGGATGGTGATCTTCATCGTCGTCCCGACGGTGCTGGTCGTCGTCTTCGCCTTCACCGACCGCAGCGGGCATCTCACGCTCGCGAACCTCATGGGCGTCGGGCAGTATTCCAACGTCTTCCTGCGCTCCATCTGGATGGGCGCGGTCTCCACGGTCATCTGCCTGGCGCTCGGCTATCCGCTGGCCTATTCCATCGCGCGGTCCGGCGCGCGTCGACAGAGCGTGATGATCATGCTCGTGATGCTCCCGATGTGGATGAACTTTCTGCTGCGCACCTACGCGTGGATGACCCTGCTGGAAGACAGCGGCCTCATCAACCGCGCGCTCGCGTCCCTCCACCTGCCCGCCGTCCATATGATCAACACGCAGGGCGCGGTCATCCTGGGCATGGTCTACAACTACATCCCCTACATGATCCTGCCGCTCTATTCGGTGCTGACCAAGATCGACCGCAGCGTGATCGAGGCCGCGCAGGACCTCGGCGCCGACGACAGGAAGGTCTTCTGGCGCGTGACGTTCCCCATCAGCATGCCGGGGGTGATCTCCGGCGTGACGATGGTGTTCGTGCCCGCCGTCTCCACCTTCATCATCTCGAAGATGCTGGGCGGCGGCAGCAACCTGCTCATCGGCGACCTGATCG
>DAINSB010000075.1:0-10958 GCA_036741535.1 Caproicibacter sp. | reverse complement strand
CCTCCGCGCCCAGAGAGAGGATCCAGGACCGGCGCGGGATCGCCGGGGACATCTACGTGATCAAGATCGCCGGGGCCGCCTGCGACGCCGGCCTGGATCTGAAAGAGGTCCTCAGGGTCGCGGAAAAGGCCAGGGACAATATCAACACCATCGGCCTGGCGACCTCTCCGGGGACCATTCCCGGCCAGGATCATCCGACGTTTGAACTGGGCGAAGATGAGATCGAATACGGCATGGGCCTGCACGGCGAGCGCGGCATCAAGCGGACGACCATGCAGCCTGCGGACACGCTGGTCGAAACCATGTACGGCGAGATCAAAAAGGAAATGCGGCTTTCCTCGAAAGACGAAGTCTGCCTGCTCGTGAACGGGCTCGGCTCGACCACGCTGCTGGAACTCAGCATCGCGTACAGGAAACTGGCCCGGCTGCTGGCACAGGACCATGTGAAGGTCTACGACAGCGAGATCAAGAGCTTCTGCACCTGCCAGGAGATGGGCGGATTTTCCATCACGATCTTAAGGCTGGACGAAGAACTGAAAAAATACTATTCGACGCCCTGCTATTCGCCTTATTATGCCAAGGAGGGATTGCAGCCATGAAATCCATCACGGTTGCGCAGACCAGGGACATGATGCTCCATGTCTCCGACGCGGTGATCGGCAGCAAGGATTCCCTGACCGAGATCGACAGCGCCATCGGCGACGGGGACCACGGGATCGGCATGGCGGGCGGCCTGGCGAAGGCGAAGGCCAAGCTGCTCGAGACGAAGGAATTTGAAACCGTCAACCAGGTGTTCAAGACGGTCGGCCGCACGATGCTGATGTCGATGGGCGGGGCGTCTGGCGTCATTTTCGGGACCATGATCGAGGGTGGGGCCCGGGCGGCGGAGGACATCAAAACTCTGGACTGCGCGTCGTTCACGAAACTGATGCAGGGCTCCCTCGCCGCGGTCAGGAAGCGGTCCGACGCGCAGCTGGGGGACAAGACCATGCTGGACGCCCTGATCCCCGCCGTCGAGGCGATGGGGAGCGCGAAGACCGACGATCTGGCCGAATTGCTCGGCATTGCGGAAAAGGCCGCGAAACAGGGCATGGAAAACACCAAGAAATATGTCGCGAAATACGGAAGGGCCAAGTCTCTGATGGAAAGGAGCCTCGGGCATCAGGACGCCGGCGCGACCTCGGTCTGGATCATCTTCAACGCCATGAAGGAATATCTCGAGGGCCTGTCGTAACCGCTTGGATCGGAGGAAAACAAGATGGGAAAGAAAATCGTCATCGGATGCGACAACGCAGCCGTTGCCTATAAAAACCAGATCAAAGACCTGGTCGCCGGCCTGGGGTACGACGTGGAGGATGTCGGCGTCGAGACGGAGCAGGACGGGACCTTTTACCCGTACATCGCCAAAAAGGTCGCCAAAAAGGTGCAGGCCGACCTGCGGAATACCAGGGGCATCCTGATCTGCGGAACGGGGATCGGCATGTCCGTCACGGCAAACAAGTTCAAGGGGATCCGCGCGGCCGTCGGGCACGACGGCTACTCCGTCGAGCGTTCCAGGCTCAGCAACGGATGCAACATCCTCTGCATGGGCGCGCGGGTGATCGGGATCGAGCTGGCCAAGAAAAACGTCAAAGACTGGCTGAGCCTCGGGGAAGTCGCGGAGAGATCCAAGGCCAAGGTCGCCGCCATCTGCGAGGTCGAAGGAGAGAATCTGAAATAATGTCGTCTCAAAAACTTTTGCTCGGCACGAACCTGAAAATGTATAAAGGCATCAAAGAGACGGTCGCTTATCTCAAGGAGCTGGAAGACCGCACCAAAGATCTCGACCGCAACCGGTTCGAGCTTTTCGTGATCCCCTCCTACACCTCGCTGAGCGAAGCCGCCAAAGCGGTGGACCGCAGCCTCGTCAAGCTCGGCGCGCAGAACATGTCGTGGGAGGAGAGGGGCCAGTTCACCGGCGAGATCTCCCCCCTGATGCTTCAGGAGTTGGGCATGGACCTCGTGATGATCGGCCACTCGGAGCGCCGCCATGTCTTCGGCGAGAGCAACGTGGAGGAAAACAAAAAAGTCGTCAGCGCGCTGGACCATCGCTTCACCGCGCTGCTCTGCGTCGGAGAGACGCTGGAGGAAAAAAACCAGAAGATCAGCGACGAAGTGCTGCGCAGCCAGCTGAAGATCGGCTTCGCGGGCGTCGGGAAAGACCGGATCGACCGCATCCGCGTCGCGTATGAGCCCGTTTGGGCGATCGGCGTGAACGGGATCCCCGCCTCCGCCACGTATGCGTCTGAAAAGCACAAAACCATCAAGGACGCCCTCGCCGAGATCTTCGGCGAAGAGGGCCGGCGGATCCCGGTGCTGTACGGCGGCAGCGTGAATCTGGACAACGCGGTCGATCTGATCCGGCAGCCGTATATCGACGGCCTGTTCGTCGGAAGATATGCCTGGAAGGCGGACCAGTTCGACAAGTTGATCCGCGCCGTGCTCCAGGTCAAACGATAGGGCCTGTTTCACAGATGGATTCCGCGGGGGACGGGAAACCGGCCGACGTTTTCCGCGGGGAGGACGATCGTTCAGGGACCGGATGGATGTTGTGCAAAGGATGGCAAGGGAATCCGGATGAGATTGATTTGCTTTTCCCCGGATTGCCGAGGAGGGTCTGCGCCCGTTCCTGCGAGGACGGGGCGCAGACCCTTTTGCGGCCGCCGGGAAAATCTTTGATTTTTGTGTCGTTTTTGCTTGCACGGCCGTCCTTTTCTCCACACGACCGGCAACCTCACGAGCGTGAAGAACAAGGCGAAGTTCAACTTCGGGGTCGGGATGCTGCCGAAGAACGAGACGTACGGCTCGCCGACCGGGGGTGGGAATTTCTACATCTTCAAGGATAAACCGGAGGCGAACCAGCAGGCCGCCTGGGAATTCGTCAAATGGATGACCACGCCGGAACGCATCGCCCAGTGGAGCATCGACACCGGCTACGTGGCCCCACGGAAATCCGCCTACGACACGGACGTCATGAAGAAATACACGCAGAGCTTCCCGTACGCGACCGTCGCGAGGGACCAGCTGCAGTACTGCCTAGGCCGCAACCGGACGCCGGTAAACCCCGCCGGCACACCGGCGTTGCTAACTGCGACCGTAATTTGCCCTCATCCGTTCACAAACTGTTGGGGGGATGATCTATCCCTTTGAACGCGCTTATCTGAGCAGGTCAAATCGATCCGCATTCATGACTTTATTCCACGCCGCGATAAAATCGCGCAGGAATTTGTCCTTCGCGTCATCGCTCGCGTACACTTCCGCGATGGCCCTCAGCTGCGAATTGGAACCGAAAATCAAGTCCACTCTGGTTGCCGTCCATTTTTGCCCGCCGGTTTTTCTGTCAATGCCGTTAAACACGTTCTTGTCGCCGGTGGGTTTCCACTCCGTGCCCATGTCCAGCAAATTGACAAAGAAATCATTGGTCAGCGTTTCAGGCGAATCGGTAAACACGCCGTGTTTGGACTGGCCGTAATTGTTGCCCAGAACTCTCAGCCCGCCGAGCAGCACCGTCATTTCCGGCGCGGTCAGCGTCAGCAGCTGCGCCTTGTCGATCAATAGCGCCTCCGGCCGCGCGGTGAACTCCCTTTGCAGATAGTTCCGAAAGCCGTCGTAGACCGGCTCCAGCACTTTCATGGACTTAACGTCCGTTTGCTCCTGCGACGCGTCCATTCTGCCCGGCGTAAACGGAACGCTGACGGCCGCCCCCGCTTTTTTCGCCGCAATCTCAATTCCCACCGCGCCGCCCAGCACGATCAAATCGGCCAGCGACACAAACTTTCCGTCCGCATTGAACCCGCGCTGAAGCAGCTCGTACTTAGCGAGCACCGTCTTCAGCTGAGCCGGCTGGTTCGCTTCCCAGGAAACCTGCGGCTCCAGCCTGATCCGCGCGCCGTTCGCCCCGCCTCTGCGGTCCGAACCTCTGAACGTGGAGGCGCTTGCCCAGGCGGTGCTGACCAGTTGGGACACCGTCAGACCGGAATCCGCGATTTCGGCCTTCAGTTCTTCGACGTCCTTTTCATCGATCAGGTAGCCTTCCCTTTTTGGAATCGGATCCTGCCAAATAAATTCTTCTTTCGGCACGTCCGCCCCGAAATACAGGGTCGAGGGGCCCATATCCCTGTGGGTCAGCTTAAACCACGCTTTGGCAAACGCGTCGTGGAATTTCTCTGGGTCGGCGTAGTAACCCCTCGCGATCTTTTCGTAGGCCGGGTCAAACTTCAGGGACAAATCGGCGGTGGTCATCATGGGGCGGTGCTTCTTGCCCGGGTCGTGCGCGTCCGCGACCATATCTTCTTCGTCGACGTCTTTCGCAAGCCAGATATACGCGCCGGCGGGGCTTTTGGTCAGCTCCCACTCGTACTTGAACAGCACTTTCAGATATCCCATGTCCCATTTCGTCGGGTTGGGCTTCCACGCGCCCTCTATGCCGCTTCCGATGGTGTCGCCCGCGTTCCCCGTCCCGAAGTCGCTCTTCCAGCCCAGACCCTGCTGTTCTATGGGCGCGCCCTCCGGTTCGGGCCCCACATGGCTCGCGGGCGCGGCTCCGTGCGCCTTTCCGAACGTATGGCCTCCGGCGATCAGCGCAACCGTTTCCTCGTCGTTCATGGCCATGCGGCCGAACGTTTCCCGGATGTCTTTTGCCGATTCGGCCGGCATCGGCTGTCCGTCCGGGCCTTCGGGATTGACATAGATCAGCCCCATCTGCACGGCGGCCAGGGGGTTGTCGAGCTTCCGGCCGTCCGCGTAACGGGCGTCCGGCTTGTCGCTGGTGGCCAGCCACTCCTTTTCGGAGCCCCAGTAGACGTCTTCCTGCGGTTCCCATACGTCCTCACGGCCGCCCGCGAACCCGATCAGCTTGCACCCCATCGATTCAATCGCGCAGTTGCCGGCCAGAATCATGAGATCCGCCCAGGATATTTTCCTGCCGTATTTTTTCTTGATCGGCCACAGCAGCCTTCTGGCTTTGTCCAGATTGACGTTGTCCGGCCAGCTGTTGAGCGGGGCGAACCGTTGCGCCCCGTCTCTGGCGCCGCCGCGGCCGTCCGCCGCGCGGTATGTACCGGCGCTGTGCCACGCCATCCTGATAAAGAGGGGCCCGTAATTTCCGTAATCCGCCGGCCACCACGGCTGGGAATCCCTCATCAAGGCATAGAGATCGTTTTTGACCGCCTGAAGATCGAGCGTTTTGAACTCCTTGATATAATCGAACGCTTTTCCCATCGGATTGCTTAAATCGGAGTTTTGGCGCAGGACGCTTATGTCCAGCTGGTCCGGCCACCAATCTTTGTTCCTGGTGCCCTTCGTAAAATCCGGTCTGCCCGCGCCCATGCGGCCCGTAACCGGGCATCTTGACTGTTCGCTCATTCTGATGACCTCCTAAATTATATATTTGCCTGCTTTGCCCGCGGTCGCAAACTATCGCTTGCCGCCGGTCTTTTCTTTCTCCGCCCTCCGCTTCGGGTTTGCCGGGAACCAGCCTTTTTTTACGCGTTCTTCCTGTTCAAACAGTTCTTTGATGCTCCACAGAAGCGTAAAGCCAAAAACCGCCAAAAGGGCGGAGACCCAAAGCGCCGGGATGAAAACGGAGCCCGCCGCACAGAGCAGGCCGGCGGCCAGGAAAACCGGCCAGCATTCCTTGCCGAAATAATATTCCGCTTTAATCACGACCGGATGGAACGCGCCGATAATGAGAAAGGTACAGGCTCCAATCATAAGCCCCAGCCACTGCGTAACGATCTCTCCTTTCACCCGGATGTCTTCTTTTTGCATTCGGAACAGACGCCGAGAAACACCACGTCGTGCTTATCGACATGGAAACCGTATTTTTGCCGCACCATCTCGTCCATATCGCTGCGATCCTCAATATCCACATCAAACAAGGCGCCGCAGACCCGGCATTTGAAATGGTAATGATGGTCCGGGCGTTTGTCGTACCGTTCCAGATCGCCCGGCAAGAATACCCGCTGTATGTCGCGATCGTCCGCAAGCTGACGCAGATCGCGGTAAACCGTTACTTTGCTGATCGTCGGATGTTTCCGGTGGACTTCTTCGTATATTTCTTCAACGGTTGGATGCGTATCGGATTTTTGCAGTATTTCCAAGATGATTTGACGCTGTACCGTGTTTCGTTTCATTTGTAAGCTCGACCTTATTGAAACCTATTTTCATTTAGAATTATAGGACAAATATTTGAAGATGTCAATAGAAAAAAATGGAGATGCGGGGTCCGCGCCCAAACTTTCCGAAGTTTACTGTTTTGGTTGTCTCCGGAGCGGATAAAGCAGAGCGGGCAGTTTCCGCACGGAAAACCCGATCATGACGACCGGCTTCTCTGCAATCGGTACCGCGGCTCCTGCGCCCGTTTCAGGGCCGCAAAATACAGCTCCGTGAACTTTTCCACGCCGACGCGCTCCATCGGACAGCGCCTCCCCGCGTTTTGCCCTCATGTGCCCACCCCGTTGCGACCGCCGTTCTTCACACGGTAAAGGGCCCTGTCCGCCCGCATGAGCCAGCGGTCCAGCGATTCGCCGGGGTCCCACTGGGCCGCGCCGATGCTGACCGTCACGCCGGTCCCCGGCAGGATTTTTTTCCTTTCCACAGACGCGCGCAGCCGCTCGGCCCGCGCCGTCGCGTCTTCCAGCACGGTGTCAGGCAGCAGAACGACGAATTCGTCCCCGCCGAACCGGAAGGGAATCCCGCCGCCCTTCAGCGAGGCAACCATGGCGCGCGCGAAATTACGCAGGACCCTGTCGCCGGCGAGATGGCCGAAAGTGTCGTTGATACCCTTGAAGCCGTCCACATCCATAAGCAGCAGGGACATCGGTCTGCGGCTCCGCCGGGCGGCTCTGACCTCCCGCTCCGCCGCGATATTGAGATAATTGCGGTTGTAGATTCCGGTGAGCCCGTCGGCGACGCTCAGAAGCAGGAGCTTCAGGTAGGACTCGATCAGGTCGCGCATTTTCTCCATGAAATCCTTCATATCCTGCGAAAAATGGTTTTCCTTGTCGTCGAGCATGCAGATGGTCCCGAACGGGCGGCCGTTCGGCAGCCTGACGGGAAAGCCCAGATAGCACCGCATGCCGTACTTCATATCCGGATTACGGCGCCACTCCTCCGATTTTCCGGCGTCGGGCACCTCCAGCATCCTCGCGGTTTTGATGACTCTTTCGCAGTAGAGCCCCGAATCGGTGAGTCTGTTCTTATGCCCCCGCCTGTACGGGTTGCCCTCCGTTCGGCTCGCCACGAACACCCCGATCTCGTCGTGACGCACCTGCATGATGAGGGCCGCGCGGACCCTCGCGATGCGCGCGATCAGATCAACGATGCTTTGCCATTCCTTCCGCATGGGGCTCGGAATATCCGAAAGGTCTTCCATTCCCGAAAACACCGCGCCCCGTGCGGTCCTGCGCTTTTTTCCGTTCATATTTATATTTTCCGCCTTCCTCTGGTTTTTTTGGGTGCGTTCTTCCGGCAAAGGGCTGTCCGTCCTTTCCCGCGTGGGTTTCCCATTCGGTTTCGGCGGCCTGCCTTGTCTCAGCAACCGGAAAACTCCGGACGGCTGTTTCTCCGGAGGATACCTTCGATCCGCTCCGGCGGCATGGGATGGCAATAGTAAAAGCCCTGTACCTCATCGCACATTTTCCGGCTGAAAAATTCCAGCTGGGGGCCGGTTTCCACGCCTTCCGCCACCACTTTCAGGTTCAGGTTTTTGGAAAGGCCGATGATAATCTTGGAAATCGCCTGATCCTTTTCGTTTTTTTCGACTCCCTGCACAAACTGCATGTCGATCTTGATCCGGTCGACCGGAAGCAGTTTCAGACGGCTCAGGGAGGAATATTCCGTGCCGAAATCGTCGACGGCCAGAGAAACGCCCATCCGTTTCAGATCGTTCAGGACGGCGATTATGTTGTCCATATTTCCGTTGGTCACGCTTTCCGTGATCTCGAGCTCGAGGTTTGCGGGAAGCAATCCGGTTTTCTTCAGGATCTCGTCGACCTGCCGCGCAAAATCAGGATTTTTCAGCTGATGCACGGAGAGGTTCACCGCGATCCGCAGATCCGGGAACCCCATCTCGTTCCAGCGCCGGTTCTGACGGCAGGCGGTTTCCAGCACCCACGCGCCGATGGATTGGATCAGGCCCGTCTGCTCGGCCAGCGGGATAAAGGTTTTCGGCATCACCATGCCCTTTTCCGGGAGCATCCAGCGGATCAGAGCCTCGCAGCCGACGATCAGGCGGCTTTGGAGATCGAGCTGCGGCTGATAATACAGAAGCAGCTGCCCCTTCTCCTGCGCCCGGTAGAGAAGATTGCTCAGCCGCATCTTTTCGACGACCTCGTCCTTCATATCCCGGGAGCAGAGCGCGTACTGGTTTTTCCCTTTTTCTTTTGCGTGATACATGGCGGTGTCCGCGCTTTTGATCAGGTCTTCCGCATCCCTGCCGTCCTGCGGGTAGAGGGCCGCGCCCATGCTGGCCGTTATGAAATTCTCCTGCCCCTGCAGCAGCACGGGCTGCCGCAGCGCGGCGGAGAGCTTATCCAGAATATTGAGCAGATCCTTTGTCCCGCCGATCTGGTTGAGCAGCAGGATAAACTCGTCTCCGCCGAAACGGCAGACCGTGTCGCAACCGCGCAGGCGGCCGGTCAGTGTTTTCGCCACTTCCCGGAGCAGCTGATCCCCGAGCTCATGGCCCATCGTGTCGTTGACGGCCTTGAACGAATCCAGGTCGATGAAAACCACCGCCAGCATTTTTGCCGTCCGGTCCGCCAGCGGGATGGCTTTCTTCAGGCGGTCGTTGAACAGGAGACGGTTGGGCAGGCCGGTCAGCGGGTCGTGATAGGCGACGAACCGGATCTGCTTCTCGGCTTCCGCCTTGAGCAGCGCGTCCGCCATAATCCCGGCGATCACTTCCAGAAAGGAGGTGTCTTCCAGATTCCATTCCCGAAACGGAGTCCGCGCGTTGAATCCGAGCACCCCCGAAAGCTGTCCGCCGCGTTTGATCGGAACGGAGACCAAAGCGCGTATCCCGGATTTTGAAAGCCGCTTTTTCGCTTGCCGCGCCATGGGAGGCAGCCGACGGGCGTCCCTCAGGACGACGACACGGGCGGCCTCGGCCTGCCGCTGAAATATGGGAACCATTTCCGCGAGGGAGCCCTTGAGCTCCTCCATCCCGCTCTCGGTGTCCTCCGCAAGCCACTCCCGGGAATAGCGGATGCCTTTCCCTTCCGGGTCAAGCAGGATGACATACGCCCGCTCGCACCGGATAAACCGTCCGATTTGCTCCAGCGCCGCGCGCAGCTTCCCGTCCAGATTGCCTTCGCCGGCGGAAAGGAACGACTGTGAAACCTGCGCGATCAGCTTCTGCTTGACGGAATGGTTGGCGTTCTCTTTCAGACGGCGGACATAACTGCGATGGACGTACAGCGCGAGAACGGCGGTGACGGACAGGATCAGCAGCCGGACGGCGTAGGCGGAAGAGCCGACCTCGATTCCGGGGGACGGCAGATAGCCCCAGAGAAAAAGCTGGGACAAAAAGGAGGAAATGACCACAACCGTCAGAATAATCAGATGGTTAAACAGGAGGGAAGCGATCACCAGGGTGAAAAAGAGAGCCCAGACCGTCGGATTTCCGGCGGATACGGATTCGATCGCCCCGGCCGGCACCACAAACGAGACCGACGCGGCTACGATCAGCTCCCGGAGCCGTCCGTCGATTTTCAACGGATTGCTCACAAGGCTGCATACCGCGACCAGCAGCGCCGACAGGCTGAAAATCACGGAGCCGCCCGGCCTCCCGCCGAGCGTCGGGGCGAAGACAAGATTGAGCGCGGACACGCAAAGAGCCGTCAGGCCCAAAAAGACATAGGCGCCGGACCGTCCCGCTTCCGTCATAACGGCTTCGTCCGCAGGCCGCATAAAATGATAGCGGCGGATGGAATACGCGATCACGGCGAGGGGAATCAGCATAAAGACCGCGGCGAACTGTGGGATGCGCGCGCCCGTGACGGCCGGTAAAAGATCCGTGGATTCGCACAGCGCCCCTGTGACCGGAAAGGAAAGGATCAGCAGAAAGGCCTGCCTGCGGACGGCGGCGGAACGGGAACGATAGGCCCAACGGCCCAGCAGCCCGAGCCCCAGGGCCAGGAAGAGGACGGTCTGGGCCAGATCGATCCACGGCCAGACGCCGAAACGGACGCCGGCGTTTACCCAGCCCCGGGCCGTGCGCGACATGCTTCCGGGCCGGAGTCCCGAAAAAGAAACGGCCAGATAGGCCAGCGCGTCCAGAAGAGGCGGAAGGTATACGATCAGGCAAAACCACCATTTCTTCAGAAGACGAAGGGTCCCGGTCAGAGCCAGCAGGAACGTAAGGATCATGGAAGCCGTAAAGCACCACCCGAACACCGCGAGGCGGCCTCCGAAAGCGGCCGGCGCCTCCGCGCGCGCGCCGGCGGCGATCGCCAGCCCGAACGCCCACAGGACAAGACCGATGCTGGAAAGGAGAAACAAACGGCTGACACGGCGTTCCACCCCTTCCTGGATCAAATACGACGAAAGGGCGGAGGCGGCCCCGCAGGTCGCCAAAAGCAGCGTGCAGATCAATATTTCCATGGATTTTTCACCTTCCTCCGATCATGTCAGGCACGGCCCCATCCGTTCGGCCGGCCGCCGCTCACGCGCCGTCCGCGCGCCGCAGATAGGTTTCCACCGTTTCGGCCGGCATCGGTTTATAATAATAGAAGCCCTGCACTTCGTCGCACATCCTCTGATTGAGGAAATCGAGCTGCGCCTCCGTTTCCACGCCTTCCGCCACGACCTTCATGTTCAGGCTCTTCGCAAGGCAGATGATCGTCTTGGTGATGGCCCGGTCCTTCTCGCTGCTCTCGATCCCGCGCACAAACTGGATATCCAGCTTGAGCCTGTCG
>DAINSB010000074.1:0-10970 GCA_036741535.1 Caproicibacter sp. | reverse complement strand
TGTCTGCCCGTCGGGGGGCAGGACCTTTATGAAAGGGAAGATCCCGATTGCGGGTTCGCGGAGCGGGGAGTGCCCTCGTAGCATTTCAAAATATACGGGTCGAGGCGGTAAAAGTCTTTGAGGTGCTGGCAGATCAGCGTGCGTGCATTTTCCAGGTTTCCGTTGCACATCGCTGAAACAATTGGCTTATGATGATGAATTTGGAGCAAACTATGCTCAATATCGGTATATTTTGACACTTGGATGAGATAGATTTGCTGATAGAGCGCATATTGTTGGTTAATCAGACGAGAATTGCCGGAAATTTTCGTAATTGCCAAATGAAAGTCACAGTCCTTCCGAATACGCCCATAAATGTCGCCTTTGGCAGCTGCAGCTTCGCAGGCGCCGGCCATATGGTAAAGATCGTCAAAATCCGACGCGCTTCCGTAATAGGCCGCTAACTGTGCAGAAAGAATATCCTGCGACAGGCGGATTACACCAATCTCCTTGATCTCGTCGTCGGTAAAGCATGTCACGGTAGCGCCACGATTATGTCCGATCGTCACCAATCCCTCAGATTCCAGGCGTCGAAGCGCATCGTGAACGGGGGTTCTGCTGATGGACAGCTTGGCGGCGACCTGCAACTCCGGGATCCGGGCGCCGGGAAGCAGTTCCAGGCGGAAAATCATATCTTTTATCTGCTGATAAGCAGCTGCACTCTGCGAACGAATGGGCGAACACCTCTTTCCCTCTGTCTCATATTCGCTATATACTGAAACATTATACAATATTTTTTTTATTTGATCAATTAAATTTCCCTTGTCCATGCTAATCTATATTTTGCACATATTTTGTTGTATTTATATATTCATTTTGTGAAAATCATCATTTCCCGGTTGACAAATTGAATGCGAATTGTTATAATTGAATACGATAATAAATGTAGCACTCAATACATAAAATTGTATGCCACATCCTTGCGTTTATTCTGGCTTTCTGTCGCCTTTTTTATATGCCTGTCCGGCCAGAAGGGCCGGGCAGGCAGCGATGTTGCGAAAGGAGGTAGTGGGGATGAACACGTCTTAAGGTCCGGCCGGCGGCTGTCCGGGTTCCGGCGGCGGGCCGCCGCAAGATTTTTGGGTATAAGGAGTGTAACGACATGCAGACACAGAAAGGCCTGGCGCGGTTGCTCAGGATAAGGGGAGTTCCTGAAACCGGCAGTGTAACAAAGGATCCAGATCATGAGGTTGTTCCACAGCTTATTGAGAAGCTTACAGAACACAAGGGGGAGTTATAAATATGAAGTACAACAAAATCACTCCGGAAATTGTAAAAAAACTGGAGGAAATCGTCGGTCCCAACAATGTGATTTATGGCGATCAGGGAGGGTTGAAGCTCTATTCTCACGATGAGATCAGCGAAAAGGATTACTACTCGCATCTTCCGGAGGTGGTCGTCAAGCCGACCAATGAAGAAGAAATCTCAAAGATCATGAAGCTGGCCAACAAGTACTTGTTCCCGGTCACGCCGAGAGGCGCAGGCAGCGGCCTGTCGGGCGGGGCGGTGCCGGACTTCGGCGGGGTGGTGCTCTCCGCTGAAAAGATGAACAAGATCATCGAGATCGACAAAGAAAATTTGATGGCCGTCGTCGAACCCGGCGTCATTACCAATGACATCAGCAATGCCGTAAAAGAATACGGGCTGTTTTACCCGGGTTATCCCATGAGCCACGAGAGCTGCTGCATCGGCGGCAACGTCGCCGAAAACGCGGGCGGCGGGAAGGCCATCAAATACGGTGTGACCAGCCGATACATATACGGCCTCGGCGTCGTGACGCCGACCGGCGATATTGTTCACCTCGGCGGGAAGAGGGTCAAGGATGTCGCGAGTTACGACCTGGTCCACCTGATGGTGGGTTCGGAAGGCACCCTCGGCGTCTTTACGCAGATGATCATCAAACTCCTTCCCGCGCCCAAAGAAAAAGTCGACATGCTTCTCTTGTTTGAAGATGTCAAGAGCGCGATTTCCATGGTGTCGAAGATCATGACCCTCGGGCGGATCATCCCGACCTCCATCGAATTTATGGATGCTCTTGCCTTTCAAAATTCCTGTGATTATCTGAAAGAAAAGATCGATACCAAAGGCGCGGGCGCCATGCTCCTGGTCGAGCTTGACGGCAACAGCAAAGACGAGCTGGCCGACGAAAGCGAAGCCGTCTGCAACCTTTGCATGGACCATGGGGCGATCGACGCGTTTATTGCCGACGACCCGAGAACGGCCGAGAAATTCTGGAAGGTCAGGGAGAATATCGCCGTGGCCAACAAAGCGGTCTCGGATAATCATGTCGTCAGCGACGACGTCGGGGTCCCGGTGTCCAAGATCCCTGAATGCGTTGCGAAAATCCAGGAGCTGTCGAAAAAATACAATATTCCGATCCCGTGCTACGGCCACGCCGGCGACGGGAACCTGCACCCGAATCCGTACAAAAATCCTGATTCCACGCTCGAGGAGTGGTATGAAAAAATACCGAAGCTCATGGCGGAGATCTACAAGCTCTGCGTCGACCTGGGCGGCTCCGTGACGTGCGAGCACGGCATCGGGAACAAGAAAAAGCAATACCTGAAATATATGCTTGAGCCTACGGAAATCCAGATGATCAAAACCATCAAAAAGGCGCTTGACCCGAATCTGATCCTGAACCCGGGCAAAATCGTCGATTTCGATTGAGGAAGGGTTCCGGAGTTGTCAAGAAAGGTGGAATGGACCGCTGCCGTTGATCCAGCGGGAAATATACACATTATGCACATATGTCTATAGTCTTGGCGGCAGTTGTTGGGGGAACGTAGGATTGGTTATTTTTAGCCAGGCAAATTTGGACTACATTAACTTTAAAAAAATAGGAGATGTTGGCAAATGGAAGGCCTGAAACCGACTAAAGTTCGCTGGGGAGTCTTTTTCGCTATTTTGGTTATGTGTACGGTTAATTATGTCGATAGAGCAGTTATTTCCGTTTCTATGCCAGTGATTCAAAAGGACTTGAACCTGGACCCGGTGGTAGTGGGAGTTATTCTAAGCTCATTCTTCTGGGGTTACGCAGCCATGCAAATTCCAGTCGGCTGGCTTCTCGACCGGTTTCACCCGGACAAAATTATCGTTTTTTCCGGTGTTTTATGGGGGGTATTTCAGATCCTGACCGGCTTTGTAACATCAAGTAGAATCTTTATATTTTTACGGGCCATGCTTGGTATTTCCGAGGCGCCTATCTATCCCGGCGGTACCAAATTGCAGTCCGTCTGGCTGACTTCTAAGGAAAGAGCCAGAGGGTCAGCGCTGATGGATTCTGGCTGCGCCTGGGGAAATGCGATCGGCGGGCCGCTGGTAGTTTTGTTCATGGCATGGCTTGGCGGCTGGCGTGGCGCGCTGATAGGCGTAGGTATTCTGACCATAATTATCGCTGGTCTAGCCTGGCGGTTTATTAAGGGTACCCCGGAAACCAACCCGAGAATTAACGAGGCAGAACGCAGCTACATTAAAAATTCGCTTGCTGAGGAATATGAATTTGGTAAAAAAGCGGACGGTTCAGTTTTAAGAACTAGCGGGATAAAAGATTATTTGCGCAGCCGCAATTTCTGGTGCATGCTTATCGGGTTCTTTGCCATGGACGCTTACTGGTACGGTCTGATGACTTGGGGACCAAACTACCTGTCTAGTACGCAGCACCTCAACATTGCATCAATCGGAGGCTCCATGCTTCTCATCTTCGGTACCGGCGCGATCGTTGAGCTTATAGGCGGTGTCGTTACTGACAAATGGCGTCAGACCGCTAGCATGAATAAAGTTATAAGGACTTTGATGGGTGTGCTGGCGATCGGTATGACGATTAGCATGTACTTCCTGAGCAAAGCGACCTCAATTTCTGGAGCCTTGGTTTGGCTGACTGTGGGTGTTGCCTTTTGTAGGTGGACTGGTATGCTGTTTTTTGTCATTCCGCCGGCTATTTCGCAACGCAATCATGTCGGCACCGTAGCCGGAACCATGAATTTCGTCGGCAATGTGGCTGGGGTTATTACTCCTATTGTCGTCGGTTTTATCGTATCTCTCACCAGATCATACAATTTAGCCTTTATGACGTTTATGGGACTTGCAATTTTAATAGTCGTATGCGCTCTTCTGTTTGACTTCAGCAAGAAAGTCGGCAGCGAGGCCGGGCCTGTGCAAATGACCAAGGAGAATGTTACTGACTAATATAGAAATGTCAAACAAACAGAAAACATTGAAAAGGCAGGGTAACTGCCAAAAACAAAAGCGGCGGAACCGGCCATACGCATGACCATCTCGCTTGCGGAACCAAGATTGCCTTCGGGGAAGATTTTAGAAGGAGGAAACAATGAACATTATAGAAAAAATGCTCCGGGACATTCCGATCCCGGATTTTATTCCGGTGGAGCAGACTTTTCACACTCCCGCCTTGGAAGAGGTCGAGCGGACGCTGACAGATCAGCTCCGTGCCGATCCTTTTGCCTCGCTTGTCCGTAAGGGCCAGAACATCGGCATTACGGTGGGAAGCCGCGGGATTTCAAATATGCAGGCAATTGTGAAAGCGCTGGTCGGATTTGTAAAAGAAAGGGATGCGCATCCCTTTATCATTCCCAGTATGGGCAGCCACGGGAACGCAGATGCCAAGGGGCAGGAGGAGGTCCTGCGCGGCCTCGGAATCGAGGAGGCCACGGTGGGGGCGCCGGTCCTGAGCGGGATGGAAGTCGTTGAGCTTGGGAAAACGGAAGACGGAATCACAGTTTATTACGATAAAAACGCTTTTCAGATGGACGGGGTGATTCTGTTCAATCGGATCAAAGCCCATACCGACATTGAGGGAGACGTGGAAAGTGGTCTGCAAAAGATGATCACCGTCGGCCTCGGGAATCATGCAGGCGCCATGGAAATGCACAAATACGGGATGGAATGCGCCTCCGGGCGCATCCAGAGTATCGGCCGCTATGTGCTTGCGCACGCGAACATTCTGTTCGGGGTGGCGGTGCTGGAAAACGAGTACGATCAGACGAGCGATATTATATGCATCCCGGCTGAAGCAATCCCGGCCCGAGAAAAGGAACTGCTCCGGAAATCCAAGCGGCAGCTCCCCCGTTTCCTGATGAACGACATTGACCTGCTGATTGTCGACCGAATCGGGAAGGATGTCAGCGGGGACCGAGGCAACTGGGGGAAGCGCCCATGGCGTGGGCCTTTCCGATGTGACTACTAAACGGGTCTTCGACAGAATGGATCTTGAAATGATGTACGCTAACGCAATCACCTCCATCGCACTGAATGGCTCTTCCATTCCGCCGGTGATGAAAACAGACCGCCTGGCGATCCAGCTGGGCATTAAGGTGGCCTGCGTGAAAGATACGGCACGCGTGCGCGCGGTGCGCATCCGGGATACGCTGCATTTGGGGCGCTTCCTGGTTTCCGAAGCGTTTGCGGAAGAAGTGGCTAAGATTCCGGACTGTAAAATCTTAGGCGGACCCCAAAGCCTGCCTTTCGATCAAGAGGGCAATTTAACAGATCTGTAACTGTCATGAACTGTTTAAAAAGCAGGGAAACGAGTGTCGGGAAGCAGTTCGGGAACCAATGCGGTTTCGCAGAGGTCGTCCATACGATTAAAAGCGTTAAAATCCGACGCACTTTTAGAATAGACAGCAACTAGCGCAGATCAGGATACCCTGCGATAGTGGATCGCAGGGTATCCTCAATCTTACTCATCGGGAAAACATGTCGCGGCAGCGCCGCGATTGTGTCCGATCATAGAATTCAATAGTCAAATTGTATGCTTCGTTACCGTGCGCGCCGGATGCAGCACAGCAAACGAAAACCTTAAGGAGGCAAATCTCTATGGCGAAAAAAATCGAGTTGATGGACGGGAACCAGGCGGCCGCGTATATTTCCTACGCCTTTACGGAGGTGGCGGGCATTTACCCTATCACGCCGTCTTCCCCTATGGCGGAAAATGTGGACGAGTGGGCGGCGAACGGGAAGAAAAACCTCTTCGGCCAGACGGTACAGGTGGTGGAGATGCAGTCCGAGGGAGGCGCCGCCGGCGCCGTCCACGGTTCCCTGCAGTCCGGCGCCCTGACCACAACCTATACCTCGTCTCAAGGCCTGCTGCTGATGATTCCCAATATGTACAAGATTGCGGGCGAGATGCTGCCGGGCGTGTTCCATGTCGCCGCCCGGACGCTGTCGGCCCATGCGCTGTCCATCTTCGGCGATCACTCCGACGTGATGGGCGTGCGCAGCACGGGCTTCTCCCTGCTGGCCTCTTCCTCCCCGCAGGAGGTCATGGATCTGGGCGCCGTCGCCCATCTCTCCGCCATTCACTGCCGGATGCCGGTGCTGCATTTCTTCGACGGCTTCCGGACCTCTCATGAGATCCAGAAGATCGAAGCGCTGGATTACGAGGACCTGCGCCCCCTGGTGGACCAGGATGCGCTCAAGGCCTTCCGCAAGCACGCCCTGAACCCCGAGCACCCCGCCACCCGCGGGACCACCGTGAACCCGGACATCTTCTTCCAGTGCCGCGAGGCCTGCAACGAGAAGATCGCCCGGATCCCCGACGCCGTGGAGCACTATATGCAGGAAGTGGGCAAGATCACCGGCCGGACCCACCACCTCTTCGACTATTACGGCGCTCCCGACGCCGAGCGGGTCGTCATCCTGATGGGTTCCGCCGCAAAGACGGCCGAAGAGACGGTGGACTATCTGACCGCTCAGGGCGAAAAGGTGGGCCTCCTCAACGTCCATCTGTACCGTCCGTTCTCCGCGGAGCACTTCCTGAACAGCCTGCCTTCCACGGCCAAGCGCCTGGCGGTGCTGGACCGGACCAAAGAGCCCGGAGCCATGGGCGAGCCGCTGTACCAGGACATTTGCACCATCTATAAAGAGAGAGGCCTTCCCATGAAGATCGTGGGCGGCCGCTACGGCCTCAGCTCCAAGGACACCACCCCCGGCCAGATCCTCGCGGTGTTCGACAACCTGAAGCAGGCGTCGCCCAAGAACAACTTTACCATCGGCATTGTGGACGACGTGACCTTTACCTCTCTGCCGGTCACCAAAGAGATCGAGACCTCCCCGGCCGGCCAGACCAGCGCGGAGTTCTGGGGCATGGGCTCCGACGGCACCGTGGGCGCCAACAAGAACTCCATCAAGATCATCGGCCACGCCACGGACCTTTACTGCCAGGCGTATTTCGTGTACGACTCCAAAAAGTCCGGCGGCCTGACCCAGTCCCATCTGCGCTTCGGCAAAGATCCGATCCGCTCTCCTTATCTGGTGTATTCCGCGGATTTTGTCGCCTGCCACACGCCCTCCTACGTCCATCAGTACGACCTGGTGAAAAACCTGAAGGACGGCGGCACGTTCCTGCTGAACTGCGCCTGGGACATGGACGGCCTCGAAAAGAACCTTCCCGCGTCCATGAAGCGGGCCCTGGCTGAAAAGCACGCCAAACTGTACACCATCGACGCGATCGACATCGCCCGCAAGCTGGGCCTGGGCAACCGCACCAACACCATCCTGCAGGCGGCCTTCTTCAAGCTCGCCGGCGTGATCCCCATCGACCAGGCCGTGACGGAGATGAAAAGCGCTATCTACAAGACCTAATACAAAAAGAAGGGGCAGGCCGTGGTGGACATGAACAACGCGTCCATCGAGCACGGCATCGACGAGCTGCGCGAGGTAAAGGTCCCCGACGCCTGGCTCACCGCGCAGGACGCTCCCTCCGAGGACAAGGTGCCCGCCTTCATCCGGGAGGTGGTGGCCCCCATGAACCGTCAGGAGGGCAACGCGCTGCCGCTTTCCCTGATGAAGAAATACGGCCTTGAGGACGGCACCTGGCCCGCCGGCACGTCCAAGTACGAAAAACGCGGCGCCGCCGTCGAGGTCCCCGCGTGGAAGGCGGAAGCCTGCATCCAGTGCAACCGGTGCTCTCTGGTCTGCCCCCACGCCGCCATCCGCCCCATCCTGCTGAATGAGGACGAAGCGAAAGCGGCTCCCGCCGGTTTCAAAACCATCAAGGCCGTCGGCTCCGGCCTGGGCCAGTACCAGTTCCGCATCCAGGTCTCTCCTTACGACTGCACCGGCTGCGGCTCCTGCGCCAACATCTGCCCGGCCAAAGAGAAGGCCCTGGTCATGGAGAGTTTTGAGAGCCAGGCAAAGGAAGCCGGCAACTGGACCTACGCCGTGGAGAAAGTGGAGATCAAAAAGGACGCCGTCAGCGCCAAAACGATCAAGAACTCCCAGTTTGCCAAGCCTTATTTTGAATTCTCCGGCGCCTGCGCGGGCTGCGGCGAGACCCCTTACATCAAGCTGGTGACCCAGCTCTTCGGCGACCGCATGTATATAACCAACGCCTCCGGCTGCTCCTCCGCTTACGGCGGTTCCACGCCGTCCTCCCCTTACTGTACGGACAAAAGGGGCTTCGGCCCCACCTGGGCCATGTCCCTGTTTGAGGACAACGCGGAGTACGCCTACGGCTATCTGCTGGGGCAGGATGCCGTGAAGCGTCAGCTGACGGAAAAGGTCCGGCTCCTGGCGGACCGCGGCGTCGCGAAGGACGCCTGCGAGGCCTATCTGGAAAAGGGCGGCGACGCCGCGGAATCCCGCGCCGTCAGCGACGCGCTGCTGGCCGCCCTGAAGAACGACGACAGCGCGGAAGCCGCTTTCATCCGCCAGAACAAGGAATACCTGACCAAGAAGAGCGTCTGGGCCTTCGGCGGCGACGGATGGGCTTACGACATCGGCTACGGCGGGTTGGACCACGTGCTGGCCGCCGGCGGGGACATCAACCTGCTGGTTCTGGATACCGAGGTGTATTCCAACACCGGCGGGCAGGCTTCCAAATCCACGGCGGCGGGCGCCATCGCCAAGTTCTCCGCCGGCGGCAAGGTGACCAGGAAGAAAGACCTGGGCCTGATGGCCATGAGCTACGGCTACGTGTATGTGGCCCAGGTGGCCATGGGCGCCGACCCCGCCCAGACCCTGCGGGCGATCCGGGAGGCCGAGGCTTACAACGGTCCGTCCATCGTCATCTGCTACTGCCCCTGCATCGAGCACGGCATCAAGGCCCGCATGGGCCTGAGCCAACAGGAGGAGAAGAAGGCGGTGGAGGCCGGCTATTGGCATCTGTACCGTTACAACCCCGCCCTGAAAGCGGAGGGCAAGAACCCCTTTACGCTGGATTCCAAGGAACCGACCGGCGACTTCCAGAAGTTCCTGCAGGGCGAGAACCGCTACGCGTCGCTGAGACTGTCTTTCCCCGACAGGGCCGACAGGCTCTATGCCAAGGCGGAAAAAGACGCCAAGGAACGGTTGGAAAACTATCAGAAACTGGCCGGCAAATAAAAGGGAGGTTTACCGATGCCTTTGATGACTGCGAAAGAGTACGTTGAAAGCCTGCGCAAGATGAAGACGCGGGTGTACATGTTCGGCAAAAAGATCGACAACTGGGTGGATGACCCCATCATCCGCCCGTCCATCAACTGCGTTGCCATGACGTATGCCCTGGCACAGGACCCCCGGTACGAGGATCTGATGACCGCGACCTCCAACCTGACCGGCCACAAGATCAACCGCTTCACCCATCTTCACCAGTCCAGCGAGGATCTGGTGAAGAAGGTCAAGATGCAGCGGCTGCTGGGCCAGAAGACCGCCAGCTGTTTCCAGCGGTGCGTGGGCATGGATTCGTTCAACGCCGTCTATTCCACAACCTTCGAGATCGACGAGAAGTACGGCACCCACTACCACGAGAACTTCAAGAAGTTTTTAATCAAGATACAGGACGCCGACCTGACCGTGGACGGCGCCATGACGGACCCGAAGGGCGACCGCTCCAAGGCTCCCCACGAGCAGGCGGACCCGGATATGTTCGTCCACGTTGTGGAGCGCCGCCCGGACGGGATCGTGGTGTGCGGCGCGAAGGCGCACCAGACCGGTTCCGTCAACTCCCACTGGCACATCTTCATGCCCACCATCGCCATGAAAGAGGCGGACAAAGACTGGGCGGTGAGCTTCGCCTGCCCGACGGACGCCGAGGGGATGTACCTGATCTACGGCCGTCAGTCCTGCGATACCCGGAAGCTCGAAGGCTGCAGCATCGACGTGGGCAACGCCAAGTTCGGCGGACAGGAGGCTTTGGTGGTCCTCGACCACGTGTTCATCCCCAACGAGTACGTTTTCCTGAACGGCGAGTATGAGTTCGCCGGCATGATGGTGGAGCGTTTCGCCGGTTATCACCGCCAGAGCTACGGCGGCTGCAAGGTCGGCGTGGGCGACGTGGTCATCGGCGCCGCGGCGCTCGCCGCCGAGTACAACGGCGTGGAGAAGGCCTCCGCCATCAAAGATAAGCTCATTGAAATGACCCATCTGAACGAGACCCTGTATTCCTGCGGTATCGCCTGCTCCTGCGAGGGATGCCCGACGAAGGCGGGCAACTACCAGATCGATCTGCTGCTGGCCAACGTCTGCAAGCAGAACGTCACCCGCTTCCCCTATGAGATCGTACGCCTGGCCGAAGATATTGCGGGCGGCCTGATGGTGACGATGCCTTCCCAGAAGGACTTTGAGTCCGGCACGGTCGTCGGCAACAACGGGGAGTCCATCGGCGACATCTGCAACAAGTACTTTGCGGCCCGGGAGGGCGTTTCCACCGAGGACCGCCAGCGCGTGATGCGTTTTCTGGAAAACATATGCCTCGGCGCGGCGGCCGTCGGTTACCGCACCGAGTCTCTGCACGGCGCGGGGTCGCCGCAGGCGCAGCGCATCATGATCGGCCGTCAGGGCAACATCCAGGGCAAGAAAGAGCTGGCCAAGAATATCGCCGGCATCGGCTCCGGCAAAGATAAAGAAGAAAACTGATTTTTGCATCACACATCAGAATAGGGGCTGTTGCAAAACAGCCTTGCACAAAAGTCGGAGCCGCCACCCTGAAAGGG
>DAINSB010000073.1:8396-10991 GCA_036741535.1 Caproicibacter sp. | reverse complement strand
AAAATGGACGGCATCCCATTTGCACAAACGAGGAATCCTTCGCGGCGGCTGTCGAAACATCCGGACAGAGCGACGCTCCGGCGAAAGACGCGGACGCCTGGGAACAGGATCGGCGCCTCGCTCGGATTTTATCGGAAGGATCACCTGTCCGTCCAGAACAAAACGCCGGGCGCGGTGAAACTTCTTCAGATGGCAGAATAGAAATAAATATCAGCACATTTTATCCCCGGAGTGTTTCGCTCCGGGGATATTTTTTGTGCCAAAATGGTCAGGCCGCGCTGATATACGGACAATCCGCTCCCGCATAAACATTTTGTAAAACGGTTTTTGCGAAGGAGCTGACGCTCCCATGACAAACGGAAGAAAGTGTCAGGAGGAAGTTCATCGGGTTTCCTGCAGGGGTAAGATCGTCACCGTCCGGAATCTGACGCCTGTGTATACGGCGCAGGAGAGGGAAAAAGTGAAAGCAGGGATCAACCGGACGCTTTACGGGGTGTTTTCAAAATACCGATGAAGTTAAAAACGACTTGAGAAAGCAGGGCCGCAGAGTTATCCTGCTTCAGACCGCAGGCTCTGCTTTTTTTATGAAGAAAAGAGATGAAACGATGATCGCGGTTTATGCAAGGCAATCCGTCGACCGAGAGGACAGCATCTCCACCGACAGTCAGATCGAAGCCTGCGAATACGAGATTAGAGGCGCAGAATACCGCAGATATATCGATAAGGGATATAGCGGAAAGAATACAGACCGCCCGCGTTTCAAGGAGCTTGTCGTCGATATCAAAAAAGGCGAGATTTCCAAAGTGATCGTTTACCGGCTTGACCGTATCAGCCGTTCCATTTTGGATTTCGCTAACATGATGGTTCTATTCTCAAAGTATCAGGTTGAGTTCGTATCGTCCACGGAAAAGTTCGACACGTCCACGCCCATGGGCCGCGCCATGCTGAATATCTGCATGGTCTTCGCTCAGTTGGAGCGCGAAACCATCCAGCAGCGCGTCACTGACGCTTACTATTCCCGCAGTGAAAAAGGCTTTTATATGGGCGGACGCGTCCCATACGGGTTTCGGCTGAAAGAAAGCTTCATCAACGGGAAAAGGACGAAAACATACATTCCGGATCAGAAAGAGGCTGATCAGATCCGGCTGATATACCATTTGTATTCCGATCCGAGTACATCCTACGGGGACATCATTTCCTATTTTCAAGAGTACGGGATCACCTGCCGGGGGAAACCGTGGGAGCGGGCCAGAATCGCCGACCATCTGAAAAATCCGATCTACGTCCAGGCAAATCTTGACGTTTACGAGTTTTTTCAGCAGCAGGGAACGATTATTGAGTCACCACAGGAAGACTTCATCGGGACGAACGGCTGCTATTATTACAAGGGGCGGGACACGAATAACCGTAAGCTCTCGGAGTTAAAGGATAACCGGCTCGTTCTCGCGCCCCACGAGGGATTTATCCCATCTGATATATGGCTAAAATGCCGCATTAAATGCTTGCAGAACAAACAGATTCAGCCCGCTCGTAAGGCGGTCAATACATGGCTGGCGGGTTTGATAAAATGCGGGAACTGCCATTATGCTCTGACATTCAAAAAATACAATACACGCCGGTCGCGCTACCTGCTTTGCAGCCATAAATTGAACTCTAAGGCTTGTAAAGGGGCCGGGACAATCTATGCCGACGAGTTTGAGGCCATGATTTATCAGGAGATGATGAAAAAGCTGGAGGAATTCCCGATACTGGTCAAGGAGGATGCGCCGGTTCTGGAAAATCCGAAGGCAGCGGAACTGCGGATCGAATTGAATAAGATCGGGCAGGAGATCGAGTCTCTCATGGACAAAGTTGCGCTGGCAAACGAAACGCTTATGGCATTTATCAACCGGCGCATTGAAGATCTGGCGGCAAAGCAGGAAAAGCTGGAGCATGAGCTTGCCGGCTATGCCCTGAACCGGGCGGACGACAACCGGTTGAATCAGATTCATGACTATCTGAGTAAGTGGGATAAAATCACACTGGACGATAAGCGAAAGGTCGCCAACAGCCTGATTGAAGTGATCTACGCTACCAGCGAGAATGTGGATATTCACTGGAAAATATAGACCTCCAAAGACGGCTCCCTTTCCGGGGTTGCCGCCATCTCTGGAGGTGTTTTCCTGTATACCTTTTGTGCTTTTCGGCGAAGGGCTGCGCATTATCACGGACAATCTGGACTCCCGCAATTTCTACGCGTTCAACCCGGCTTTCGACAAAGGCTTCCGGGGCTCGAACTCCTCGAACGTCTCCGCGGCCGGCGCATCCAATCCATCGAACAATTCCCAGGTCTCCGCCGCAGCCGCAAAAGGCCAGAGCAACCAGCAGGTCTCCGGTGCGACCGCGCCGAATCCGTGGAACATGGCCGCCCCCGCGATGAACGTCCCTGCGGGCAACCAGGGCAACCAGCAGGTCTCCGGCGCGACCGCCGCAAAACCGTGGAGCACCGTCTCCCCAGCCACGGAAACGGCGGCGAAGGGCCAGAGCAACCAGCAGGTCTCCGGCGCGACCGCCGCAAAACCGTGGAGCGCCGTCTCCCCAGCCACGGAAACGGCG
>DAINSB010000073.1:0-8296 GCA_036741535.1 Caproicibacter sp. | reverse complement strand
CGGCGCGACCGCCGCAAAACCGTGGAGCGCCGTCTCCCCAGCCACGGAAACGGCGACGAAGGGCCAGAGCAACCAGCAGGTCTCCGGCGCGGCGGCGCAGAAAAACTCCGTCTCCCCGGCCTACACCTGGAATTTCAAATAAATGAAACGCCCGAACGGAAAATTCCGCCCGGGCGTTTTTTTATTTAACAGGTCCGTCACTCGTTCAGGATGAACGGGATGGTGATGACCGCGACGTTGCGCATTCGGCACAGAGAGAACTTCAGCCGACGGGATGTCTGATTGTGAAGCGCGTTGTGCCACCACTTAGTGATGATGAACTGCGGCAGAACGACCGTGAGCATCTGATGGGCTTTCAGCTCGTGCTGGCGCCTGTCGATATGGTCGAGCAGCATCTCGTTGACGTTCCGGTACGGCGCCTCCTCCACAATCAGCGGGAACTGCACGTTGAGTTGCTCGTACTGCCGCCTGAGGCGGTCGGTCTTCGCCGGGTCGGTGCTGACGTGGTACACCTCGATGACCCCGCCCAGCGAAATGGCGTAATTCAGCGCCTTGACGAACGACTTGTTCACCGACTGGATGGGCAGCACGATGTAGTTCTTCAGCGGCTTGTCGACGATCAGCTCCCGGCCGTCGTCCGGGATGACGAGGTCGTCGCGCACCTTGTTGTAATGTCTGCGGATCATCAGCATCAGAAGGACGAGCAGCGGAATCAGGACGAGGACGATCCACGCGCCGTCGCGGAACTTGTTCGCCGCGACGATCACGGCGGTGACGGCCGTCACGACGGCGCCGAAGCCGTTGACAAACGCCTTGTGCTTCCAGTGGGAGCCCTTGTGCGTCCGCCAGCGTTTGAACATGCCGGTCTGCGACAGCGTGAACGAGAGGAAAACACCCACGGAATAGAGCGGGATGAGCAGGTGCGTCTCGCCCCGGAAGATGATGACCAGGACGGAGCTGACCACAAACAGGAGCATGATGCCGTTCGAGAACGTGAGCCGGGTCCCGCGGCTCGCAAACGCGCGGGCGACGAAGCCGTCTTTCGCGAGGAGCGAGAGCAGCAGCGGCAGGCCGGCGTACGCCGTGTTGGCCGCCATGATCAGGATCAACGCCGTCGTCACCTGCATGACGTAGAACATGAAACTCCCGTTGCCGAACACGCCCATGGCGATCTGGGCAACAACGGTCACGTTCGGGTCGTAGGTGACCTTATAGATCGACGCGAGCAGGCAGACCCCGAGGAAAATGATGAACACCATCGTCGCCAGCAGCGACAGGACTTTTTTGGCATGGGGCTGCGAGGGCTTCAGAAAATTCGGGACGCCGTTGCTCACGGCCTCCACGCCGCTCAGAGCCGTACAGCCGGACGAAAACGCCTTCAGGATCAGGAAGACGGAAACATCCTGCATCTGTTCCCTCATCTGGGGCGCCATAGCAGCGGGAGGCTGCTGATGCAGCACGAGCGTTTTGACGAGGCCCGTCACGATCATGGCCAGCACGGAGAGGATGAACAGATAAGTCGGCGTGCCGAACAGCCGGGAGGATTCCCGGACGCCCCGCAGGTTCCCGATGGTGAGCAGAAAAATGAGGAGCAGCGTCACCTCCACGTGGTACGGCAGCAGCTGCGGGAAAGCGGACGTGATGGCCGCGGTGCCGGAGCACGTGCTGACCGCGACCGTCAGAACATAGTCGATGGAAAGGGAGGCCGCGGCCACGAGGCCGGGGACCTTGCCGAGGTTGTCCCCCGCGACGCTGTAGGAGCCGCCGCCGTTCGGGTAGCAGTCGATGGTCTGCCGGTACGAAAAGACCAGGATCATCAGCAGCAGCACGATGGCCCCGCCGATGCCCATCAGCGGCCCGTAGGAGGCGGCGCCGAGCACCGGCAACAACACAATTAAAATCTCTTCGCAGGCGTAGGCGACGGAAGAGATGGCGTCGCTCGAAAGGATGGGCAGGCCCCAGAAGACAGAGAACTTTTCCGATTCGCTGTCCGCGCTCTTGATGGCCTTGCCGATCAGAATGGATTTCAGTTTGTTTCGCATTTTTACAGAACACCTCTCAAGACTGCCCGAAGCGGTGCGCGGCGTTCCGCCGCGCCCGGGAAACCCGATGCAGCCGGCATTCCCGCCGGCCGCGACGATGAAAAATCCGGAAAGATATTCACATTATTCACATAAAGAAGGCAGACCCCCTCCCACGTGCGGCGGCAGGCACGGCTGCCCGCCCACTCTCGGGTTAAGTATCTCCGGAAAAGCAAATCCTTTCCAGGCGTTCCGATTCACGGCGGCCCCGGAAGCCCTTCCGTCCCCTTCGAAGGGGGCGCGACAAATTGCCGCTTTCCCGCAAACGGACCTTTCCTCCGGCGGAAAATCCGCCGGGCGGCAAAACGGCATAAAGATGGCATAAAAATTGATCCAATGATATTGTAGTTTAGCATGGTTGAGGCAAGGTTTCAAGAGCAAATGCAATCTTTGAAGAATCTGCCGGGAAATGTCGAAATGATAGATAGTTATTTTAAACATAAAATTGTTTTTGTGTCATAATTTTGCGAATTTTCCCGATGCAGGCCCGTACGGGGCATCCGGGCGCGTTTTCCGCGGCGCGCCCGGACGGACCGCTCACGGCCGGACTCTCGGGAAATAATAGCCCAGCACCTTCGCAAGACGCGCCCGGGCTTTTTTTAGATGCTTGGAGACGGTCGGCGCCGTGACGCCCAGGCACTCCGCCACTTCGCCGACGCTCTTCCCCTCACCGTAACGCAGGCGGACGCACTCGCGCTGGCGCTCGGTCAGCTCCCCGCGCTCGGCCTCCCGCAGGACGCGGAGCATGCGCCGATGCTCGCCGCCGTCGTCGCCCGACCGGGCGGCCAGAGGCAGGCGGTCGCCGAACAGCTCAAGGCTCAGATCGGTTCCGCGCTTCATTTCTCTCCCCCCTTTCCGCAAGCTCCCTGCCGGTATGCAGGCATTCCAGGTACATCTCGTTCAGCATGGCGACCCGCCGGTACAGCAGGACGGCGTCCCGGCCCGAGACGCGCTTCAGCTCCTGCCGAAGAGGTGCGAGGTGCCGTTTCAGCATGGCGGCCTCCTGCAGGTATTCCCGCCCCCACTTTCGATAATCCACCTTGTTCGTCCTCCTTCTTTACTACACATATCGTGTAGTAAACAGGCAAAATATATCTTCTTTTTCTCCGTTTCCGGCTCCGGTTTTTTTATCATAGCACATGATTTTCCCGGAAACAAGGGGATCCGGTACCTGAGTGTCAAAAATCGGACTCTGCTCCGGAACATAAAAAGAAACCATTGTACCAACACAATTTGTGTGATATAATGGTCGCACAAAGGCAGGCGATGACGATGCTGAAAGACAAGATGAAGCAGCTCCGGCTGGAACGCGGTCTGACGCAGGCTCAGCTCGCCCGCAGGCTCGGCGTTTCACCCTCGGCGGTGGGGATGTACGAACAGGGCCGGCGCGAGCCCGACGCGCAGACGCTGACACGGCTGGCCGACGCGCTCCAGTGCAGCACGGACGAGCTGCTGGGGGTCGAATCGCCCCAGGAGGTCGGCGACGTGATCGACAGCTTCGCGCGCACGCTGGAACGCCAGTCCGGCCTGATGTTCCACGGGGCGCCCATGACGGCGGCCGACCGGGAAAAGCTGGTCAACGCCATCCGCGTGGCGGCCGCCATCTCTTCGCAGAAAAAGTAGACCGGGGTGACCCCGACGTGAATCATATTGCGGACCTCGCACACCGCCTGACCCGCCGTTACGGGACCTCTTCACCGTTCGAGCTCTGCGACTGCCTCGACATCCTCGTGCAGAGGCCGGAACTGCCCGATTCGACCCGCGCGCTGTGCTTCCGGACCGAAACGGGGGATCCCGTCATCCTGCTCTCCGGCGGCCTCGGCGAGCCGGAGAGCAGGTACTGCTGCGCGCACGAACTGGGGCATCTCCTGCTGCACGGCGGCATGAACGCGCAGCTCATCTCAGACCAGACGGACCTGTGCCTGCCCCGGTACGAGCGGCAGGCGGACCTGTTCGCCGCCTGCCTGCTGATCGACCCGCACCTCGACGAATGGGTCCAAAACTACGACCCGCTGTCGCTGCAGCAGATCGCCTGTCTGTCCGGCCTGCCGGAGCGCGTCGTGAGCCTGCGCTTTTCCCGTTCCAACAAAAAATGACTTGCCCCCGCCGGGGAAAAGTGCTAAAATTGGCTTGCCACGCGGGGGAGGAATAAATCCATGCTGAAAAAGATCCTGGCGCTGATGCTGACGCTGCTTCTGCTTCTTCCGGCGGCCGGATGCAAGCGGGCCAAGCCGGCCCCCGCCGACGCGCTGGTCGGCACATGGAGGGACAGCTACGGCCTGACGGAATATCAGTTCCAGCCCGGCGGCAAAATGAAGATCTCGGCGCTCAAAGTCGGGCCGCTGAAAGGCTCCTTCGACGGCACCTACACGACGGACGGCGACAAGATCACCATCCGCTACCGCGTCCTAGTCAAGGACATTGTGAACACGTACACGTTCCGGGTCGACGGAAACACTTTGTATCTGGACAAAAATTCGTTCACCCGAAAGAAATAGGCCGCGCGGCGTCCGCGCAAAGCAAAAAATGAGCGTACCCTTCGCACAGGGTACACTTTTTTTGTCATGAGGCGCCCCGGGCGCCGGGGGCTTTGGTCTCAGGCCGGCCGGGCCCATACTTTCGGGCAGGCTGAGCCTGCACGCAAGTTTACGCACAGCCAATCGAGTGCGGACCGGGGGCAAAGAGTAAGAAGCCGCCTTGCCGAAAGCCATAAGTTGTGGTTCGCCGTAGGCGCGAACGGCACTTTGCGCCCAAAGTCCGAGCAAGGGGGAGCTTTAAACTCCCGTAGAGAGGGGCACCTAAACGCTCCCCCTTGCATCCCCCGGCACCCGTCGTTTGCCTCTGTGCGATCGAGAAACCCAAGAAGTCTTCATTGCCGTTAAGACACGGAGAAAAAACTATTTTCTCCCGCCATATTTCCCGGCGGGGCTTGACGGCGGCGGCACGCCGCTCAGTCGATCGGCGAAAGCTCCGCTTTCATCTCGACGCCGCAGTTGCAGCGGAAATTTTTCTCGATGCGCTCGACCGCGACCGCCGCGTCTTCATAGGAGACGGAGGGCAGCAGCGCGAGAAACTGGGCGGAGCTGTAAGACGTGACCACATCCGCGGCCCGCAGCGTGGTGACGACCGCCTGCCGCAGCTTTTCCGCCGCATGGTACATCGCGTCGACCGGAACCTCGCCCGTGGACTTGAGGGAAAACAGGGCGAGGAACGCCCGGCTGCCCGTCCGCTGCGACGCGCGCATCTGCATCCAGTAAACCGTGCGGAAAAGGTCGTAGTCGCAGAAGAACGCGCCGGGCTCCCTGCGCTGTTCCCGCAGGTCGGACTTGATCGCCTCCAGATTCGTCGGCATGCATCCGCCGCTGTTGACCAGTTGCCGGTAGAGCGGCTGCAGCGCGGACGAAATATCGACGTGGAATTTGCGCGCGAACAGCTCCTTCGCATGCAGGTAATGCGACAGCGCCTCGCTGCGCCTGCCGTCCCCCACGCAGGCCTGCAGCAGCAGGCGGTAGTACAGCACCTCGTACGGCTGGCGCTGCAGGGCGGTCTGGCAGACCGCGTCCGCCTCTTTGTACCGCTGCAGGGAGAACAGGATGACGCACAGGTTCTCCACGCATTTTTTGTAGATTTCCGCGTATTCGCCGGCTTTCTGCAGGACCCATTCGTCGTAGGAGGATTTCTCCAGAAAAGGCCCCGCGTACAGCTTCAGGGCATCCCGATAATACCCCGCGCGCTGTTCCGCGCTGCCGTGCAGGGTTTCGCCCCGGTTGAAAAGCGCAAGGAACCGCTCGCTGTCGATCTCGCACTCGTACTGATTGTTCCACCGGTATGTGTCGTCGGCAAATTCGATGAACTGAAATCTGCTGTTTCCGGAAAGCTCTTTGAGAAGGTTTCTGGCCCTGTAAACAAGGTTCTTCAGCGCATTTTTCGGGTTCCCGCACAGATTGCCGTTCCACAGGTCCAAGACCAGCGTGTCGATGGAAACGGCCTCGTGGCGGTGTACGAGAAGATACTGCACCAGCAGCCAAACGCGCTTTGTATTCCCCTTGAAATTGGAAATCTTTTTGCCGTTGATCGAAATGGAAAAATCGCCGAACATCCGGACTTTCACCTTTGGGAGGACCAATCGTTTGACGTGCAAAGCACCCGCCCCCTGGAACGGTAATAGTTACCAAGCGTATTTTTATATTACCACGTCCGGCGCCGTTTTACAACAAAAAACGACAGGCTGGCTGGCGCACAGCGCCTTTCTCGCCTACGGCGACACGCCGCCCGGGGCGAGAACGACTTTCCCCTCGCGGCGGGTCGCGTTCATGTCGATCATCCGCTGGTTGCGGCTGCCCCGGAAGCGCAGCGACAGGTCGCGCTCCGCGAGGACGAACGGCCCGTCGATCAGCGTATCCGTCTGCCCGAGCAAGGCGTCCACGGCGGGGTCGCGCTTTTTCAGAAGCTCTTCGTAAAGGTAGCCCGTGAACGTCGTCACATCCATGCCGCGCCCGTGCGCCATGCGCCCGAGCTCCGCCAGGGGGGCGGGTTGGCAGAACGGCTCCCCGCCGCTGAACGTCACGCCCCGCAGCAACGGGTTTTCGCAGATCTCTTTAAAAATATCGCGGACATCGGCCATTTTGCCGCCCGTAAAAGGGTGGGTCTCCGGGTTGTGGCAGCCGGGGCAGTTGTGCGGGCAGCCCTGCGTGAAGACCACGTAGCGGAAGCCCTCGCCGTCCACGATGGATTCCGGTTCGATGCCGCTGATCCTCAGTTCATACTCCATGCTTCACGCGGTCCCGCTCCTCCGCGCGTTTCGCGTCGTTCCAGCGGTCGAGGGTGCCGACCAGGTAGCCGGTGATGCGGCGGATGCGTTCGAACTTCGGGCCGCCCTCCTCCTCTCTGCGGTGGCATTTGGGGCACTCGTTGTCGATGATGCCGTTGTAGCCGCACACGGGGTCGCGGTCCACCGGATGGTTGACCGCACCGTAGCCGACGCCGCTCTCTTTCATGCAGCGGATGACGGCTTCAAACGCCTCGAGGTTCTTCGTGGTGTCGCCGTCCAGCTCGACGTAGCTGATGTGGCCCGCGTTGGTCAGCGCGTGGTACGGCGCCTCCAGCCTGATCTTCCGGAACGCGGAGATGGGGAAATACACCGGGATGTGGAACGAGTTGGTGTAGTACTCGCGGTCGGTGACGCCGGGGATGGAGCCGTATTTCTGCCGGTCGATCTTCACGAAGCGCCCTGAGAGGCCCTCGGCGGGCGTCGCCAGCAGCGTGAAGTTGAGGCCGGTCTTTTCCGATTCGTCGTCCATGCGCTTCCGCATATGGCCGACGATCTCGAGGCCGAGCTTCTGGCTCTCTTCGCTTTCGCCGTGGTGCTTCCCGGTCAGGGCCTTCAGCGTCTCCGCAAGGCCGATGAACCCGAGGCTCAGCGTGCCGTGCTTCAGGACCTCTTCCACGCTGTCGGTCCAGCCGAGCTTTTCGCTGCCGAGCCAGACGCCCTGGCCCATCAGGAACGGGTAGTTGTAGACTTTTTTCTCGCACTGGATCTTGAACCGGTGCAGCAACTGGCGGATGATGAGGTCGATGCGGTCGTCGAGCAGCGCATAGAATTTTTTGATGTCGCCCTTCGCCTCGATGCCGATGCGCGGCAGATTGACCGAGGTGAAGCTCAGGTTGCCGCGGCCGCAGGTGACTTCCTTCTCCGGGTCGTGCACGTTGCCCATCAATAGAGTCATAGTATAACTCAAGTAAAAATGTCAGTGGAACAATTTCAGAATCATAGACCACGCGCACCGTTTCCGCGTGACCCGTGTTTCGGCGGCACACATCCTCATAGGTCGGGTTTTCCGTTTTCCCGTTCGCATAGCCGGTTTGCGTGGACAACACGCCCCTGACCGACGCAAGGTATTTCTCCGTCCCCCAAAAACAACCGCCCGCAAGATAAATTTCCGACATAACGCACCTCGTTGTTTTTACACTTTTTAACTATATAATACTAAAATTCGATAACTAATGAAAAATTCCGCGTCAAAACCCATATATTCAAGCTTTGGGCACGGATTTTTACCGAGTTTATAATCGAATTTAAGTATATGTAATAAATTGAATTTTTAGTTTCCGTATTGATACGGCACATAAGGGAGTATCGCCCAAGTGACATCATCCGCCGAAATACTCTTTGCTTCCAATCCTTTATATCCGGCGGTCGTTTCAAAACAAGGATA
>DAINSB010000072.1:0-11030 GCA_036741535.1 Caproicibacter sp. | reverse complement strand
AAACGTGTGACAAATACGGCATCGCCATGGCTTTCACGGGCCTGCGCCTGTTCCACCATTGATGCGCGGTGTCCGCGCGGCCAATGCCGGGCATGTGGCCCGGTGCAAATCAAAGGCCTGACTTCGCCCGGAAAGTTCAAGATACTGCTCCCGCAGAATCCCCGAATCCAAAAACGTAAAAGTTTGCGGGGTTTGGGGCGGAGTCCCAAGGTCTTACGAGGAAGAGGGAAAATGGATATTCTGGTGATCGGCGGCGGGGGCCGCGAACATGCGATCGTGTGCAAGCTGAAAAAGAGCCCGCGGGTCGCGAAACTCTACTGCGCGCCCGGCAACGGAGGAATCTCGAAAGACGCGGAATGCGTCGCCATCCCCCCGACGGACATCCCCGGCGTCGTGGCTTTTGCGAAAGAAAAGGCGGTCGATCTCGTCTTCGTCGCGCCGGACGACCCGCTCGCAAACGGGATGGTCGACGAGCTGCAGAAGGCGGGCATCCGCGCGTTCGGCCCGACCGCGAAGGCCGCGCAGATCGAGAGCAGCAAGGTCTTTTCCAAAAATCTCATGAAGAAATACCATATCCCGACCGCCGGATACGAGGTGTTCGACGACCCGGACAAAGCGCTGCGCTTTATCCGGTCGCGCGGAACCTATCCCGCCGTGATCAAGGCGGACGGGCTGGCGCTGGGCAAGGGCGTCATCCTCGCGCAGGACGAGGGCGACGCGAAGGCGGCGCTCACGACCATCATGCGGGACAGGGCTTTCGGCGACTCCGGCAACCGGGTGGTCGTCGAGGAATTCCTGACCGGCCCGGAGGTTTCCGTCCTCGCGTTCACGGACGGGAAATGCGTGCGCCCCATGGTTTCTTCCAAGGACCACAAGCGCGCGCTCGACGGCGACAGGGGCCTCAACACCGGGGGCATGGGCACCATCAGCCCAAACCCCTATTATACGCAGGAAGTCGCGCAGTTGTGCATGGACACCATTTTTCTTCCGACCCTGCGCGCCATGAACCGGGAGGGGCGGCCGTTCAAGGGCTGCCTGTACTTCGGGCTGATGCTCACGCCGGACGGGCCGAAGGTGATTGAGTACAACTCCCGCTTCGGGGACCCGGAGGCGCAGGTTGTCCTGCCGCGCCTCAAGACGGATTTTGTGGACATCCTCGAGGCGGTCGTGGACGGCACGCTGGAAGACCAGCCGATCGAGTGGAGCGATGGCGCCTGTGCCTGCGTGGTGATGGCTTCCGGAGGATACCCGTCCCATTACGAAAAGGGGATGGAGATCACCGGCCTCGACGGGAACGGGCAGGTGCAGGGCGCGACTGTCTACCACGCCGGCACGCTGTTCCGGCAGGGCAGGTTCTACACGAACGGCGGGCGCGTCCTCGGCGTGACCGCGCTGGGGAAGGACCTTCCGGAGGCGTTGGCGAAAGCCTACGCCGCGGTCGGGAAGATCCATTTCAAGGGCGCCTTCTTCCGCCACGACATCGGCGGCGGCGCGGTGTCCGCGCGGCCAAGCCGCGCCGTTCAGCCCGATTAAAGTTCAGAGCTGCGGCTGGCGCGAGTGTCAAAGGCCGCTCCCGTAATGTTCTGTCCGCGGGAGCGGCCTCTTTCTGTCCGGGGGCGCAAAGTGCCCTCCGCGCCTACGGCGGACCACAACTATGGTTTTCAGCAACGCTGCTTCTTCCGCCTTGCATCGGGATTGCACTCGATGGGCTATGTGTAAACTTGCACGCAGGCTCAGCCTGCCCGGCATTGGCCGCGGCGGCACGCCGCTAGTTGCCGTCCTCGATGCTGATCTCGTCGAATTTGTCGGTCAGGTCGCGGATCCCGAGGGCGGCCTTTTCGTCCCCAGATTTATCGAGGATGATCTGCCCGCGGTGCATCATCACCAGGCGGCTGCCGTAATTCACGGCGTATTTCAGGTTGTGCGTGACCATCAGAGTGGTCAGATGCTTTTCCCTGATGAAACGTTCCGTCAGCTCCATGACGTTTTCGCCGGACTTGGGGTCGAGCGCCGCCGTGTGCTCGTCCAGGATCAGCAGGCGGATCGGCGCCATGGTGCAGATCAGCAGGGCGAGGGCCTGCCTCTGCCCGCCCGAAAGATTCGCGACGGGCAGGTCGAGCTTGTTTTCAAGGCCGAGCTTCAGCAGCTCGAGCTGAGAGCGGAAAAAGTCGATCCGTTTTTTCGGGATGCTTCGCCTCAGGCTGAACGGATGCCCTTTGTTGTCGGCGAGCGCCAGGTTTTGCAGGATGGTCAGCTGCGGGCAGGTGCCGAGGGCCGGGTCCTGAAAGACGCGGCCGAGGAAAGCCGAGCGCCTGTACTCGGGCAGGGGGCCGATCTCCCTGCCGTCGAACAGGACCTCGCCGGAGTCCGGCTTTACGCTGCCGCAGAGGATGTTCAGAACGGTCGTTTTCCCGGAGCCGTTGCTGCCCACAACGGAGGCGAACTCCCCCTCCCGCAGGGAGAGATTGAAGTCGCGGAACAGGGGGATCTCGCTCACCGTGCCGGGGTTGAAGATTTTGTCGATGTGCCGAAGCTCGACGAGAGGCCCGCCGGGACGGTCAGATCTGCGTGGGATTGACATTCTGTTTTTTCCTCCTCCCGGCGGACGGCGCCAGATTGTTGGCAACGAGTGCCACGGTGAACAGGACGGCCATCAGGAGCTTGAGATAATTGGTGGGCAGGCCGAGCTGCATGGCGACGACGAGGCACGCCTTGTAGATGATCGTCCCGAGGATCACGGCCAGCGTGGGCTTGATGAGTTTCACCCTGCCGAACAGGCTGGTGCCGATGATCACCGAGGCGAGGCCCATGACCACCATGCCCGTGCCGCTCCAGATATTGGCCGACCCGGATTCCTGGCTCAGGATGGAGCCCGCGAGCGCCGTGCAGCCGTTGCCGATCATCAGGCCGAGGATCTTCATGTTCCCCGGGTCGCGCCCGAGGGAGATCACATACTGCGGATTGTCGCCCGCGGCGCGCAGCAAAAGGCCGGATTTTGTTTTCAGGTACAGGTCCGCCAGCAGTTTGACCACGGCGCAGCACACCAGCGCGACGAGCACGGTGCGCCACCCGTTCGCCAGTTTCGGGATCAGTGCCGCCGGGCCAGACGTGAATACGGTGGGTTTGTTGTAGTAGGCGATCATCGAAGAGCCGCCCGTCACGACCAGGTTGACGCTGGTGAGCGCCAGCATGACGATGATGCCGGAGAGCAGGTCCGTGATGTGCAGCCGCACGTGCAGCAGGCCCGTCGCGCTGCCCGCGGCGGCCCCGCACAGAAAGGAGATCAGGCACGCGAGCCACGGGTTCACTCCGCCCGCGATCAGCGCGCCGGTCACGCAGGCGCCGAGGGGAAAGGTCCCGTCGACGGAAAGGTCGGGAAAGTTCAACACCTGGTAGGTGAAATAGACCCCGACCGCCATGATCGCGTAGAGGAACCCCTCCTCAAACACATTGGAAAGAAGCCCCAGAAAAATATCCATAGGGAGATATACCCGCTTTCTGTTATTTTGAAGAAGCGACGGCTTCCGCGCCCGCATACGCGGAGGGGAGGGTGAGGCCGAACTGTTCCATTGCTGCCTTGTTGTAGACCGGTTTGCCGTCCGTCACCACATAGACCGGGAGATCCGCCGGCTTCGCTTCTCCTTTGAGGATCTTCGCGGCCATTTTGCCCGTCTCTTTTCCGAGCGCGACGAAGTCGATGCTCACGGACGCAAGGCACCCGTTTTTGACCTGCTCAATCTCGGAGCCGAACACGGGAATCTTTGCGCCGTTCGTCGCCTGCAGGAGCGTTGAGAGGTTGTTGACCACATTGTTGTCGGTAAAATTGTTTACGCAGTCCACGCCCTTTGCCACGAGCGAGGCGGCCCCTGAAGCAACCTCGGAGGAATTGGTGATGCCCACGTCGACGATCTCAAAGCCGTATTTCGGCGCGAGCTCTTTGAACCGCTTGAGGTTGGAGACGGAGTTTACCTCGCTCGTGGTGTAAAGGACGCCGATCTTTTTTGCTTTCGGCAGGAGGCTGCGGATCATCTTGAGCTGCGCCTCGAGCGGCAGAACGTCCGAAGAGCCGGTGCAGTTGCCGCCCGGCTTGTCGAGCGACTGCACGAGCTGCGCCGCCACGGGGTCGGAGATCGCGGTGAACACGACCGGGATATTCGTATCCTTCGCGGCGCTGTAGGCGGACATGGCGGCCGGCGTGGCGATCGCCATGATCATGTCGTATTTTTTGGACACCATATTTTTCGCCATCAGGTCGGAATTGCCGTTGTCCGCCTGCGCGTTCTGAAAATCGACGGTCAGGTTTTTCCCCTCTTCAAAGCCGCTTTCCTTCAGCCCCTCCTTAAAACCGGTGTAGCAGTTGTCCAGCGAAGGATGCGTGGCATACTGGATGACGCCGATGCTGACCTTTTTCCCGGCGGCGGACGACGCCGGCTGCTCCGACGAGCCGGTCCCGGAAGCGCACGACGAAGCCGTGCAGGCGACCGCCGCAGCCAGAACGGACGCGGTCAGCAGTTTCACGGTGTGAAATAAGGTTTTCATAGAGAATACCCTCCTTTGAAAATAAAAAACTCCTGCCCCCGATCGAATCAGGGACAGGAGAAAATAACTTTTTCCTGCGGTACCACCCACATTGGCGAAAACGCCCGCTCGTTCCGCGCACTACAGATGCGCGCTCCCTTGGTAACGGGTGGAGCTCCCGTCGCAGGCTAATCGGCGTTTCCGCCTTTCGCCCCGCCCTCGTAAGTCCATTCGTCCGGGACAGTCCGCCGCAATCGCACCGCCTGCGGCTCTCTTTCTTTCTGTCGGGTCCGGATTACTGCTCTTACTCGCCGGTTTTTGAATATTTGCTATTATTATATGCGCCGATGCGAATTTTGTCAAGCGGTTTCCGTCAAAACGGGTCGCGGTTAAATTTCCGAAAATCGCGGTCGACGGTTTCTTTTTGCGACCCGATGTGTTATAATACCGCCGTACTTTCCGTATCCGGCGAAGGCCGCGACGGCCCGCGCCGGGCGGAGAAAAACGCATGATCTTAGGATATGAGGTGGTTTGATGGAGACAAAGCGTGTCATTACCATTGCGCGGCAGTTCGGGAGCGGCGGCCTGGAGATCGGGCGGAAACTGGCGGAAGAATTTTCCGTCCCCTTTTACGACAGAAAGACGATCGCCGAAATTGCCCGGGACAGCGGGGCGGATATATCCGCCTTTGAAAATGCGCCGGAAAAGGCGCGGGGCGACGAGCTGTATTCCATTCTGATGACGGATTACCTGTTTGACGGCGGCAATCCCGTCTGGAAGGGGAGGCGGGTCAGTCGGGATGTTTTTCTGCTGCAAAAGCAGATCCTCGAGCAGACCTGTCAGAAGGGCCCCTGCGTCATTGTGGGCCGGTGCGCGGACGAGCTTCTCCGCGGCACGGCGGAGGTGTTCAGCGTCTTTGTCAGCGCGGACGAATTTTCCCGTATGGACAGAATCATCAGAAATTACGGCGTTCCGGTGCAAAATGCCGCCGAGCAGATGATCGTAACGGATCGGCAGCGGTCAGACTATTACGGCTACTGCACCGACAAAAAATGGGGCGAGCCGGACCATTATTCCCTTTCGGTCGACTCTTCCGATTACGGCATCGACGCCACGGCCGAACTGATCGCGAAGACCGTCCGCGCCCGCGACGGCCAGAGTGGGGAGAGCGTGTCATGAGAGCTTCCATCAGCAAAAAAACGCTTCGCCTGGCGCAGTTCGCGCTGTTGCTGGCCATTGAGGCGATCGTCTGCTTCACGCCGCTCGGGTCGATCCCGATCGGGCCGCTCGTCGCGACCCTCGGCATGGTGCCGGTCATCATTGCCGCGGTGGTGCTCGGCGCCGGGACCGGCATGGCCATGGGCGCCTTTGCCGGGCTGTTCAGTTTTATCGTGTGGACCTTTTTCCCGCCGAACCCGTTGACGGCGTTCGTTTTCACGCCGGTTTATTCTCTGGGCCCGTTCAAAGGGAATTTCTGGAGCCTGGTCGTTTGCTTTGTCCCCAGGATCTTGGTCGGCGCCGTGACCGCCGGATGCCTTTCCCTGTTCACGCGCCTTCACTGGCGGAACGGTCTGGCGTATTCCGTCAGCGGCGTCCTCGGCAGCCTGACGAACACCGTGCTCGTCCTGGGCGGGATCTATGTCTTTTTCGGCAGGAGCTATGCCGCCGCGCTCGGCCGTGACATCGGCGCGCTTCTCGGGCTGATCGGCCTTACCGTGCTGACGAACGGGATTCCGGAGGCGGTGATCGGCGGGGCCGCCGCCTACGGCATCGGGTATCCGCTGCGGAAACACGTATTCCACAATTTTGAATAATCCCGCCGTCTTGGCACAAAATAAATCCGTCTTTTTCCGGTGCGTGTCGGAACAAAGACCGATTTTATTTGAAAGGGTGCCTTGAAGATGACGGATTTGCATTGCACAGTCGCGGGCTGTGCCAACAACCGGGAATCCCTGTGCTGCCGGCCGGACATCATGGTCAGCGGCCCGGATTCCTCGAACTCCAAACAGACGTTCTGCGCAAACTTTATCGACAGGAAGGACGGCGGCGCGGCGACGAATTCGGTGGATCACGAGTCGCCGAATCCCACGCTGGATATTCATTGCGAGGCGGCGAACTGCGTCTACAACCAGCAGATGGCCTGCAGCGCCAACCACGTGGACATCAGCACCACTCCTGTGAACGGCGGCCAGATCAAGACGGAGTGCTCTACGTTCCGGTCGGGTTCCCGCTGATTTTCGGCGGGACGGGGATTCACGGCAGCCTTTTCCGGCAGGTTTTCCTGCCCGGGAGGGCTGCTTTTTTTTTCGGAGGCCCCGGTTTCGCTTCTGCAGAACCAGCTGGGGATCCTGCGCGAGACGGCCTCCCGGCTTTCCGCCGAGACGGACATTCCGGAAAACGTCCTCTATCCCATGGCGTTGCTGCTCACGGGCATGCACCTGTCCCACCGCATCTTCAACAGCATGGATGCCATGCCGGTCCAACTGGATTTTCTGCAAAAGCTGTTCGCGGAGGAGAAAAGAAAGGCCGCTGCCGGCCGCTTCCCTTCGGAATAGCGGAATGTTTCAGAATTGAAAATGATCCGACGGCCCCCCCGCCGGCGGTATTGGCAGAACCCCCGCGTGTGAGCGGGGCTTTTTTTATGTCAACCCCGGCGGACCAATAATATTATAGGATATATGCCTGCATTGCATAAATCCGCAAAAGAATGTCAAAGATAAGAACGCAAATCCATTTTAATCTAACAGAAGATTCGGAGCGTGAAAACATGATTGTCCGGAGGGGCGATATTTATTATGCCGATCTCAGCCCGGTCGTGGGATCGGAACAGGGGGGCATCCGGCCGGTTCTGATCGTCCAGAACGACGTCGGGAACCGGTTCAGCCCGACGGTGATTGCAGCCGCCATTACGAGCCAACGCTCGAAGGCCAATCTGCCGACGCATATCATGCTGGATGCGGGCACGACCGGCCTTGCAAAAGATTCCATCGTTCTGCTCGAGCAGGTGCGCACCATCGACAAGCACAGGCTCAAGGAGCGCATGGGCAGCCTCGACGAAAGAGCCATGTCGCTTGTCGACCAGGCGCTTTCCGTCAGCTTTGGCCTCGTTACGGGAAGGGAAGCCATGCGGCAGGCTACATAGGTCGCTTTGTGACATGTAGCATGTATATTTCCGGCCGCGTGTAGGATACTAAAAATATAATCTTACCAAAAGAAAGGGAGTGTTGCCAAAATGCCGCTTACGACAAAAGAGCTTTCCGCCATCGAGGATGAGCTGTCAAGCGAGCAGACGCTGATCTGCAAAATGAAGGCCTATTCCCAGATGTGCAACGACCAGGAACTGAAGCAGAAATGCGACGCCATCGCGCAAAAACATCAGTGCCATTACAATCAACTCATGAATCTTTTAAACTGAAAGGAAGTGCAAAAATGAATCTTTCCCAGATCAGCGGAAACCAGCCGGGGAATTCCATCACTGAAAAAGATATGATGTACGACGTTCTTTCGTCCCAGAAATTCATCACCGACACGTACAATACGTTCACGAACGAATGCGCTTCCGCGAATACGCGCGACGAATTCATGAAACTCCTGCAGGAGGAGCATCAGATTCAGGCGGACGTGTTCGATACCATGAAGCAGCGTGGATGGTATCAGACGTCCAACGCGGAACAGCAGAAGATTCAGCAGGCGAAGCAGAAATTCCAGAGCGCGCAGAGCCAGAGCTGAACGGGAATTTTTGAAAAACGGGGACAGGAACGAGCGGATGCACGCCCGTTCCTGTTTTTTATCATACGAAAGTTTCCTTTCCGACTTTTTCGGACTTGTTTCCGCACGATCCGTATTGAATATCTTGCCCCGTGATGATACAATTAAAAATTATGGGGCAGGTGGGCAGATTGAGTATCAAAAAGTGGAATGTTCTACCGTATGACCGGCAGGCGGCGCTCCGGCTGGCGGTGGAACTTGGTATCCCTCCGCTGCTCGCAGTCCTGCTTCAAATCCGCGGGGCGGGCGACGCGCAGAGGGCGCAGGAACTCCTCGGCGGCGGCCCGGCCCTCTCCGACCCGCTTCTGCTTCCGGATATGGAAAAGGCCGTCGGCCGCATCAACCGCGCGCTGGACGGGTTTGAAAAAATCGCCGTGTTCGGCGACTATGACGCCGACGGAGTTACCGCGACGGCCATGCTGTATTCCTATCTGGAATCCTGTGGAGGCGACGTGGTCTACTATATCCCGGACCGGGAGAGCGAAGGCTACGGCCTCAGCTTTTCCGCCGTGGATCGCCTGAACGGGCAGGGCGTTCGCCTGATCGTAACGGTGGACAACGGGATTTCCTCCGTAGAAGAGGTGGAGCACGCCTCGGTGCTCGGCATCGACATCGTCGTCACGGACCACCACCGGCCCGGTGCGACTCTGCCGCCGGCCTACGCCGTGGTGGATGCCTGGCGGGACGGCTGCCGCTGCCCGTTCCGCGATTTTTCCGGGGCGGGCGTGGCCTTCCAGCTGATCGCCGCGCTCGAGGGGCCGGACGGCGACGCGCAAGCTTTGCTCGAAAATTACGCGGACCTCGCCGCGATCGGGACGATCGGGGACGTGGTGCCCCTCACGGGCGAGAACCGGACGCTCGTGCGCGCCGGCCTCGCGCTGATGGCCCGCTCCGACCGGCCTGGCATCCAGGCGCTCGTCGAGCAGTCCGGCATGGAGAGCCGCCGCCTGACCGCGGAAAACGTCGCGTTCACCATCGTCCCGCGCATCAACGCGACGGGGCGGATGGGTTCCGCGGACCGCGCCGTGCGCCTGCTGACTGCGGAATCCCCCGAGGATGCGGGGGCCCTCGCGGTGGAAATCTGCGCGGAAAACGGGACCCGCCGCCGGATGGAAGACGATGTCTGTCGCGAGGTCGCGGTGTGGTTCGACAAAAACCCGAAGTCGCTGCTGGACCGCGTGCTGGTCGTGTCGGGCGAGGGCTGGCACTGCGGCGTGATCGGCATCGTCGCCGCCCGCGTGGTGGAAAAATTCGGCAAACCCTGCATCGTCATCTCCTCTTCCGGCGATACGGCCAAGGGCTCCGGGCGGAGCGTCGAGGGGTTTTCGCTGTTCGACGCCGTCTGCGCGTGCGGAGAGCTTCTGGTGAAATTCGGCGGCCACCCCATGGCGGCCGGCATGACGCTCAAGACGGAAAACATCGGCCCGTTCCGGGAGGCGATCAACCGATACGCCGCGTCTCTCGCGAAGCCCATGCCGTTCCCGGCGCTTTCCATCGACTGCGTCCTGAAGCCGGAGAAGCTCTCGGCCGACATCCCCGACTGGGTCAGCCGCCTCGAGCCGTTCGGCACCGGAAATCCGCGGCCGGTGTTCGGTCTTGCGCACATGGCCCTGGCCGACATCACGCCCGTGGGCGGCGGAAAGCACCTGCGCCTCACGCTGCGGAAGGGCTCCGCGTCGGTGACGTGCATGCGATTCGGCACGACGCTGGAGGAGTTCGGCTACCGCATCGGCGACGAGGTGGATGCGGCGGTGGTCCTCGAGAAGAAAGAATTCAACGGCAGGCCGGAGCTGACCGTCGTCGTGCGGGAACTCCGCTTTACCGGGTCCGATACGGAAGAGCTGCTTTCCGGGCGCGCGCTGTACGAGAAATTCCGGCGCGGCGAGCCTCTCGCCGAAGAAGAGGCGGAGCGCCTGTTCCCGGCGCGGGAGGATTTTGAAGCCGTCTACCGCGCCGTACGGTCCTCGGGCGGCTACAGCGGGAGGCCGGAAAACTTCCTGCCGCGCATTCCGGGCGGAAAAATTACGCTGCCGAAGCTGCTGGTTTCGCTCGACGTCTTTGCCGAGCGCCGGCTGATCGAGCTACATAAATCCGCCGGGAATTGCTCCATGCGGATCGTCCCCGCCGCGGGGAAAGTCCGCCTGCGGGATTCCTCCATCCTTTTTGCGCTTCAATCTTTTATCAAAGCCGGTGAGAAACAATGGCGTGGCCTCTGAAAACCTTTGACGACCTTCTTGCGCTGATGAAGTCGAGCGAGCACGAGTACGACATCGGCATGATCGAGCGCGCCTACAAGCTGGCGGAGGCTTCCCACAAGGACCAGAAGCGTCTTTCGGGGGCGCCGTATATTTCCCATCCGGTGGCCGTCGCGTGCATCCTCGTGGAGCTCGGCATGGATTCGGAGTCGGTCGTCGCCGGCCTGCTGCACGACGTTGTGGAAGACACGCCCGTGGCCCTCGAACAGCTCCGCAAGGAGTTTGGCGCCGAGACCGCCAACCTGATCGACGGCGTGACCAAGCTCGGCCGCATCCCGTATTCCTCGCGCGAGGTGCAGCAGGCGGAGAACCTGCGCAAAATGCTCATCGCGATGAGCGAGGATATCCGGGTCATCATCATCAAGCTCGCCGACCGGCTGCACAACATGCGGACCATCGAGTTCATGCCCCCGCAGAAGCAGCGGGACAAGGCGCTCGAGAACATGGAGGTCTACGCCCCCATCGCGCACCGCCTCGGCATCCGCGCCG
>DAINSB010000071.1:0-11089 GCA_036741535.1 Caproicibacter sp. | reverse complement strand
TGTTCACGATGGTGGATTTCGCCGCCCTTGCGAAGTACCGGGGCAGCATTTCCTCGAGTTCGTACAGGCGGTGTCTGATGCGGTAGGCGTCGTCGGCGGTGTGGGCGTAGACGAAGTCGCCTTCCGTTTCGAAGAAGAGGATTTCGTCGAGGGGAAGGTAGTATTCCCCGCTCCCTTTGTAGAAGACGATCTTCGGACCGGAACCGGTTTGCTCGAGGATATACTGCTGGATCTTCCGGACGGTTTCGTCCACGCGGCCGCAGCGGATGAGCACCTCGTCCTCCGGAAGATTTTCAGCCAGTTCGATCCGAACCTTCATTTCATCACCCCGCCCGCAACAGTATAATAGACAGTCCCGTCCCGTTTGAAAAGGGGTTTCCGGTCACCGGTAGGGCCGGGGCCGGTGACCGGTCGGAAAAAGGGGATGACCGGTCTTCGGCGGTTCGCTCACACGCCGTCCGGCAGCTTGTCCTCCATCAGGCGGCGCAGATTGAGCGTCTCCCCGTCCGCGACGAACGTGCCGTCGCCCCTCGCGTGGAAGGTGCGTTTTTCCGCGCGGCCCTCGTTTGTCCACGCGCGCACGCCCCGCAGCAGGAAGATCCCCTCCGACGAGAAATAGTCTTCCACGCGGCACTCGAGGCATCCGAGGCATTCTTCGATCAGCGGCGCGCCGACCTCGGCCGCGGGCAGCGGGGTCAGGCCGAATTTTTGGAATTTGTCGGTGTCCGCGCCGGAGCAGTCGCCGATCGAGACCGCTTTTTCCGCGAGATCGACGCCCGGCACGCAGAGCGCGCATTCCTTCGTGTGCGTCAGCGCGTGGAACGAGTAGTTCCACGGCCCCGTCGTCAGGGCGACCGTCGGGGTGAAATCCGTGACCATGTGCCAGGTGATGGTCATGATGTTGTTTTTGCCGTTCTCGCAGGTCGTCACCAGCAGCACGGGGCCGGGTTCGATCAGCGTGAAGGCTTTTGCCATCGGCAGCGGTGTCAAAGGCATGATTTTCGTCCTCCTTTCGGATCTTCCCTTATTCTACATCCGTCCGACGATAGAAAAAAGGGGTATTCATTCGGCCCGGTTTACACACAACCGGCCGGGTGCGTTCCCACGCGGGCGCCCCGGGCGCCATGGGCTTTGGCCTCAAGGCCGGCGGGGGCCGCACTTTCGGTTTCGGCCGAAAGTATGCAAAGTCCGGGCAGGGGGGAGCTTCCAACTCCCGGCGGGAGGGGGTACCTAACCGCTCCCCCCGACACCCTCCGGCACCCGCCATCCGCCTCGGTGCGACCGAGGTACCGGAAGGCTTTTCTGCCCGATAAAAAGCGGGAGCAGTTTTTTAGACTGTCCCGCTAAAATAGACTGTTCGGTTTTCCCCGCGCCCGCCGCCTCGGTTTCGCGTCAGCGGCGTGCAGCCCCGGGGCGGGCGATCGCCGTTTCAGCCTGCCGGGAGTTTCCCCGGCCTGTCCGGGCAAAGGCGGCCCGGAATTTTCATCCGGGCCCACGCCCGGCCGGGAAACAGGCTATGCCTGTGCCTGCGCCTGAACGCAGGTGATGGCGATCGCGCCGACGATGTCCTCCGCCTTGCATCCGCGGGAGAGGTCGTTGACCGGCTTCGCGATGCCCTGCAGGATCGGGCCGTAGGCGGAAGCCTTCGCAAGGCGCTCGGTCAGCTTGTAGGCGATGTTGCCGACGTCGAGGTTCGGGAAGATGAGCACGTTGGCCTGCCCGGCGACCGGGCTGCCGGGGGCTTTGGATTTCGCCACGGCGGGCACGAGGGCCGCGTCCCCCTGCAGTTCGCCGTCGAGCAGAAGGGCCGGCGCCTTTTGCTTGGCGAGCTTCGTCGCTTCCACGACCTTGTCGACCAGCGCGTCCTTGGCGCTGCCGTAGGTGGAGAACGAAAGCATCGCGACCTTCGGCTCCGCGCCGACAATATACCGGAACGTCTTCGCGGATGCGATGGCGATCTCGGAGAGCTCTTCGGCGGAGGGGTTGATGTTCAGCCCGCTGTCGGCGAACAGGAACGTGCCGTGTTCCCCGTATTCGCAGTTCGGGACGGAAATGAGGAAAAAGGCGGAGACGAGCTTGGCGTCCGGGGCCGTGCGCACGATCTGAAGCGCGGGGCGCAGCGTGTTCGCCGTGGAGTGGCACGCGCCGGAAACCATGCCGTCGGCGGCGCCTTTTTTCACCATCATCGCGCCGAAATAGGTCGCGTCGTACATGGTTTCGTCCGCCTTCTCGGGCGTCATGCCCTTCGCCTTGCGCAGCTCGTGGAAGGTGTCGGCATAGTCCGCGTGCAGCGGCGTGTCCTTCGGGTCGACAATCTGCGCTTTCGACAGGTCGAGCCCCTCCGCGGCGGCGAGCACTTCCTTTTTGTTCCCGAGCAGGATCACGTCGGCGATGCCGCGCTTCAGCACGTCGGCGGCCGCCGTGACGACGCGCTTGTCGGTCCCTTCCGGCAGAACGATGGTCTTCTTGTCGGCCGTCGCCCTCCGGATGGTTTTTTCCATGAAATCCATTGAGTTAACATCCTCTCTGATAAAAATTGGAAAGCCCTGTTTCAAAACCATGCCGGGCGGCCGTGTTTCCGCCGCCGAAGCAGATTGATGCAGATCGGGCCAAGAACTTGCTCTATTATACCGCTTTTGGCCCGGAAAGAAAAGAAATGTCGGGGAAAAATGAATCCGGCGGCAGAAAAAGGCCGCCTCCCCGCGGGCGGCCGGAGCGTTTCTCAGGCGCGGTTTCCAATGTTGCCAAGAGCGGACATGATGCTCGCGCCGAACACGATGCCCAACACGGTGACGACGGCCAAGACGATCAGTTGCGCGCGCGCCCAGTTTTTCCTGTTTAAGCTGCTGTTGCCGAACCCCCACACAAACAGCATGATGATGTTGACGATGGGGATGGCCGAAATCAGAAACATAATGATGTAAGACCCCACGCTGAGCGGCGTGCTGTCCACCCAGGCCGCGGGATCGGACAGAGGGCTCTGCAAGAGCAATCCGGTTCGCCCTGCCTTTTACAGGGGTGCCCGCGGATTTGTTAAAATATTATTTATCCGTATTGATTAACCGGCCGTGATCCGTTATAATGGGGCGGTATGGAAAAATTGCGCGGTGGATTGCGGAAAACAGGGAAACCAATCACCGAAAGGAGCACCGATATGAATTATTCCGCAGAAGTGGAAAAGATGTGTGTCGTCGCCAAGGGACCCAAGCACGGCCCGGCCCCGATTCCCGAAGAGGGGAAATGGGTCAAAGCCTATGAGATCGGGGATATTTCCGGTCTGACCCACGGGGTCGGCTGGTGCGCGCCCCAGCAGGGGGCCTGCAAGCTCACCCTGAACATCAAGGAGGGCGTCGTGCAGGAGGCCCTGATCGAGACCGTCGGATGCTCCGGCATGACCCATTCGGCCGCCATGGCGGCGGAGATCCTCCCCGGCAAGACGATCCTCGAGTGTCTGAACACCGACCTGGTGTGCGACGCCATCAACGTCGCCATGCGCGAGCTGTTCAAGCAGATCGTCTACGGCAGAAGCCAGACGGCTTTCTCGGAGGGCGGGCTGCCCGTCGGCGCCGGCCTCGAAGACCTCGGCAAGGGCCTGCGCTCACAGGTCGGCACCATGTACAGCACGGCCGCCAAGGGCGTGCGCTACCTCGAGATGACCGAGGGCTACGTCACGAAGCTGGCCCTCGACGGGAACGGCGAGGTCATCGGCTACCAGTTCGTCCGGCTCGGCAGGATGATGGAAGACATCCGTCACGGCGTCAGCCCGGACGAGGCGTACAAAAAGAATATCGGCCAGTACGGCCGTTTCGACCATGCGGCCAAATACATTGACCCGCGTGAAGAATAAAGGCCCTGTGAGGAGGACATGCGAAATGGCTAATGATGTCAAGTTTGAGGGAAAAGAACGCCGGATGGCGAAGATCGAAAAATGCCTTGCGGAATACGGCCTCGGCAGCCTCGGGGAAGCGCGCGATCTGTGCCTGTCGAAGGGAGTCGACCCCGAGAAGATCGTCCGCGGCGTGCAGATGATCGCGTTCGACAACGCGGTGTGGGCCTACACGCTCGGCTGCGCCATCGGCCTCAAGACCGGGGTGAAGTCCGCCGTCGAAGCCGCCGAAAAGATCGGCGTCGGCCTCGAAGCCTTCACGGTGCCCGGCTCCGTCGCGGAACAGCGGAAGGTCGGCCTGGGCCACGGAAACCTCGGCGCCCGCCTGCTGAGCGAAGAGACCAAGTGCTTCTGCTTCCTCGCGGGACACGAATCCTTCGCCGCCGCGGAAGGCGCCATCGGCATCGCGCGCTCGGCGAACTCCGCGCGCAAAGAGCCGCTGCGCGTCATCCTGAACGGCCTCGGCAAAGACGCCGCCTATATCATTTCCCGCATCAACGGCTTTACTTACGTGAGGACCCAGTTCGACTATTTTTCAGACAAGCTCAACATCGTCGAGACCCGCGCGTTCTCGGAAGGCGAGCGCGCGGCGGTGAAGTGCTACGGCGCGGACGACGTGCGCGAGGGCGTCGCCATCATGCAGCACGAGGGCGTGGATGTCTCCATCACGGGCAACTCCACCAACCCGGTGCGTTTCCAGCATCTCGTGGCCGGTACATACAAGAAATGGGCGATCGACAACGGCAAGAAGTATTTCTCCGTGGCGAGCGGCGGCGGCACCGGCCGCACCCTGCACCCGGACAACGTGGGCGCCGGCCCCGCCTCCTACGGCCTGACGGATTCGCTCGGCCGCATGCACGGCGACGCGCAGTTCGCGGGCTCCTCCTCCGTGCCGGCGCACGTCGAGATGATGGGCCTGATCGGCATGGGCAACAACCCGATGGTCGGTGCGACGGTCGCCTGCGCAGTAGCAGTCTATCAGGCGGGCTGAAGCCCGCCTGATAGGGAGGTTAGAGGGTTAGAGGTTAGAGGGTTAGAGGTTAGAGATTAGAAAGGCCAGCTTACGGGCTTTGTCTTTCCAATTTTCTAACCTCTAAATCTCTAACCTCCAACACACTAGATGTCAGTTTTGTCATACCCTTATTTTCCACTTTTATCGCGGGAAGAACCGGAGTATAATGAAGGACGGAAGGATCTGTCCGGGCGGAAAAGGGTGTTTTTCCCGCTCGTGCCCGGCATTGCGGATAGAGAGTGTCTGGAGTGCGGCTCTTCATGGATATGCGAGATAAAAAACGGCGTCTGTTCCTGCGCAGGGCCATCGTCTGTCTGGCGTGCGCCGGCGTTTTGCTTCTGTTCGTCTTCGGCCTGGCGAAAGGGGCCGCGGCGCTGATGAAGAGTGCGAAGCCGGGCGCCGCCGCCGCGGAAGGGGGCCCGCTGCGGCCTGCCGAAAGCTCTTTGCAGGGCGTTTCTTCGGCGCCGGCGGCCTCTTCGCGGGCGCGGAGCACCCCCGCCTCTGCGGCGGTCCGGCCCGCGTCGTCGTCGCTGCCCGTGGTGACGCCGTCGCACGGCACGCCCGCGCCGGACGGATGGTTCCGCGACGCGGTGTTCGTGGGCGACAGCCGCACCGAAGGGCTCGCCAATTACGACGGCCTCGACGGCGCGACCTATTACGCCGGGAAGGGCCTGATGGTGGATACGGTCTATACCAAGCAGACCGTTCGCGAGGGCGGAGCAAAACTCACCGTCATGCAGGCGCTGCAGCGCAAAAAATTCTCGAAGGTCTACATCATGCTCGGCGTGAACGAGCTGGGGTGGAGCAGTTTCGGCACGTTTGTCGGCGACTACGGAAAAATCGTGGACGACATCCGGAAATACCAGCCCGGCACGCGCATCTATCTGCAGGCGATCCTGCCGGTCACCGCCCGGAAATCCGCGGAGAGCAAAATCTACAACAACGCCCGCATCGCGAATTCCAACGACGCCATCCGCAAGCTCGCGGCGGCGAAAAAAGTGAATTACCTTGCCGCGGACGAGGCGGTCAGGGACTCCTCCGGCGCGCTCCCGGCGGGGGCGACGGTGGACGGCATCCATCTGAACGCCGCGTACTGCAAAAAATGGTGCGAATATCTGAAGGCCCATATCGAATAAGGCAAAAGGGGAGTGGACGTTTTGAACCGGAAAAAACGCGCGGCTTCCGCCCGGCGCCCGGCTTGCATCAGACTGGCAGCCTGCGCGCTGGCGGCCGCCCTGCTGCTGCTTTCCGCGGGGTGCGCGGAGCGGGCGAAGACGGCGAAGGCGGTCGACGTGACCGCCGTGGCGGACGGGATCGCGAAAGCCGTGAAATTCAAGGACCAGATGTCCCCCGTCGACCAGAAAAGGGCGGTGGAGCTCTACGGACTGGACGCCGCGGACGTGGTGAAGGCGCGGGTCTACGAAAGCACCGGCGCGACCGCGGAAGAGGTCGCCGCCTTTGAGGCGAAGGACGATTCGGCGGCGGCGAAGGTCAGGCAGGCGGCTTCGCAGCGGGTCGAGGACCAGAAGGCCGCGTTCCAGGGCTACCAGCCCAAAGAGATGGCCAAGCTGAAGACGCCCCTTCTGCTCCAGAGCGGGCGATACGTCGTGCTGGTCGTGGCCGACGACACGTCGCAGGCCAAATCGGCCGCGGACAAATATCTTTCGGGCTGAGCGGACCGCGTCCGCCCGCCCGTTTTTTTCGGCTTAGAGCCGCCGCGCGTCCGCAGACTGCGGGTCCGCGGCGGCCGTTTGCTTCCCGGGGCGAAAGGAACCGGCCGGCAGGCCGGAAAATCGGCATAATCCATAAAATTCCGAATACAGAATTGGAGAGATCATGCCGGGAAAAATGGCACGGCAGGGTTGTAATCATTGTAAGAATAAGCTATAATTATCATAAATTTTTCCGCACAATTGTATGATTTTGATATAATTGCAATTTTTCAACCCTGAAAGGAGCTGTTCCTGGTGAAGCAATATGAGTCGAAACGAATCCTGAACCTCGCGCTGGCGGGGCACAGCGGGGCGGGCAAGACCAGCCTTGCGGAAGCGATGCTGTATCTTTCCGGCGCCTGCGACCGCCTCGGCAAAGTCGGCGACGGCAGCACGGTGTGCGATTACGATCCGGAGGAGATCCGGCGCAAGACATCCGTCACGGCGGCGGCGGCTCCTCTGGAGTGGAAAAATTACAAGATCAACCTGCTCGACGCGCCCGGCCTGTTCGATTTCGAGGGCGGCGTGTCCGAAGCGGTCCGCGCGGCGGACAGCGTGCTCATCACGGTATCCGGCAGGGATGGCGTCTGCGTGGGAACGGAGAAGGCGTCCGCGGCCGCGGACAAACGGGGCCTTTCCAAGATCTTTTTCGTGAACGGCCTGTGCGACGAAAGCGCCGATTTCTACAAGGTGTTCGAGAACCTGAAGGCCTCGTTCGGGCCGTCGATCTGCCCGGTCGTGGTGCCGTTCATCCAGGACGGCAAGGCGAACGTCTACGTCAACGTGCTGGAGTACAAGGCGTACGAATACCGCGCCGGCAAAGCCGTGGAGGTGAAGATGCCCGACATGGGGGACCGGCTCGACGGGTTGCGCACGGCCATCTACGAGGCCGTGGCGGAGACCGGGGACGATCTGTTCGAGAAATATTTTTCCGGCGAGCAGTTCACGCCGGAGGAAGTCATCACCGGCATCAGCCAGGGCGTGAAAAGCGGGACCGTTTCGCCGGTGTTCTGCGGCGACGCGCTGCTGCTCAACGGCATCGACCAGCTGCTCAACGGCCTCACCTGGCTCGCGCCGCCCGCCTCCGACAAGACGGAGATCGGCGAGGACCCGGACGGCAACCCCGTCGAGGTGGCCGTGGACGAAAGCGCGCCGCTCGCCGCCGTGGTGTTCAAGACCGTCGCGGACCCGTTCATCGGCAAGCTCTCGTACCTCAAGGTCGTCGCGGGCAGACTGTCCGCGGAGAGTCAGGCCGTCGACCTGCGCACCGGCGAAGCCGTCCGCATCGGCAAGACCATGACCCTCCGCGGCAAAAAGCAGGAGGACGCGCCGTACGTCGGGGCCGGCGACATCGGCGCCGTACCGAAGCTGCAGGCAGTGAAAACGGGCGACACGCTCTGCTCGCCCGCGAGGAAGGTGAAGCTCGAGGGGGTCAGCTACCCGGAGCCGGTCCTTTCCATGGCGGTCCAGCCGAAGAACAAGGGCGAAGAGGACAAAGTCGCGCAGGGCATCCTGCGGCTCGAGGAGGAAGACCCGACCATCCGGTTCCGCAACAACGCGGAGACGCACCAGATGATCCTTTCCGGCATGGGGGAGCAGCACCTCGACGTCATCGCGGCGAAGCTCAAAAAGAAGTTCGGGGTGGAGATCGCGCTGGAAAAGCCCCGCGTGGCCTACCGCGAGACCATCCGCAAAAAGGCGCAGGTGCAGGGCAGGTATAAAAAACAGACCGGCGGCCACGGCCAGTACGGCGACGTGTGGATCGAGTTCGAGCCGTGCGAAAGCGACACCATGGAGTTCGCGGAGCGCGTGGTCGGCGGCGCCGTACCGAAGAACTTTTTCCCCGCGGTGGAAAAGGGCCTGCGCGAGTGCGTGGAAAAGGGGCCGCTCGCGGGCTACCCGGTGGTGGGCCTCAAGGCCACGCTCTACGACGGCTCGTACCACCCGGTCGATTCCTCCGAAATGTCGTTCAAGATGGCGGCCGCGCTCGCCTACAAGGCGGGGCTGCCGAAGGCTTCGCCGGTGCTGCTCGAGCCGATCGGCCTGCTGAAATGCACGGTGCCGGACGGCAACATGGGCGACATCATGGGCGAAGTCAACAAACGCCGCGGCCGCGTGCTCGGCATGAACCCCGCCGGCAGCGGGGAGCAGACCGTCGAGGCCGAGGTGCCGGAGGCGGAGATGCACGACTTCAGCACCTTCCTGCGGCAGGTAACGCAGGGCCGCGGGAATTTTTCCTTCGCGTTCGCGCGCTATGAAGAGGCGCCGCCGCAGGTCGCGCAGAAGGTCATCGAATCGTCAAAGCTGCTGGAAGCTGCGGAATCGTGAATTTTTACCGCCCCCTCGGCATATTTATTGCTGGAGGGGGCGGAATCATGTTTGTGCTGTCTGTAAAACCGAGCCGCAAAAAAACAGTCGCCGTTCTTTGCGTCCTGCTGGTCGCGGTGACGGCGGTCATCCTGCTGGTCTCGCTGCGCAGCTCGAACGCGCAGGCGGATTCGGCGGGGGAAAAATATTCGCTCAACGCCGGGACGAACGAAGAGCGCGTGGCGTTCTTCAAGCAGTTCGGCTGGGACGTGAAAGCCGAACCGGTCAGCACGGGGGATATTTCAATCCCCGCGACTTTCAGCGACGTCTACACCGCCTACAACAACATCCAGAAGGAGCAGGGCCTCGACCTGCTGCCCTACGCGGGCAAGACGTGTACCCAGTACATCTATCAGATCACGAATTACCCGCAGCAGGAGTATATGCGCGGCACACTGCTCGTCTATAAGGGGAAGGTCGTCGGCGGCGACCTGAGCACGCCCCAGCTCGACGGCTTCATGACCGGCTTCGACGGGCAGACCGAGAGCAACGACTATACGCTCGACCAGCCGACCCTTTCCCGGGGGCCGCTCGGCGATCTGATCGACAACGACAGCGGCGCGTCGTCGGCTTTGTCGTCCGCGGCGTCGAAGGCCCCCGCGAAGGCCGTGTCGAGCGCCGCCCCCGCCTCCAAAGCGCCTTCAAAGGGCTCGTCGGCCGCGCGAGGGACGAAGAAGCCGACTTCCTCGACCATCCCCGCCAACGCCTGGCCGACGGACTGATCGGCGGGGTGCCCCCGCGGCCACGCCCCGGGTGCAAAGCGCCGTTTGCGCCTACGGCGGGCCACAACTACGGTCTTCGGTAGTGCGGCGTCTCGCACCTTGCCCCGGGAACGCACCCGATTGGCTGTGTGTAAACTTGCGCAGGCTCAGTCCGCAAAGAGGTATAAAATTGGGAAAACTGGAACGGCTCGACAAAATTCTTTCGTCGCAGAACCTCGGCAGCCGCCGGGAAGCGGGGGCCGCCGTGCGCGCCGGGCGCGTCTCGGTCAACGGGGAGACCGTCCGCAGGCCGGAGAGCAAGGCCGACCCGGAGCTCGACGAGATCGCCCTGGACGGCGCCGTGCTCGCCGTGCGGCGCCGGCTTTATTTGATGATGAACAAGCCCGCGGGCGTGCTCTCCGCCTCGCGCGACCCGAAGGCGGAGACCGTCGTCGACCTTCTGCCTCGGGAGTGGAGGCGCCGCGGCATTTTTCCCGCCGGCAGGCTGGACAAGGACACCGAGGGCCTGCTCATTCTCACGGACGACGGCGATTTTGCCCACCGGATGCTTTCGCCGAGGCACCGCGTGACGAAATGGTACGAGGCGGGGCTCGCTTCGCCCGTCTCGGAAGAGGACGCGCGGGCGTTCCGCGCGGGGATCGCCCTCGGCGACGGGGCCTGCCTTCCGGCGGAGCTTTCCGTCCTGCGAAAAGGGGACAACCCCCTGGCGCTCGTGGGCATCTGCGAGGGCCGGTTCCACCAGGTCAAGCGGATGTTTGCCGTCCGGGGGAACCGGGTGCTTTCGCTGCGCCGCGTGCGCATCGGTTCGCTCGCGCTGGACCCGGCGCTGGCCCCGGGGGAGTCGCGCGAGCTGTCGCCGGAGGAACGCGGGGCGGTCTTTCGGTAGGCACCGCCATTTTCCACGAAAATTCGGGTGCCGTTTTGTGTTTTATCGGATTTGGATAAACGGGAAGGGTAAATTTGGGTAAAAAGAGTCTGTTTATTGCAGACCGCATTTGCTATCATAAATTTTGTTACGGCAGGTCCCGCGGACATACCGCAGACAAACCGCGGAACAGGAATTCAGGAGGCTTATGATGGCGAGTGTAACGTTGAAAAATGTCTATAAAGTGTACCCGGAGGGCGTCACGGCGGTTTCAGATTTTTCCCTCGAGATCGCGGATAAAGAATTTGTGATTCTGGTGGGACCTTCCGGCTGCGGAAAATCCACCACCCTGCGCATGATCGCGGGGTTAGAGGAGATCTCGAAGGGCGAGCTTTACATCGGCGACACGCTGGCGAACGACATCGCGCCGAAGGACCGCGACATCGCGATGGTCTTCCAGAACTACGCTTTGTACCCGCACATGACGGTGTACGACAACATGGCGTTCGGCCTGAAGCTGCGCAA
>DAINSB010000070.1:0-11094 GCA_036741535.1 Caproicibacter sp. | reverse complement strand
TCGAGGTGCTTCGGGCCGCTCGCGTCCGCCGTGATGAACGGCAGGTTGATCTGCGACGAAGTCATGCCGGAAAGCTCGATCTTCGCTTTTTCGGCGGCCTCCTTGAGGCGCTGCATGGCCATTTTGTCGCCGGAGAGGTCGATGCCGTTTTCCTTCTTGAATTTGCCGACCATCCAGTCCATGACGCGCTTGTCGAAGTCGTCGCCACCGAGGCGGTTGTTGCCCGCCGTGGCGAGGACCTCCTGCACGCCGTCGCCCATCTCGATGATGGAGACATCGAACGTGCCTCCGCCGAGGTCGTAGACCATGATCTTCTGGTCGGTGTCCTTGTCGACGCCGTAGGAGAGCGCGGCCGCCGTCGGCTCGTTGATGATGCGTTTGACGTCGAGCCCGGCGATCTTGCCCGCGTCCTTCGTCGCCTGGCGCTGCGAGTCGGTGAAATAGGCCGGCACCGTGATGACCGCCGACGTGACCGGCTCGCCGAGATACGCCTCCGCGTCCGCCTTGAGCTTCTGCAGAATCATGGCGGAGATCTCCTGCGGCGTGAACTTCTTGTTGTCTATCGTGACCTTGTAATCGGAGCCCATTTCCCTTTTGATGGAGGAAACCGTGCGCTCCGGGTTCGTGATGGCCTGGCGTTTCGCGACCTGGCCGACCATGCGCTCGCCGGTCTTGGAGAACGCCACGACCGACGGCGTGGTGCGCGCGCCTTCCGAGTTCGGGATGACGACGGGCTTGCCGCCCTCGATCACAGCGACGCATGAATTTGTTGTGCCAAGATCAATCCCAATGGTTTTCGACATATAATTACCCCCAGTTGAATTCGTCTGTTCATTTACCTATAATCTGTTGAACCGTAAGTCTGCTTTTCTGAGTTTGAAATCGCCCCGGAGGGCGAATGGGTTTGCGCTCAGGCCGCGCGGGCCCATACTTTCGGTTGCGCCCGAAAGTATGCAAAGTGCGCTGGAAGACAACCCATCGCTTCGCTGAAACTCGCGTTTAAGCGAACGCACTCGCTTCGCGGCGCGCCCGCGTAACCGCGAAAACCGCTGCCTTCTGTGCATCGCTCAACCCCGCCGCGATGCCCTAAGGGCTCCTGACCTTGAACCTTGCCCTTGACCTTTCTAAATCTCTAACATCTAATTTGCAACCTGGACCATCGCGTGGCGCACGACACGGTCGCCGATCTTATAGCCTTTCTGAAAGACCTTCGCCACGGTATTCTCACCGGCTTTCTCGTCTTCCACATGGGCGACGGCGCTGTGCAGGGTGGGGTCGAACGCTTCGCCCTCTTTCCCCATCGTCGTCACGCCGAGTTTTTTCAGCGCGTCCTGCATCTGTTTTTCGACCATTTCGACACCCTTGCGCAGGTCTTCGACGGAACATTCCTTCTGCTCCAGCGCGCGCTCCAGGTTGTCTGCCACGGGCAGGAACTCCTTCACGGCGTCCGCCGTGGCGTCCTGGTAGGCGCTTTGCTTCTCGCGCGAAGTGCGTTTCCGGTAGTTGTCGTATTCCGCCGCCGTCCGCAGCAGAATATCCTTCTGTTTCGCAAGCTGTTCCTCGGCCTCTTTCAGTTTTTTCTGCGCTTGTGCAAGTTCGCCGGCCGTCTGCGCCGCCTGCTTTTCCGTTTCCGCTGCGGGGGCCTTCTCCCCCTCCGGCCGGCCGGTCGGCACAACAGGCGCCGCCTGCGGCCGATCCTCCTGTTTTCCGGCGGCCGGATCCGGCCTGACCGGCGCTTTCCCCGATTGTTTCACGCTGTCGTTCTTCTGCATTTCCGGGACCTGCCCCTTTCTAAAATACCGTTCTCCCATTCGTGGAAGGCCGGTATTAATCCATATCCATCAGTTCGGTCAGCATCCTGCCGACCGAATCGGAAAGGTACTCCATATTGGTAATGATTCTGCTGTAGTTCATGCGCATGGGGCCCAAAATCGCGATGGCGCCCGCGTCCCTTCCCCCCACGTTGTACCGGGAGACGATCACGCTGGAATCCCGCAGCTCGGGGCGGCACGTCTCGTTGCCGATAAAGACCTGCAGCCCGCTGTCGAGTCTTGCGAGCAGCCTCGCAAGGTCCGAGGGGCTCGACAGAAAGTCGATGATGCGCCGAAGTTCATTCTGCCCGAATTCCGGGTAGAACAGCAGGTTCACCTCGCCGTTGAGACACACGTCGGCGCGCATGGATTCCTGCGCCGCGTCCGCCACGGCCCTCAGCGCCGAACTCATCATCATCGCCATGTCCCCGAGGGACGCCGCCAGAGTCTGCATGTGCGCAGGCGTGACGGACGCCACGGGCACCCCCGCCAGCTTTTCGTTCAGCAGGCGGAAAAAGACCCGCAGGATCTCGGGCGTCAGGTCGAAATCGCAATGGAAAACCCGGCTTTTCATGGTGCCGGCCGAAGTCATCAGAATCGCCATCGCCGTACGCCGGCTGATCTGCACGAGCTGGACCGCCCGGATATAGCCGGACTCGCCGCTCGGCGTTGTGGAAACCGCCGCGTACTTCGTCATGGAGGCGAGCACCCGCGCGACGCCGTCCAGCAGCTTTTCCGGGTCGTAGGCCGCCGGAAGGATCAGGCTGTCGAGATACCGCTTCTCTTCCCCCGTCATGGGCTGGCGCTTCATCAGCGTGTCGATGTATACCCGGTAGCCTTTCTGCGACGGCACGCGCCCGGCCGAGGTGTGCGGCTGCTCCAGCAGGCCCATCTCGCTCAGGTCGCTCATCTCGTTGCGAACGGTCGCCGACGACACCTGGAAGTCAAGGTTTTCGCAAAGCGACTTTGAACCTACAGGCTCGCCCGCGGCGATGTACTGCTCGACCACGGCCGCCAGGATCTTCTGTTTCCTCTCGCTCAGTTCCAAACCCTTTTTCCCTTCCATCCGTTTTGAATTAGCACTCTTATGTCGTGAGTGCTAATCCTGCTTATAAGAGTATCATTACTTTCCCCGGTTGTCAATATCTTATTTGTAAACTAATTATGAAATCATGGCGGCGCGGTGCCCGCGCGGTCAATCCGCGCCGTTCAGTAGAGTGAAAATCCCGGGCAGCGGCTGGCGCGAGTGTCAAGGGAAACTCCCGATTGCCGTATCGTCGCTGGAAGCCCCGCCAATCAGCTCTACGAAATTTATTTTTTTGGCGTGAGGGCGCAAAGCGCCGTTCGCGCCTACGGCGGACCACAACTACGGCTTTCAGCAGCGTGTTTTTTTCACCCAGCTCTGGGAACGCACCCGGTTGGCAAACTGGAGAGCCGGGAAAATCTCTATTTGAAGCTGGAGATAAAAGTTTTCTTTCGTCAAAGCCCGCTCGCCCCACGGGGGCAAATTCAAACGGCGGGGCCCGGCCGCGGCGACACGCCGTCCGCCGCGAATAAAATTTCCGCCGTCAGGGCGTCCGAAACCAGGAATCCCTCCGGCGTAAAATGGAATCCGCCCTCCCCGCAGACGGTCAGCCCCCGCGGCTCATAGCGCCGCGCGGCTTCTTTCATGCGTTCCGGGATCCGGTGCCCGAACCGCGCAAGGAAGTCCGCGTCCCGCAGGCCCGCGGCAAGCCGAAGCCGCAGCATGGCGTATTCCTCGAAGTCGCCGCCCGGCCCGTCGGAGACGGTCCCTGCCCCGCGCAGGAACCGCGCGACGCCGCGCTCCTGATGGAACCGCTCTCCCTTTATAAAGGAATGTGCCGACGGGCCGACGCCCAGGTATTCCTCGCAATTCCAGTATTTCAGGTTATGCCGGCTCTCATAACCGGGTTTCGCGAAATTCGAAATCTCATACTGAATATATCCGCGCTCCGAAAGGCCGCGGCATGCGGCAAGGTACAGAGCCGCGGCGGCGTCCTCGCCGGGAAGGTGCAGGGAAGCCCTGTTTTTCCAAAAGGCCGTTCCGGGCTCGAGCTGGAGCAGATAGGCGGAAACATGCTCCACCCCGAGCGAAGCGCAGAAATCCATCGAATGTTCGAGGGTCGCCTCCGTCTGCCCCGGCACGGCCAGCATCAGGTCGAGCGAGATGTTTCCGAACCCCGCGTCCCGCGCCGCCCGCACGGCGCGCGCGGCGTCCGCCGCCGTGTGTCTGCGCCCCAGGAGCCGGAGTTCCTCCGCATCCGCCGACTGCAGGCCGATGGAGACGCGGTTCGCACCCGCCGCTTTCAATTCGCGGAAAAATTCCCGCAGGTCCCCTCCAGGATTGACTTCCACCGTGATCTCGGCGTCTTCCAGGCCGAAGGCCGCCGTCGCCGCGGAAATCAGCCGCGAAAGGCGCGCCGCCCCGAGCAGGCTGGGCGTCCCGCCGCCGAAATACAGCGTGTCCGCTTCGCGCCCGAGCTGCGCGCCCGCCTCCGCTAGCTTCTCCTGCGCGCGGCGCGTATATCCGTCCATCATCTCCGGCGTGCCGCGCAGGGAATAAAAATCGCAGTACGGGCATTTCCCGTCGCAGAAGGGAACGTGGACGTAAAGGCCGAGGAGCGGGCGCATAGCACCGATCGAGCCTGCGGCGGGCCTGAGGGCCGGAACTTTAGCCTGTTTTTCTGAGTCCGGCCCGAGTGCCGACGTTGGCTTGCGCTCAGGCCGCGCGGGCCCGCACTTTCTCTCTTGCGGGAAAGTGTGCAAAGCGCGCGCAAGGGGGAGCTGACAACTCCCGGCGAGAGGGGCACCTAACCGCTCCCCCTTGCAACCCCCGCGGCTTGACGGCGCGGGCACCGCGCTATTCATCTAACTTGAGCACGCTCATGAACGCCTCCTGCGGCACCTCCACCGTGCCGAGCTGGCGCATGCGCTTCTTGCCCTCCTTCTGCTTTTCCAGCAGCTTCTTCTTGCGCGAGATGTCGCCGCCGTAGCACTTGGCCAGCACGTCCTTGCGCAGCGCCTTGACCGTTTCGCGGGCGATGATGCGGCCGCCCACGCAGGCCTGGATGGGCACCTCGAAGAGCTGGCGGGGGATCTTGTCCCGCAGCTTCTCGACCATCTTACGGGCGCGGGCGTAGGCCTTATCCTCATGGATGATGAAGGAAAGCGCGTCCACGGTTTCGCCGTTCAGCATGATGTCGAGCTTGACGAGGCTGCTTTTCTTGTATCCCGAAAGCACGTAGTCGAACGACGCGTAGCCGCGCGTGCGGCTCTTGAGCGCGTCGAAGAAGTCGTAGACGATCTCGTTGAGCGGCAGCTCGTAGTGGATGTCCACGCGGTCGGCGTCGAGGTAGTTCATGTCGAGGAACGTGCCGCGGCGATCCTGGCACAGGTCCATGATGTTGCCGACGAAATCCTTCGGGGTGTAGATGTGCGCGTCCGCCATCGGCTCGTCCGCCTCGGCGATCTGCGAAGGGTCGGGATAGTTGGTCGGATTGTCGATCTCCACGGTCGTGCCGTCCGTCTTCCTGATCCGGTATACCACGCTCGGCGCGGTCGTGACGAGCTCGAGCGCGTACTCGCGCTCGAGCCGCTCCTGCACGACCTCCATGTGCAGCAGGCCCAAAAAGCCGCACCGGAAGCCGAATCCCAGTGCGGCGGAGGTCTCCGGCTCGAAAGAGAGCGCCGCGTCGTTGAGCTGCAGCTTTTCGAGCGCGTCGCGCAGGTCCGGGTACTTCGCGCCGTCCGCGGGGTACAGGCCGCAGAAGACCATCGGCTGCGCCGGACGGTAGCCGGGCAGCGGCTCTTTCGCCGGATTCGCGGAGAGCGTGATCGTGTCGCCGGCGCGCGCCTCCCTCACCTCTTTGATGGAGGCGGAAAGCACCCCGACCTCGCCCGCGCGCAGGCAGTCGGAAGGCTCGAAGCGCGTGGCGCGCATATAGCCGCATTCCGCCACGGTAAACTCGCCGCCCGCGGACATCATGCGGATGCCGTCGCCGGGCTTCACCGTGCCGTCCATGATGCGCACATGCGCGACGGCGCCCTTGTACGCGTCGTAGTAGGAATCGAAGATCAGCGCGCGCAGCGGGGCGTTCTCATCGCCCTTCGGCGGCGGAATGTTCTTCACGATCTGCTCCATCACCTGACCGATATTCGTGCCGAGCTTCGCGGAGATGCACGGCGCCTCGTCCGCCGGGATGCCGATCACGTCTTCGATCTCTTTTCGCACCTTCTCGGGCTGGGCGCTCGGCAGGTCGATCTTGTTGATGACGGGCACGATCTCGAGCCCCGCGTCCACGGCGAGGTACGTATTGGCGAGGGTCTGCGCCTCGATGCCCTGCGAAGCGTCCACCACGAGCACCGCGCCCTCGCACGCGGCGAGCGAGCGCGAGACCTCGTAGTTGAAATCCACGTGGCCCGGCGTGTCGATCAGGTTAAAGATATAATCCTGCCCGTTTTTCGCGTGGTACAGCAGCGTGACGGCGTGGGCCTTGATGGTAATGCCGCGCTCGCGCTCCAGGTCCATGTCGTCGAGGATCTGGTCCTCCATGTCGCGCAGGGGAACGGAATCGGTTTGCTCGAGGATGCGGTCGGCCAGCGTGCTCTTGCCGTGGTCGATGTGCGCGATGATGCAGAAATTGCGGATGTTTTCGCGGGGAACTGCCAAAATTCCACCTGCTTTCCGAGCGGACGGTGCCCGCTCCCACGGCCGGGCCTGCAGCCCGGTAAAAACCAAAAGCCTTCTTTGCCCGGACAGTCCAAAGAAACTGCTCCCGCAGATAAAAAATATTCGCCGGGAGTTGTTTTTGACTCTCCTGCCAAAGAAAGCTTCATTTTCCGCCGGGCAAAACGGCGGGGCCGTGTTGCGGCCGCACGCCGCCGTACGATCTTCAAAGTCCCGACCGGGTTTTTGATATTCCGTCTGAAAAGAGTTTGATTTTTCCAAAGGCGTGAAACGCCGTTTCTTTTGGTCTGACCTTTTCTTTTCGCAAAGAAAAGGTCAGTACCGGTTCAGGTTGCGGTAGTAGCGGTCGTTCAGGAGGTGTTTGCCGGAGCCGCGCTTCTGCCTGCGGTAGCGTTTGCGGCCCGGCCCGCGCGGCGGACGCCGGTTGCTGAGCACCACGACCAGCACGACGACCACCCCGAGCCCGATGCACGCCCACGCGAGCAGGCCCTGCACATTCATCTTGCGCGTCTGCTCGGGATTGGTCATCGCCGAACTGAACGGATTGTTTTCGTCCACGCTGTCCACGCCCGGAAGGGAAATGACGCTTTCCGCCTCCGCGCTCTCCCCGGAAAAGACATCGGAAGGCTCTTCGCTGCTCGCAGGGACGGAGGAAGCGGCCGCGGCGGATGCCCTTCTGCGGACCCTCCGGGAGGAAGCGGCCCTCGATGCGGAGGTGTAGCGCCGGGAAGACGCCGTCGCGGCAGGAGCCGACGAAACCCGCTGTCGCCCGCCCGTCTGCTGCGCGGGGGCGCTTTCGGCCGTCCCGCCGGCCTTGCTGCTCGCCGTCCCGCCCGTTTTGCCTCCGGCGGCAACGGAACTTGTCCCACCCGCCGCCGGCCCGCTGCTCGCGGCAAGGGCGGGGACCGCAAGCACACAGCTCAACACGGTCAGCACAAGGAAAAACACACACAGCAAATTTTTCCGCCGGTTCATGGCAAGTCCTCCGTTATCCAGTCGGTGGGCGATAAGAAGTTAGAAATATTATAGCATATTTCGCTGCTAATGCAAGTTATGTCCGGGTTTTTGCCGGTCAGGCGGAAAAAAAGAGTTTTCCCGTCGTCAAAGCCGATTCGCCTGGACTGAAAATCCACGACCATGCATCCCAACAGCAGGCCGAGAACGCAGAGCGTGCTGAAAAAAGACGCCAGAAATATCCTCAGGCCGGGGTGCTTTTTCTTCATCCTTCGTTTTCCTTTTCCCTTTCGGTTTTACGTCATTCCCCCAAGCACCTGCGCCAGCACCTTTCCCAGCAGCTCGCCGGTGTATTCCGCCTCGTCGAGCGTGTTCACGTCGGTGCCGATCTCGATCAGCAGCGAGCCCTTCGTCATGTCCTGGTTGTACTTGCGCGCGCAGAAATCGAGCGGCCGCGCAAGGCTCGGGTATGTATCGCTCAGCGCCTTCTGGAACCGCAGCGCGAGGCGCAGGTTGTATTCCCAGTTCGGGTATTTCAGCGTGCCGTCGTCGTCGCATCCGCTGATGATCATGAGCTGGGCGGCTTTTTTGCCGTTTACGACCGTCGTCGTCTTGAGCGCGGTGCCGTCGTCGCGGTGCATGGCGTCGCGGTGGATGTCGAGCGTGACCTGGATGGTCGGGTATTTTTTCAGGTCGTTCTGCATGGTGACGCGCGACCGGTCGTACGAGCCGTCATAGGCCGGGTAGTCGTGGTACGTCGTGTCGTGCACCACGCCGATGCCCCCCGCGGTCAGCTGCGCAGCGATCCGGTCGCCCACGGCGCACACGCTGCGGGCCTTATCCGTGGTGCGGGTGTCGCCCGCGAAGGCCTCCGTGGTGTGCGTGTGGTAGATGAGCACCTGCGGCCCGTCGTTCCTCCTGATCTTCACGGCGGGCGCCTTCTGCAACTCCGCGTTCAGATTGAGCGCCGCGTTTTTGGACGTGCTGTTCCTGACCCACATGTTGCCGACCCGGGTGCCGCTGTTGCCCACGCACATCTCGACCACCTTGCCGGAAGACGACTGCGCGCCGGAAGACGGGGAACCGGCTTTCCCGGAGGACGCCGCCCCCGAAGAGGAGGACGGGGAAGAGGAGGAGGTCTGCGGCCCGTTGTTCTGCGCCTGCGAGGAAGAGGAGCCGTCGTCCTCCTCTTCCTCGCTGAAAAAGCCGTCGGTGTTCCCGGCGGGAAGGATGAACCCCGCCGCCGCCACCGCCGCTTTCCGCCCCGCGCCCGCCGGCAGCCGCAGCGCAACGCACGTCACGCCGACGGCCGCGAGCAGCGCGCAGAGCATTCCCGCCGCTTTGCGCGTCCCGTTCCTCATAAATTACGTCCTCCGCCCGTCCAGGCCGACGACAAAGCCGCGCAGCCGCAAAATTGCCTGCAATTTCGCCCGACTGCGCCGGCTTGCACGATTCGCCGCGGCCCGCCAGTTTGTCTGCCGTCCGGTGAAGTCCGCGCTTTTCGCCGGAGATCCGGCCATGCGCAGGCTTTCGACTTCAACCATACTTATGCCGGAAGACGTGCTTTCATGACCCTCACGTGAGCTGCTCGAACTCCTCCACGCTGAGATCCGGGTTCAGCGCGCAGTTGATGCCCATGCCGAGAAGCCGCGAGCCGCGGTTGATGATCAGGTCGATCTCGCGCGGCGTGACCATCATCGGCGCGCCGCGGGGCGTGACCTTCTCTTTCGCGCCGTCGCCGCCCGTGAGGTCGCCCGCGAGCGTTGCCGCGTCTACGACGGTCGGGATCCCCATGCTGACGACGGGCACGCCGAGGGTGCTGTCGTCGATGCGCGGGCGGCTGTTGCCCACGCCGGCCCCGGGCGAGATGCCGCCGGAGCTGATCTGCACTGTGCAGCCCAGGCGCGAGGGGCTGCGCGCCGCGAGGGCGTCCACCGCGACCACGGCGGCGGGCCGGATCTCCGCGACCAGGGCCTTGAGGACCTCGAACGCCTCCATGCCCGTGCAGCCGAGCACCCCGGGGCTGACGACGGCGACCGGGCGCAGCCCGTCGAGGCCCGTCACGCGCGCCAGCTCCCCCTTGATGTACCGCGTCGCCAGCACCTTTTCGCTGGTCAGCGGGCCGAGCGCGTCCGGCGTGACGGCCCGGTTGCCGAGGCCCGCGGCGAGAACCGGGCCGTCCTTCGGCAGAAGCCCGCGCAGCTCTTTCGCGATCAGGTCGAGCAGCGAGCGGTTCGCGTCGAGATTGTCCGAGATCGCCTGCACCTCCATGGTGACATAGGTCCTGCCGTCTTGGCGGATGCGCGTCACGGTGCAGCCGTCCTTTTCGGTACGCTGCTGCTGCGCCGGCTTTGTGTTCTCCAGCGCAAGGTCCGTGCGGAAAGTCATCGGATCACCCCCAAAAATTTTTCTTGTGCGGCGTGCCTGGGAAACCGCCTCCGCGTTTTCTGCCGTCTGAAGATTTTTCTTGCATTCTTTCGGGCATAATGGTAAGATAAACTATAAGACTGCCGAAGGAGGTGGAACCATGCCAAACATCAAATCGGCGAAAAAGCGCGTGAAAGTCATCGCCGTCAAGAGCGGGATCAACAAGAACGCATTGACGGAGCTGAAAACGGAAATCAAGAAGGCGAACGCTTCGATCGAAGCGGACGACGCGAACAAGGCCGAAGCCATGAAGAGTGCCGTGAAACGGATCGACCAGGCCGCTGCGAGCGGGCTGATCCACAAGAACAACGCGGCGCGCAAAAAGTCGTCCCTCGCCCGCAAGTTCAACGCCGCGAAGGCCTGAAAACGGCGCGTCGCCCAAGCGGGTTTTCCCGCCCTTGCGGATCGTCGAGACGGCTTCTTCCCTTTGTACTTTGCGGGCGCGGCGTTTCCGCTGCCGGGGCGGGACGGGTCGCGCCCGATTGACTTTTGCGGCGGAATTGACTATCATGGAGTTACGATAACAGGTTGCGGATTTATCAGGAAGCGGAGGTGTCCGAATTGAGAAATTCCGGAAAACTGTCTGTGTGGGTCGCCGTCCTTTCCACCGCTGCCGCGGTCATTTCCGTCGCTGTGGCGGTGACGCTGTTCTTTGAAAAGAAAAGAAAAGACGAGGAAGACCTGGAGCATTACCTCGACTGCTCCATCCAGTAGCGGAGGGGGGCGGCGTGTCGCCGCAGGCATGCCCCGCCGGGCGGCCAGGCGAATGAAATCCGCTTTCTCTGGCGGGAGAGGCCGGGGCGGCTCCCGGAGGGGACTGGCTTAGCTAGGAATACCGCGGGAAGGTGCAAAGCGCCTCTCGCGGGTACACGGTACCTTTCGAGCCTGCGGCGGACCACGACAGTAGTTCTATGAAAATTGCGGCCTTATCCCTCGCCCCGGGATGCCTTCGACCGTCCGTGCGTGCAGGCTCAGCCTGCACGTTTTGTTTTTCCCCGCCGGTTCGCAAGGCCGTACCGCCAGGTGAATTTCGCCCCCTGCCAGAACAGGGTGAACAGCCAGCTCCCGCTCAGGATGCGGAAGATCTTCCACGCGAAGCCGGCGTAACGGTATCCGGCGCGCGCGTAGCGGTAAACGGGGCTAACTCTTATCGCCCGGTTTTGAAAACAGGGCGGCCAGGTAGCCGAAAAACAC
>DAINSB010000069.1:0-11105 GCA_036741535.1 Caproicibacter sp. | reverse complement strand
CAGAGGAATTCAAGAGGAAAAAACCAGTGGAGGGGACGCATCGGCGGAATGCCGTTACCATAACTGGGCTGGAAAGAAAGGGGCTGCTGACATGAAAAGCATTCTGCGCGGCCTGTATCGCGGCGATATTATCCCATCGGAACACGGCGGCCCGCAAAGTGAGGAATACCGGGAAACGCTCCGCAAAATAGAGAGCGAGGAACGGTATTTCATGGAGAAAATGCCGCCGGACGGCCGGGAACGGTTTCAGAAATTATCATTCCTGCATCTGGAGGCTTCCGAGGCCGAAAAAGAGGATCTGTTCTCCTATGCGTTCCCCCACGGGGGCGATTTAAAATCTGATGGAGTCTGACTGTGGTTTCCCGTCGCCAAGCAGAACCCCGGGCAGTTCGGGAAACGACTCGATCTTGGCGGCGTAGTCCGTCACCTGGCCGAAGCCGTAGGCGGCGTAGATGAACGGAACGCCAGCGGCGGCCGAAGATTCCCGGTCGCCTGCCGTGTCGCCCACGTAGACCGGCGAAGAGAGCCCGTTGCGCTCCACGACCAGCCGGATGTTCGGGCCTTTTTCGTTCCCGTTGTTGCCGTAGCATTCAAAATCCGTGACGAACGGCTCCAGGTGATTTTTCGCAAGGAGCAGCTCGATATACCCCTTCTGGCAGTTGCTGACGATGAACAGCCGGCGGGAGGCGGAAAGGGTTTCCATCGTCTCGCGTACGCCCGGGTACAGCAGGCAGGCCGTCGTCTCCCGCAGCGCCTGCTGCTCGCGGCGGCTGCACCTTTCCATCAGGCGGGCCCGCTCCTCTTCCGACAGGCCGCCGAAAAGATTGCGGGCGATCGTTTTCATGGTCTTGCCGAACTGCTCTTTCGCCATCCGCGGGGTGACGACGATCCCGTCCAGCTTTTCCTCGCGGGCGGCCTGTGTCCAGGCCTTGGCGACGATCTCGGTCGAATCCCACAGCGTTCCGTCCACATCCAGAATCACGCCGTCTACTTTCATCGGTTCCCTCCCTGCGTCTCCCGTTTTTCTCGAAGGCCGGCGAGCCCTTCCGCCGGCCATCGCTCCAGATACCCGTCCGCAGCCGCGCGCATTTTCTCCTCGTCTTCCTTTGAGGAAGGATCGTACACGCCGATCGCCTTCATCCCCGCCGCCTTCGCGCCGAGGACGCCGGGCAGCACGTCCTCGAACACGGCGCACTGCTCCGGCGGCGCGCCCAGCCGTTTGGCGGCCAGCAGGTAGATGTCCGGAAAGCCCTTGCCGCGCTTCACTTCCCCGAGGTGGGCGAACGCGTCGAACAGGCCGTAGACGCCGTTCCGCCGGAGCGCGGGGCCGTACAGCCGCGGCGAAAGCGCCGTGGCGACGCCCAGCTTTTTGCCCGCGGCCCGGAGGGAAAGCAGAAATTCCTTCGCGCCGGGCTTCAGGGGGATGCTGTTCTCGTAGGCCTCGGCGGCGAGGGCGTCCCATTCGCGCATCAGCGAGTCCGGCGTGTCGGCAAGGCCGAACCGGCGCACGGTGTACTCCGCCGCCTCTTGGAACGACATGGCGTTGACCGCCGCCGAGTAATCCGCCGGGGCCCCCAGCCCCCTTTTTTTCAGAAAAACGGCGTCCAGACTGTCCCACATCCCCAGCGAGTCCAGCAGCGTGCCGTCCAGATCGAAAACGGCCGCGTCGAAATCCATCACCGCATCCCCTCCAAAGATTTTTCTTCCGGACAAAATTTGTGTCCCCGGCCGTGTTATCGCGGCAGCCGGGGACACAAAAGACTTTTTTCATGTGGCCGGCGGCGCCGGCGGAACCAGCCCGAACTCGGCGGGGCTGACCGCTCCGCTCGCGATCAGGCGGGTGCGCATGTAGATGTAGAGCTCCGCGAACGTCGCGTTGTAATAGGCGCCGACCAGGCTGACCGTGACGACGCTGAGCATCATGCCGACGGGGCGCAGGAACCGGCTGAAAACGGCCGCCGGAATCGCCGCCAGAAGGTACCAGCCAAAAAACGACAGCACCAGCAGCAGCACGTTGCCCTTCTCGCCCCGCGTCATCATGCCGCTGATCTGCCGCGCGCGGGCGCCCGGCATGGAGGGGTTGTCCGAAAGGATGTATTTCACCATCCGGTACTCCAGCCACTTGACGACGCCGGGCACGAGGAGCAGCAGGGACCACAGGCCGATGAACAGGTTCGTGACGAACATGGCGGCGACGCAGTTGCCGTAGCCGAGCCGAAAGCCGCTGAACACCGTGCCGATGTCCGTCGTGCCGAAGCGGTTCTGCACGAAGAAGCGCGCCAGACCCACCGCGAGCACCAGAACCACGAAGACGTAGAACAGCATGGACAGGAAGCCCAGGCCGCCCCATTTCCCCGACGGCTCGAGAGCCCGCCCGGAAGCGGCGGCCTCCTGCAGGTCCGCGCCTCCCCCGAAAAACTGAAAGAGGGAGGAGATGAAATCGACGATCAGGCAGGCCGCGAAAGCCGTCGCGAATTTCCCGGAAAGCGCGGTCCTGGCGTTTTGTTTCAGAATGGCTCGGCTCCACATACGCAAAAACCTCCCCCGGCCGCGGCCGGTCGGTCAGTCGTCGATCGGCTGGTTGTACCAGGAGTACATCTTCCGCAGTTCTTCGCCGGTCTTTTCCAGCGGGTGCTCCGCGTGGATGCGGCGCTCGGCCAGGAAGTGCGCGCGGCCGCCGCTCTTGTTCTCGGCGATCCACTTCGAGGCGAAGGTGCCGTCCTGGATCTCGCCGAGGATCTTCTTCATTTCCTTCTTGGTCTCGTCGGTCACGAGGCGCTTGCCGCACTCGTAGTCGCCGAACTCCGCCGTGTCGGAGATGGAGTAGCGCATCAGCTTGAAGCCGCCGCGGTAGATCAGGTCGACGATGAGCTTCATCTCGTGGATGCACTCGAAGTACGCGTTCTCCGGGGCGTAGCCGGCCTCGACCAGCGTCTCGAACCCGGCCTGCATCAGGGAGGTCACGCCGCCGCACAGCACGCACTGCTCGCCGAACAGGTCGGTCTCGGTTTCGATGCGGAACGTCGTCTCCATCAGGGCCGCCCGCGCCGCGCCGATCGCCGCGCCGTAGCCGAGGCCGATCTCGAGCGTGTGGCCGGTGTAGTCCTGCTCCACGGCGATGAGCGCCGGAACGCCCTTGCCCGCGACGTATTCGCTGCGGACGGTGTGGCCCGGTCCCTTCGGGGCGATCATGAACACGTCGACGTTTTTCGGAGGGACGATCTGCTTGAAGTGGATGTTGAAGCCGTGCGCGAACGCGAGCGCCTTCCCCTCGGTCAGGTTGGGGGCGATCTCGGACTTATAGACGTCCGCCTGCTTCTCGTCGGGGATCAGCACCATGACGATGTCGGCCGTGCGGGTCGCCTCCGCCACAGAAACCACCTTGAAGCCCTTGGCCTCGGCCTTTTCCTTGCTTTTGCTTCCCTCGTACAGCCCTACAATCACATTGACCCCGCTGTCGCGCAGGTTCAGCGCATGCGCATGGCCCTGGCTGCCGTAGCCGAGAATGGCGACGGTCTTTCCTTTCAGCACGTTGATGTCACAGTCGGCGTCATAATAGATCTTTGGCATTTTGTTTTTCCTCCTTGCCTTTCGGCAGAATATTGAGAGCTGATCCGCGGATGAGCTCTAAACAAACGGAAAAGTGTTAGGCTTTGGCGTTTTGTTTCAAAGTATGTCAGGTTCTGGCTATGGCGCATGCCGCCGGAAGTGTTTCTTAAACACTCGCGCCAAGATCAGTCAATTTTTTTCACCTGGCTGAACGGCGCGGCTTGGCCGCGGAGACACGCCGCTTGACAGCGCGGTCACCGCGCCCTTTTCGATGGCTATCATTCCCGCGCGCACGACCTCTTTGATGCCGTAGGGCTTGAGCAGCCCCAGCAGGGTCTCGGCGCGTTCCTCGCTGCCGGTGAACTGCAGGGTAAGGGACTGCGGCGCCACGTCCACGATGGAGGCGCCCATCAGCTCCGCGATGTTCATGATCTCGGCGTGTTGCCGGATCTTGCAGCTTACCTTCACCAGCGACGGTTCGCAGCCGATGAAGCGGCCCGGCTCGAGCACCTTGACCTTGATGACCGGGATCAGCTTGTTGAGCTGCTTTTCCACCTGCTCGACGAGATGGGCGTCTCCGTCGACCACGATGGTCATGCGGGAGATCTTCTGGTTTTCCGTGGTGCCCACGGCAAGGCTGTCGATGTTGAAGCCGCGGCGCGAGAAGAGCCCCGCGACCTTCGAGAGGACGCCCGGCTGGTTTTCCACAAGGACGGAAAGCGTGTTTTTCATGACCGCCCTCCTTTACAGCGTCGGCTCGTCGGGGTCGACGGCGCACACGAGGAGCGCCGGCCCGTTCGACGCCAGCATACCGCGCGCGAGGCGCTCGGCCTGCGCGTTGTCTTCGGCACGCGCCGCGGGGATGCCGTAGGCGCCGGCCAGTTTTACGAAATCGGGGTTCCCGTCCAGCACGGTCGCCGGACAGCGCCCGTATTGCTTCTTCTGGATCTCCCAGACCATGCCGAGGCGGTCGTTCTGCATCAGCACGATCAGGATGGGCAGGCCCTCGCGCTTCAGGGTCGCCAGCTCGCACATGCACATCTGGAACGAGCCGTCGCCGCAGATGCAGACCACCTGCCGCTCCGGTTTCGCCAGCTTGGCCCCGATGGCGGCGGGCAGCGCGTAGCCCATGGCGCCCAGCCCCCCCGACGTGAGGAACCGCCCCTCTTTGACGTTGAAATTGTTCACGGCCCAGATCTGGTTCTGACCCACGTCGGCGCAGAGGATGGCGTCGGGCTCCATCATGGCGGAAAGCGCCCGCAGGAAGGACCTCGGCTCCAGCGTGCCCTTCCCCCCGCGCGGCTTGCCTTTCGGCAGGAAGGCGGCCTTTTCGGCCCGCACGCGCTCCTGCCACGCGGCCGGGGCCGTGCACTCCACCTGCGCCGAGAGGGCGCGGAGGACCAGGCGGATGTCGCCCACGATGGGGATGTCGACCTCCATGTTTTTGCCGATCTCCGCCGGGTCGATGTCGATATGTACGATGACCGTGCCCTCCGACACCTGCTGCGGATCGGAGACGGCCCGGTCCCCCACGCGCGCGCCGCACAGCAGAATGAGGTCCGCCTCGCGCATGGCCTCGTTGGCGTTTTTGTGCCCGTGCATGCCGATCATCCCGAGGTACAGCGGGCTGTCCATCGGCACGACGCCGAGGCCCATCATGGTGGAGACGACGGGGATCTTCGTCCGCCCGGCGAACGAGATCAGCTCGTCCCGCGCACCGGCCGAAACCACGCCCCCGCCGCACACCAGCAGCGGGCGCTCCGCCCTGGCGACGGCCTCGGCCGCCTTGCGGACCTGCATGGCGTGGCCCTGCGTGCGCGGCCTGTACCCCCTGATCTGCGCCTTCTGCGGGTAGACGAACGACTCGACGGTCGCGTTCTGCACGTCCGTCGGCACGTCGATCAGCACGGGGCCGTTCCGGCCGGTCGAGGCGATGTGGAACGCCTCTTTGAAGATGCGCGGGATCTCTTTCGCGTCTTTCACCAGGTAGGAATGCTTCGTGAAGGATGCGCACGCGCCCGTGATGTCGGCCTCCTGGAAAACGTCGCGGCCGAGCAGCCACGAGTTGACCTGCCCCGTGATCACGATCAGCGGGATGGAATCCATGTAGGCCGCCGCGATGCCCGTGATCAGGTTGGTCGCGCCCGGGCCGGACGTGGCGACGCAGACCCCCGGCGCGCCGGAAGCGCGGGCGTAGCCGCTCGCCTCGTGCGCGGCGTTCTGTTCCTGCCGCACCAGGATGTGCCGGATGGACGAACGGCCCAGAAAGTCGTAAAACGGGCAGATCGCCGCCCCGGGATACCCGAAAACCATCCCGACGTTCTCGTTTTCCAGGCACCGGACCATCATTTCCGCCCCGCTGACCATCCCAAACCACTCCCTTGCGGTCTTCTTATGAATATTTAACCACAATTATACCATTTCGGCCGCGGGCTCGTCAAGGAAAAACGTAACCAATAATCGGCCCCATTGCGCGCGTGAAATTGACGATTGCTTCACAGGGGGAAAGTTTTAGAGCCATAAAGCGCCGCGCGTCACGGCCCCTTCCGACCCCGCTGCGCCCTTCGGTACAGCAGGCCGCCCGCGGTCCCGACCGCGCAGACCAGCAGGAGCAGGCCCGCGCCCAGCCGGTAATCCCCGGAGCCGATGGCGCTGCCGCCGAACGAGCACGCGAGCAGGGAAGGGACGCGCGCCGCGGTCGAAATCAGCAGGAACCGCCGGAAATCCTGCGGGACGAGCCCCGCCGTAAAGACGAACAGGCGCTTCGGCGTGCCCGGCACCAGAAAGACGAGGAACGTGGTCCAGTCCCGCAGCCTCTCGTTTCGGAACCACTTGGCCCCGCGCTGCCTCGCCGGCGGGAAAAAGCGGTCCACGGCGCGGTGGCCGAATTCCACGGTGAACAGGTAGATGGCCGCCGTCGAGACCGCCGCGGCGGAAATACTGAGCAGAAAGCCCTGCATCCGGCCGAACAGATACCCGCCAGCCGCCGCCGTCAGCTCGAGCGGAACGGGCAGAACCCCCTGCAGGATCTGGATCCCCCAGAACACGGCGGCCCCGAACGCGCCCTGCGCGCGGAGGAACGACCGCAGGCGCTGGGGATCGGCGACGAGCTCCCGCAGCGGGCGCACCAGCAGGGCCATGAGCAGCACGGTCAGAACGGCCGCGGCCAGCAGGATCGCCCATCCCCAAATTTTCTCCCTGCGGCCGGCCGGTCCCGGATTTTTGCGCGGCGGCGCCGGCCGTCTCCGCCGTCCCAACCCGCTCCATACCAGTTTCATGGCTGCCCCCGTTCCCCGCCGGCCCGCTCTTTCCGGTTTATTTTATGCGTATGCGGACGCGGAAGGCGCAATGCAAAAAACCGGGCCGCGCGCGGTCATCCGCCGTAAGCCCCGCGGATGCGCGCGATCTCCGCCGCGTGGCCGGCGAGGTCGTTCGGGGTCTCGAGAATGAACGGCAGGCCGCGCAGGAGCGGATGGTTGACCACGCGCATCAGGGCCTCGAAGCCGATGGTGCCCTCGCCGATTTTTTCGTGCCGGTCCTTCCGGCTGCCGGGGGCGTTCATGCTGTCGTTCAGGTGGACCGCGCGGAGCCGGTCCAGACCGATGACGCGGTCGAATTCGCGCAGCACGCCGTCGAGGTCGCCCGCGACGTCGTAGCCGGCGTCCGAAACATGGCAGGTGTCGAGGCAGACGCCCATTTGATCGCGCAGCTCCACCCCGTCGAGGATCTCGCGCAGCTCCTCGAAGCGGCCCCCCACCTCGCTGCCCTTGCCGGACATGGTCTCGAGCAGCACGGTGGTGGTCTGCTCCGGCCGCAGCGCCGCGTTGAGCGCCTCGCGGATGAGGCGGATGCCCTCCCGCACGCCCTGCCCCACGTGGCTGCCAGGGTGGAAGTTATAGTAGTTGCCCGGCACCGCCTCCATCCGCTTAAGGTCGTCCCGCAGGACGGTGTTGCCGAACTCCCGCGTTTTTTCCTCCGCGGAGCACACGTTCATGGTATACGGCGCGTGGGCGACGATCTTCCCGAAGCCGTGCTCCCTTTCGAGCGCGAGGAACGCCTCCACGTCCTTCGGGTCGATCGCCTTCGCGCGCCCCCCGCGCGGGTTGCGCGTGAAGAACTGAAATGTGTTCGCCCCGGCCTTCACCGCGTCCTTCCCCATCGCGAGGAACCCTTTCGCCGCCGACAGATGACACCCGAGATACCGCAATGCCGTTTCCTCCTCTCCGGCAGGCTGAGCCTGCACGCAAGCCCCGCCATAGGGCGCGGCGAAAAATCCGAGTTTTCTCAGGCGGGAGAGTCAGGGGACGCTCCCGCGGGCTTTACATGCGCTTTCGGACGGTCCGCAGGCGTAGCCCGTTCCGGCCGTACGCGCGCCGCTGTTTTTGCATACTCCAACAATACACGAAAAAGGCGCCGGAGTCAAACGGCGCGCGGGCCTGTTCCGGCCGGACCCGGGGTCTATAAAAAATTGATTTACGGTGCCGTGACCGTTATGATCTCGTCGCATACCGGTAAATCACCGGGCAATGACCGATAAACCCCGCTCGTCGATCCACGTTGTCGTAGTCCCCTTTTCCGGTTTATACGATCTTTATGGCTTTCGGATTCGCGGCCGTAACGATCGGCGGATCATCCGTGCCGATCGTTGTGACCCGATAATTCAGGCTCTCCCCGAGTTTGAGGTCGATACGCTCCGCCGCTTCGGATCCGTATCTCCAAAAGGATTGAAGGGGTTGACAGGATTCAGCACCGTCACGATGCAGCAGCGAATCGGCGTCTCCCCGGGGACCGCCGTGTAGACTCCGCTTGTCGAACCGGCCTCATCGACGGCTGTCACCGTATAGAAATAATCGCGATTGTGCTGCTCTTTGGACCGGACGTTTAAAGCCTTCCCGTTTGCCACCGTCAGACTTGGCCTGGCGTTCTACAACCCGATGGAGTGATAATTCGGCAAGATACTTGATAACCTCCCGGGAAAATGTTAAAATCTATAACTAAATAAAATAGAAATGGACGGGCGTTCAGCCCGTCCATTCGGCAATGAGGCTGAATTCGGGAGGAACGGCATGTTAAATACGAACTACGCGGAAAAGTTTGTAAAGGAAGCCCTCACGTTCGACGACGTTCTGCTGATTCCGGGGGAATCGAACGTCCTGCCCAAAGAGGTGGACATCGGCACGCAGCTGACAGAGAAGATCCGGCTGAACATACCGCTGATGACCTCGGCGATGGACACGGTCACGGAGACGAAGATGGCGATCGCCATCGCCCGCGAGGGCGGGATCGGCATCATCCACAAGAACATGCCGATCGCGCGCCAGGCCGACATGGTGGACCGCGTGAAGCGGTCGGAGAACGGCGTCATCGTCAATCCGTTTTATCTGTCGCCGGAAAATTCCGTGCACGACGCGGAACAGCTCATGTCGCGGTACCGCATCTCAGGCGTGCCGATCTGCGAGAGCGGCCGTCTCGTGGGCATCATCACCAACCGCGATCTGCGGTTTATGGAAGGTCCCGATTTCAGCCAGCCGATCTCCGCCGTCATGACGAAAGAGCATCTGGTCACGGCGCCCGTGGGGACCACGCTGACCCAGGCGAAGGACATCCTCCGCAGACACAGGATTGAGAAGCTGCCTATCGTGGACGCCGGGGGGAACCTCAAAGGCCTTATCACCATCAAGGATATTGAGAAAGCGGTGCAGTACCCGAATTCCGCAAGGGACGCGAACGGCCGCCTGCTGTGCGGCGCGGCGATCGGCGCGACGCGGGATGTCCTCGACCGCGTCGGCGCGCTGGCCGACGCCCAGGTGGACGTGGTCGTGCTGGATTCCGCCCACGGGCACAACAGCGGGATCATCCGGGCGGTCCGCCAGGTGAAAAAGGCCTACCCCGACCTGCAGCTGATCGCCGGCAACGTGGCCACGGCGGAGGGCACGAAGGCGCTGATCGACGCGGGGGCCGACTGCGTGAAGGTCGGCATCGGGCCGGGCTCCATCTGTACCACGCGCATCGTCGCGGGCATCGGCGTGCCGCAGGTCACCGCCATCTACGACGCGGCCTGCGCCGCGCAGCGGGCGGGAATCCCGATCGTCGCGGATGGCGGCATCAAATATTCGGGCGACATCGTCAAGGCGCTGGCCGCGGGCGCCAACGTGGTCATGGTGGGGTCGCTTTTCGCCGGCTGCGAGGAATCGCCCGGGGAGACCGAGCTGTACCAGGGCCGCCAGTTCAAGGTCTACCGCGGGATGGGCAGCCTGGCCGCCATGAACCAGGGCAGCCGCGACCGGTATTTCCAGCAGGATTCCAAAAAGCTGGTGCCGGAGGGCGTGGAGGGCCGCGTGCCGTACAAGGGGCCGCTTTCCGAGACGGTGTACCAGATGGTCGGCGGCCTGCGCGCCGGCATGGGGTATACGGGGTGTGCCAATATCGACGAGCTGCATTCCAAGGCGAAATTCGTCAAGATTACCGGCGCCGGCCTGCGCGAGAGCCATCCGCACGACATCCAGATCACGAAAGAGGCGCCGAACTATGCCGTCTCCACCTGAAGGCGGTGCCGCCGGATTTCGGGGACGTTTTTGCGGTCCGGCGCCGAGTGGGCCTGAGAAAATAATTTCGCAGATTTGTTGACAAGCAGAGCCGAAATGGTTTATAATAAGTAATGCTCCGCTGTTAAAAAAGTGGAGAATTATGGCGGCATAGCTCAGTTGGCTAGAGCATTCGGTTCATACCCGAAGCGTCGTTGGTTCGAATCCAATTGCCGCTACCAATTGGAGTTTTAGTGGATTGGATGTTAGAGAATTAGAAAGGAAAAGGACTCCGTAAACCGGCGGCGGGAACCTGATGCTCCGGGCTTGCGGATGCTATCGTTTGATTGCTGCGGTTGTCCCGAGGGTCGGAGGTGGCTTCCGGCAGGTTCTTTTGGCTCTTGACCTTTTCTAATATCCTACATCTCTCAAGAGCTAAACTCTATTTGGCCCGGTGGTCAAGCGGCTAAGACACCGCCCTTTCACGGCGGTAACGCGAGTTCGATTCTCGCCCGGGTCACCAGCGGCGTGTCGCCGCTTTCAAGCCGTGCCGTTCTAAATTGACTGCAGGAAAAGGGAAAAGCGTACCCGGTGCGAAGAGTCAGCGCCTTTTCAGCAGAAATCGCAGTCGGGGTCGCCGTAGGCGCGTATGGCATTTTATTGCCCGCGAGTGTCAGAGGCATCTCCCGGATTTGCCCTTTCTAACCTTCAACATCCAAGCCTTCAACCTCTAATTCGGACGCATAGCTCAGCTGGTTAGAGCGTTCGCCTCACACGCGAGAGGTCACAGGTTCGAGTCCCGTTGCGTCCACCACTCAAAAGCCGCATGAATCCTGAATTTTTGGGATTCATGCGGCCTTACTGTTTTAGTACGACACTTAGTACGACATTTTTGCGCTTTTCCTTGCTTTGGACATGAGGCGAATATCAAAAAGGGGCTGTTGCAAAACGAAAGTTTTGTAGCAGCCCCTTTTCATTGTCTGCCCGTCGGGGGGCAGGACCTTTATGAAAGGGAAGATCCCGATTGCGGGT
>DAINSB010000068.1:0-11129 GCA_036741535.1 Caproicibacter sp. | reverse complement strand
CGGCGGTACAGCAGCGCGAGGGACTTTTTCTCGATGCGCGATACATACGAGCGCGAGATGCCGAGCCGCTGGGCCACCTCGCGCTGGGTGAGGGGTTTGCCGCCGTCGAGGCCGTAGCGCAGGCGGATCACCGTGCGCTCGCGCGGCGTGAGCACCTCGTCGATGTAGCTGCGGAGCTGCTCCGATTTCATTTTGCAGTCGAGGTTTTCGAGAATATTGTCCTCGGCGGCCATGATGTCCATCAGGGTCAGAGCGTTGCCGTCCTTGTCGGTGTCGATCGGCTCGTTGATGGAAACGTCCTGCGAGTTCTTGCGGGAGGAGCGGAAATACATCAGGACCTCGTTCTCGATGCAGCGGGCCGCATAGCTGGAAAGCCGGATGCCCTTGGAACTGTCGAACGTGTTGACAGCCTTGATCAGTCCGATGGTGCCGATGGAGATCAGGTCGTCCTGCTCGCCCGAGCCGGAATAGTACTTCTTCACGATATGGGCCACCAGGCGCAGGTTGTGCTCGATCAGCTTCGCTTTGGCCGCCTTGTCCCCCCGCTTCATCTTTTCCAGGCACTCCTGCTCTTCCCGCGCGTTCAGCGGGCGGGGGAAGGACCCCGCGTTCGTGACGTGCAGAATGAGAAAAATCAGCCCGGACACGGCAAGACCGGCGATGGCTCCGAACATGGCGGTCCCTCCCCTTTTTGCGTCAGTACCACCAGTATATGCCGCCGGGGCGGCGCTGTTGCAAGTCCGTGCCGGGACCGGAGAAAGACATGAAAAAAGGCCCCCCCGAAAAAGGGGACCTCACTTTTGTTTTTACCCCGTCACTGCGCGTCCAGCACCGCGACGGCCTGTTTGCCGAGGGCGGCGTACCGCTTCTCCACCAGCGCCTTCGGGAACGAGATCAGGCCGTTGGATTCGTAGGGGTCGTTGAAGTAATAGCGGTCCCGGTCGTAGCCGACGAGCACCAGGCAGTGCTCGCCCGCGATCCACTGAAAGGTCTCGCCGGTGCTCTCGACCACCCAGCGTCTCCCGGGCTTCGGCTCCCGCATGTTGATCGTCGCCCACACGAGGACCGGGCGGTCCTGCAGGATATGGCTGCGCGCCAGCGTCTCCAGCTCCGTCCCCGTCAGGTCGGAAGCCCGCTTTTTCCCGCTTTCTTTCAGAAAGGAATTCAGCACGGAGACGACGACCGGCGCGTAGCAGCCGAATCCGTTGGAGGAATGGGGGTCGCCGACGAACAGCTCGGCCGGGTGCGGGCCGGTCAGCCCGCCGCCGGACTGCTTCAGCGCGCCCTTCGGCGTCCGGTCAACCACCTGCTCGGCCGTGACGTTATAGCCGTAATAGTTGAGGAGCATGGTCGCGCTGACCAGCTCGCAGCCGGTGGCCAGCGTGCCCTCCTGGCTGATGTAGGGGACCTCGAGAATCTTCTTTTGGGAGAGGGCCAGCCAGCCCGCGAGGACCGACAGGGCGACCAGCGCGGCGAGAAGCGAAAAGATCCGCCGCTTCCGCCTTCCGGCCCGCCGCTTTTCCTGCGTTTTCATTTGCTTTTTCCTCCCGTTCCCGCCCAACCCGCGCGAAATTTATTCGTACCATCCCATTTTCCGGATCAACTGATAGGTTGCGGAGTTTTCGTCAAAAAATGTGTAGTTCCCGTTCTGCATCCAGATCGTTCCCCGATAGCCGCCCAGCGCTTTTTTCAGCGCGTCGCTCTGGGGCGTGATGCCGTCTTTGAAGACGACGATCAGACTCAGAGCGATCCGTTCGCCGCCGCGGTCAAAATCGTTCACCTTCCGGTCCAGCAGGTCCTGCCGCAGGGCCGCGAAAAGCTGCGAGCCGGCGGAGGAATCCAGCACGACGACCTTCGACCCGCTGTCCTTGTTTGCGTCGGGGAAATAAATCTCGATGTTTTTCAAGTCTTCCGGCTCGAGATAAAAGACGGGGTCCGAGCTTTGGATGAATTCCGGAAGCTCCGCCAGCCGTTCTGCCGTCTGCTGGTAAGCGTCGTTCTTCGTCTGGTCCTGCGTATAATACTGATAGGTCCGCTTCAGATGCTTCCCGTTTTTGAGCTTGTAATCGAAGCGCACGGGGCTCCCGCCCAACGTCCTCGGAAGATAGAACCGTCCTTCCGAGCGGTAAAACTCTATGATGCTCCGTTGGGTTTCGACCGCCGCCCGGACGCTTTCCGGCCCGGAGAGCGTCGGCCGGATCGCGGCGATGGTCTGCCTGAAGGAGCTGTCCGCATAGATCGAGAGGCTGTTCCTGCTGCCGGACGGCTGCACGGCGACGCTTTCCACCTCGGAGGCCTCCGGGACGCGCGTGTCGTAGCCGAAGCAGCCGGTCGCGAGCACGCCGTAGAACACGGCGAACGAAACGAGGAAAACCCCGTACCACGGCAGGCTCTTTTTCATCCCGCGGAAGCCGCGCGAATAGACGGCCTCCACCACGACGTGGGCGGCCAGCGAGCCGATCAGCACGCCGACCAGAAAGCCGGTCAGGCTGCCCTCGCGCTTCAGGATCAGGCCGAGGCCGAGGCCCGCGGCGCCCGTCAGCAGGAAGCGGATCACGCCCTTCGGGATCGGGAAGGCGAAGTGGTCCTCGGCGGCCTCGCTGCCGCGCCGCCGGTACAGCCGGCAGGCGGCGGCCAGCAGCGCGGCCGTGAAGCAGAGCCACCAGGCGGTGAAGCCCGCGCCGATGGTCAGGCCCAGGCCCGAGAAGAACGGGAGGAACGCCGCCGCGAACGGAGCGAACAGCGTGAGGACGGTCGGGTTCAGAATATCGTCGCCGAGCCCCGGCAGGACCCGCTGCGCGAGGTAGAGCGCGCAGAGCAGCAGGGCCGGGTAGCCCGCGTTGACGCCGAGGACGGAAAGCACCGCGTCCATCGTGCTGCCGCTGCACACCTCCATGAAAACCGAGAACGTGAAGGCGGCGGCCGTGACGAGCAGCAGCCACAGCAGGCCGGTGCCGGCGGAGAGGGAGCCGCTCCCCGAAGCGGGGATGCCGAACGCGCACGCGACCAGGGCCAGCACGCCGAAGCCGACGGCCTGGGGGATCAACAGCGCCGCCAGGCCCGCGCACCAGCGCCCCAGCAGCATGGGCACGCGCCCGACGGGCAGGGCGTGGTAGAGGTCCACGCTGCGCCGGTTCTGCAGGTAACCGAACAGCCGTACGCACAGCACCAGCGCAAACAGCAGGGCCATCGGCACGGCCACGCCCGGAAGCAGCCCCTGCAGCAGGGCGGAGTAGGTGCGGGCGAGCCTTTCGGCCAGGCTCCCCGACGAGGGTGCCGCGAAGCCGGCGTTGTAATCGGAAACGACGTTCTGCAGGGCGACAGTCACGACGACCGGTAGCAGAAGAAGCTGCAGCACCGCGTAGAGCGTGAGCATCCCGGTGCTTTTCTTCAGCGCGTGGAAAAAGACCGCGCGGGCCTCGCGGAGCCGCTCAGGAAAGGATATTGCTGATGTCATAGCCGACGACCTCCATTTCACAGATGAATACTTCCTCCAGCGTCAGCGGCAGCACCTCCGCGAACAGAGGATGGAGCGAGTTGATCTTGGCGAGCAGCTCCTCGCGCGTGGCGCGGGCCACCAGGTTGACCAGCGAGCCGCGCGTCTCCCATTTGACGATTTCGAGCGGGGCGAACGCCGATTTCTCCGGGATCGGCCGGAACACCGCCTGCGCCTTACAGACGCCCAGGCGGAGTTCGTCGATGTCCTTTTCCAGCAGCACGCCGCCCTTGTGCAGCAGGCCCACGTGGTCGCACAGGTCTTCCAGTTCCCGCAGGTTGTGCGAGGCGATCACGACCGTCATCCCGCGCGCGGCCACCTCGTCCGAGATCAGCCGCTTGAGCAGCTGGCGCATCACAGGGTCCAGCCCGTCGAAGATCTCGTCCATCAGCAGGTAGTCCGGGCGCAGCGAGAACGCGCAGATCAGCGCCGCCTGCCGCTGCATCCCCTTCGACATCGAGGAAATCTTCTTTTCGGCCCCGACGGGGAAGATTTTGTTCATCGCCTCGAATTTTTCCGCGTTCCAGCGCGGGTAGAGTTTGGAAAGAAAACCCGCCATGTCCTTCAGCGTGGACTGCGGCGGAAAGTACGGATAGTCCGAGATGAAGCAGACCCGCTCCTTGACCCGCGAATTCTCGAACGGGGCGGCGCCGTCCACCAGCACCGCGCCGCCGTCCGGGCGGTAGATGCCGGCCGCCGTGCGCAGAAAGGTGGATTTTCCGGCGCCGTTCGACCCCACCAGCCCGAAGACGGAGCCGGTTCCGATGCGGAACGACATGCCGTCGAGCGCCGCCTTGCCGCCGAATTTCTTGACCAGATCCTTGACCTCAATCATTCGGAACCTTCCCTTTCGCTCAGAATTTTGCCGACCTGCGAGAGAATCTCTTCCCGCGGGATCCCGCATTCCTCCGCGGCGAGGACCGCCGCCCTCAGTTTCCGCCCCGCCAGCTCGCGCTGGCGCGCGAGCGCCGACGTGCCTTCCGCAAGGAAGGAGCCCTTCCCCGGCACGGTGCGGACGATCCCGTCGCGCTCCAGCATCCCGTACGCCTTCTGCACCGTGTTCGGGTTCACGCCCAGCTCCTCCGCCAGCGCGCGCACGCTGGGCAGGGCCTCGCCCTTCCCCATCGCCCCCAGCGCGGCCATGCGGGTGATGGATCTGTAAAGCTGCTCGTAGATCGGCAGCCTGCTCTGATAGTCCAGCGAAATCATGGTTTCACCTCACCGTATCCACCGTACTATTTCTATTAATACTGATACCGTCTGCACTATAGCAGATCGCGGCCGGAATGTCAACCCGAATTCCGTCCCGGCGCGGAAAAAAAGGAACCCCGCGGCCCGCGGCCGCGAGATTCCCGAAGGCGAAATCGAACGGAGGAAAAGCCCTTATTTCTTGTTGGAGGCGTTGTAGTCCTTCAGCGCGCTGTTGATCTGGTCCGCCATGTTTTTCAGCGCCTGATCCTCGGACTGCTGGCCGTTCAGCATCTTCTGCATCTCGGTTTCCTCGACCTTGCGCACCTGGGTGTAGATCGCGCAGAGGCCGCCGGCGTATTCCGGGCTGGAATCGTGAAGCTGGTCGATCGCCGTCTGGAACTGCGGGTATTTTTTCACGTTCTCTTGGAAAACAGACTCCTTATAGGCCTCCGTGGTGATGGGGAAATAGCCGGTCTTGGTGTTCCAGAAAGCCTGCTGTTTGGGGGACACCATGAATTTGATGAATTCCCATTTTGCGGCCTGCTTGCGGGCGTCGTCGCTCTTGACCATCCAGAGGGAGGCGCCGCCGATCGAGACGCCGCCCGTCGAGGAGGAGTCGATGCCCGGAAAATAGGCTGTGCCGAGCTCGAATTTGCCGTTGATGGCCTTCAGCAGGCTGGCGAGGCCGGCCGTGCTGTCGGTGTACATCGCGAGCTTTCCGTTGACGAAGCCGGACTGCGCGTTCTTCTTGTCAATGGCGTAAGCCGGCATGGCGCCGCTCTTGACCAGCTCGTTGTATTTTTTCAGGAAAGCCGCGCCGCCGCCGTTGGAATCGAACACAACCTTGGTGGGGGCGCCAGTGCGGCCGTTGCCGTTGTCGAAGATCGGCTGCTTCGCCTTATCGATGATCTGGTCCATGAACCAGCCGTAGACCCACAGGCCGATGGCGCCCTGCGTCACGTTGCCGGAGGAGTCCTTTTTGGTCAGCTTGGGGGCGATGTCGATGATCTCCTGCAGGCTCTTCGGCGCCTCCGCGACGCCGGCCGCCTGGAAGAGATCCTTGTTGTAATACAGCAGGGGGGTGGAGGAGTTGAACGGCATGGAATACAGCTTGTTGTCCGCCGTATAATAGGCCGCGATATTGGCGTCGATCTGCTTGATGTCCCATTTGTCGCGGTCGATGTAATTCTGCATCGGGTCGATGTAGCCGCTGTCGATCAGGTAGCGGGTCCCCAGCTCATAGCACTGGAAAATGTCCGGCCCGCTCTTGGAGACCATCGCGCTCTTGAATTTGTTGATGCCGTCGTCGTAGCTGCCCTGATACTGGGCGGTGACTTTGATATGCCCGCTGTTGTCGGAGTTGAACTCGTCGATCATGGTCTGCAGCGCCGCCGCGTTGGCGCCGCCCATCGAGTGCCAGAAAACCAGATCGACCTGCGGCCCGCTCTTCAGGTCGACGGACGCCGCGGAATCGGCGGGAGCCGCCGACGAAACGGCGTCGTTCCCGGAATTCGCCGCGCCGGAATCGGCGCAGCCGCCCAGGAGCAGGACGCCGGTGCACAGAGCCGCAAGCAGGCAGGAAGCCGCCTTTTTCAGAGATGATTTTTTCATGTTCTACTCTCCTTTGTAAGATGCGATAGATTGGTCGGCCGGGCATGATCTATCTTCCAGCGTCCGGGACAAAGCCGGGCGCGTATCGGTTCCTATCCCTTGACGGCGCCGGACATCATTCCCTCCACCAGCTGCCTGTGGCCGAAGATGAAGACGATCAGCGAGGGGAGGGTCACCAGCGCCACCCCCGCGAGCGCCATGCCGAAGCTCAGCGCGGAATCGGCGTCCTGCAGCGCCGAGATGCCCACCTGCACCGTGCGCATCTCGCTTTTGCTGGTGACCAGCAGCGGCCACATGTACATCCCCCACGAGCTGAGGAACGAGGTGACGGAGAACGCCGCGATGATGGGGCGCGCGAGAGGCGTGGCGATCTGGGTCAGGAACCGCACGTCGCCGCAGCCGTCGATCGCCGCGGCCTCGTGGATCTCCCTGGCCATGGTCAGAAAATACTGCCGGATCAGGAAGATCCCGAGGGCCGAGGCGGCGTAGGGAAGGATCAGCGCCTGGTAAGTGTCCAGCCAGCGCCACGCGCAGATCGTCAGGTAGTTGGAGACGATGGTGACCTCGCCCGGCACCATCAGGGTGGAAAGGATGATGAGGAAGATCGTCTTTTTCCCCTTGAATTCCAGAAAAGCGAAGGCGTAGGCGGCCGTGACGGAGGTCACGATCTGAAGCAGGAGAATCGCCAGGCTGACGAAGAGGGTGTTGAGGAACTGCCGCACGAGCGGCGTTTCGGTCAGCACCTTGACGATGTTGCCGAAATAGAGCTGGGAGGGCCACAGGCTGACGTTGTTGGAAAGGATGTCGCTGTCCGGCGTGACGCTCATGGAGATCATGAACCAGAACGGGAAAAAGAGGAACAGGGCCAGCAGGGCGGTCAGAATCCACTGCGCCGCCTTTCGGACGGATGCCATGGGGTTCAAGAGTAAAACACCATCCTTTTTTCATTCTTGAACTGGATCAGCGTAATGGCAAGGATGATGAGGAACAGCACGACGGACTGGGCTGCCGCCGGGCCGAAGCGGAAATTGAAGAAAGCGTCCCGGTAGATGTTGTAAACCATGATGTTGGTGGCGTCGCCCGGGCCGCCCTGCGTGATCACGTTGATCTGCGTGAAGGACTGGAACGCGGCGATGATGTCGGTGATCAGCACGAAGAACAGCATGGGCGACAGGCAGGGCACCGTGATGCGGAACAGCTTCGTGAGGCCGGACGCGCCGTCGATCTCGGCGCTTTCCAGAATGCTTTGGGGAATGTTCTTCAGCCCCGCGTGCAGGTAGATGAAATTGCTCCCCGACATCAGCCAGATGGTGATGGCGGCCATGCTGTACAGGGCGATGTTCGGGTCCTGGAACCAGAGGACGTCCGTATGGAACAGCTTGTTCACGATGCCGCTGGTCGGGTCGAACATCTGCTGGAACAGCAGCGCGAACGAGCCGGCCGCCGCCGCGATCGGCATGGTGAAAACGACGGGAAAAATCCGGAAGGCGCGCCCTTTCCCGTTGGCCAGGTTCGCCGCGAGGAAGCCGAGCGCCATCGAACCGACGATCACGATGGCCGCAAAGACGACCGTGTTGCCCATCACCTTCCGGTAATCCGGGGAGACGAAAAGGTCCCGGTAGTTTCCAAGCCCCCGGAAGATCCGGGCGGCCCCCTCGTTGCTCGTCAGGAACAGGCTCAGATAGACCGTCCGCGCGAACGGGAAAAACAGAAAAACGATAAAGCAGATGCTCGCCGGAGCCAGAAACAGGTACGGTGTCATCCGTTCGACCCATCCCTTTCTGCGGCGGGGAACGGCGCGCCCCGCCGCTTTCTCCTTCTCCGGCGCCGGCGGAATCGTCCCGGCAGGGCGTTTCAGAGGCGTTTCGTTTTCCACGGTTTCGCATATCCTCCCTTTCTCGGCATTGCGGATCGTTTCCATCATATCAAACATCGCGGGTGCCGTTGTCACGATCGGGTAATCCCCGTGTAAAAGTTGTGAAAAGGGAACGAAAACAATCCGTGCGGGAGGGGAGAGGCGGTTTTCCGCCTTCCGGAGAGGCCGGCCGCGCCTTCGCCCGAACCCCGCCGCCCGCCGGGGCATATCATGCCGTATCGGATGAAAGGAGGAGGGGTTCGATGACGGAGGTCGCGTACGACCGTGCGAAGGCCGTGAGGTATGCCGAGACCTGGGCCTTCAGGCGGAACCCGCGCTATATGAGCTTCGACGGGATGGGCGGCGACTGCACCAATTTCGCCTCGCAGTGCGTGTTCGCGGGCTGCGGGGTGATGAATTACACGCGCGAAGTCGGCTGGTATTACAGCAGCCCGCGCAGCCGGGCGGCCGCGTGGAGCGGCGTGGAGTATCTGCACCGGTTCCTCGTCTCCAACCGGGGGGCGGGGCCGTATGCCGAGGAGACGGACCCCGCCGGCCTGCTGCCGGGCGATCTGGTCCAGCTCGGCGCGGCGGGCGGGCGTTTTTACCACACGCCGGTGGTCGTCGCCGTGCGGGGCGGGGAGATCCTCGTGGCGGCGCACACGTTCGACGCGCTGTACCGCCCGCTTTCGAGCTATTCCTTCTCCGCCCTGCGCTGCCTGCATATTCCGGGGGCGAGAAGGTAGCGGGATTTACAGCGGCGGGGCACCTGTAGTATACTGTTGTGGAAATGAACGAAAGAGGGAACGGAAAAATGGGCTTTGCGCCGCTGAAGAAATTCTGGAACGGACGTCCGAAACGGAGGAATCTGCTGCTGACCGCGTCCGCGCTGGCGGTGGTGCTGATCGTGTTTCTCACGGCGCGCGGCCGCGGCGGAGAGCCGTCCCAAGCCGTGCCGACGGCCGGATTTTCCTCCGGGCAGGGGACGTCGGAAGCGGCCGTTCCCGGCGGCGCGGAGGAAGGCTCCGCGAGCCTTCCCGCCGGGGAGGGGGAGGCTGCCGGAGAGGGGGACGCTTCGCCGGCAGCCTCCGATTCCTCCGCCGGCGGAGTCTCGGACGCGGCCGGGGCCCCGGTCGCCGGCTCGGAAACGGAGGAGACGCCGGGGCAGGACGGCTACAGCGGGGGCAAAATTTCGAAAGAGGAGTACGACCGGCTGGAAGACGGCATGACCTACGCGCAGGCGGTGCGGGTGATCGGCGGCGAAGGTTCCCTGACGGGCCGCACGGGAAATCTTACGGTCTACGAGTGGAAGGGCTACGGCTCGGGCGACGCGTCGGCCCGCCTGACCTTTCAGAGCGGCAAACTTTCCCGGAAATACCAGTTCGGCCTTTAGCAGGCTGAGCCTGTTTCGGCCCGCCGTTCAGCAGGGAGAAAAAAAGGGGCTTTGTTCGGCGGGACAGTCCGGGGCGCCTCTCGCCGATTTTATTGGGCTGCGCCGTCCGTCCTGTTTGGACGGCGCGCGTAAAAGTTTTCCCCCGCCTTTTTCAAAAGGCGGGGGAAAACTTTTTTTCTTATTTCGATTTTATTTTGGATAAAAGTATTTTCCGTACTTGAAAAATGATGGAATATCCATAATCCGCCCACAAAATCCCGTTTTTGCGAACACCGCAATTCTCCTTTGTGCATAATATGGAGCGAATTCGTTTTCCATCATTACTCGTGCGAATGGAAGGAGAAAACACCATGGACAATCGACCCTATGGGATGAATCAGGGGCTTTCGGCACAAACGGACGGAAAGGACTGCACGCCGACGCCGGCGCCTTTTCCGCGCGTCACGCCGGAAGCTATGGCATATGTGCCTTTTCAGCAGCCGGGCGACCTGTACTCGGCGATGACCGGGCTTGAGAACGGCACGATTTTCCCCGTGCTTGACAAGCCGTTCCTGGGAGGAGATGTCGGGAAATGAGCGAGAGAGAGCGTCTGCTGCGCCAGATCAGCGCCAACGAGTTTGCCGCGTGGGAGTTCCACCTGTACCTTGATTCCCACCCGGGCGACTGCGGTGCGGAAGCCCAGCTGAGGGAATACAGCCGGAGGGCGCAGGAGCTTACCGAACAGTACGAAGCGGCCTACGGTCCGCTCCATGAGACGCCGGTCGCCTCCAACCGGTGGGCGTGGATCGCCGAACCGTGGCCCTGGCAGGTCGGAGAGGAGGACCAGTGACATGTGGGTTTACCAGAAACGCCTGCAGTACCCCATCAAGATCAGAAGCACCAACCCGGCGCTCGCCAAGATCATCGCGACGCAGTACGGCGGCCCCCACGGGGAGATCGGCGCGTCGCTCCGCTATCTGAGCCAGCGGTATGTGATGCCTTATCCGGAGCTCAAGGCTATTCTGAACGATATCGGCACCGAAGAACTGGCGCATCTTGAGATGGTCGGCACCATCGTCTATCAGCTTACGCGCAACCTGACGCCCGAGCAGATCAAGAAAGCCGGCTACGACGCCTATTTCGTGGACCATACCACCGGGATCTACCCCGTCAGCGCCGCCGGGGACCCGTTCTCGGCCATGACGATCGACTCCACGGGGGACACCCTGGCGGATATCCATGAGGACCTCGCCGCGGAGCAGAAGGCCCGCATGACCTACGACAACATCCTGCGCTTCTGCACGGACGAACCGGATGTGCGCGACGCCATCCGCTTCCTGCGCGCGCGGGAGGTCGTGCACTACCAGCGCTTCGGCGAGGGCCTGCGGATCATCACCGACAATCTGGACGACAGGAACTTCTATGCGTTTAACCCCGCCTTCGACAAAAACCGCGGGAACATGCTTTCCGGCGGCCTCCGCTCCAACACGGCGGCGGTCCATGCGAACGTCTCGGGCCGGACCGCGGCGAACACGGGCACGGCGGGCGCGCAGTCGAACGCGTGGAACCGCCCGTCCGCGAACACGGGGACGGCCGGAACCCAG
>DAINSB010000067.1:0-11281 GCA_036741535.1 Caproicibacter sp. | reverse complement strand
GCGCCGTCTGCATTCATGAAAACCGATGGCTCCCAATCTGCGAAACCGTGCTGGTCGGCCCCTCTCTGAGAGCAGGAAAAACCTTTGTAACGGACAATATAGAAGAGACTGTCTGCCTGGGCGGGACCGGCATGAGAAATCAATAATACAGGACCGCCAGCTTTTTATGGTCGTTCAATTCCGGGGGAGGACAAAAGCCGTGGCGGTCGACCTTGCCGTTCTGCCGGCGCGGGAATTCGTCCGTCTGGATGAAGCCGGTCGGGATGGCGTACCCGGGGACGCGCTCCAGCAAAAACGCGCGCAAAGCCCGATGGTCGATCTTTGTGTCCGCGATGAAGTAGCCGAACAGGATATTGGTGCCGCCCGCGTCCGTAAAACAGGTCACGCAGGCTTCGGTGATATGGGGATATTCCAGCATATAATTTTCGATGCCGCCGGGTTCGACGCGGAAACCGCGGATTTTAAACATATTGTCCTTGCGGCAGACATATTCCATATTCCCGTCCGGAAGCATGCGCACGATGTCGGAAGTTTTAAAAACGCGCTGAAACGGAGGCTCCCCCTCGAACGGATTCGGCGCGAAATGGGCCCGGTCGGCTTCCGGAAGATCCAGATACCCGTCGCAGACCTGGGCGCCGGAAATCCACAGTTCCCCCGGCTGGCCGGCCGGGGCGGGTTCACCGTCGTCGGTCACAATATAGCCTTTCAGAGCGGGGACCACCTTGCCGATGGGATAAGCCGGGCGCGAGTCCTGAACCGGGTAACGGCTGATCACGGCGCACGCCTCGGTGGAGGCGTAGACATTGACGATGCGGTAGGGGCGTTTCTTCAGGTGGCGCGTCATTTCGCTGCCGACCATCAGGAGGCGGAGCGTGGTGCCGCTGTCGATTTCTATGTATTTGGCCGCCATATGGGGCGGTAGGAACGTCGCGGTGACCCCGTTCCGGATATAAAACGCCGCAAGCTCCCGGATGTTTCGTCGGATGGACGCCGGCACGATCTGAACGGTGCATCCCAGGGACAGGGAGGCACAGAAATCGTATACCGAGGCGATGAAGAGCAGGCTGGCAAAAGACGCGAACGTATCGTCGGAGCGCAGCGGCAGGCAGTCGAAATTGCTGACGCTGGCGGTGATATTCGAGTGCAGGATCCGCACGCCCTTCGGTTTGCCCGTCGAGCCGGACGTGAACAGGACAAGGGCCAGCTGATCGGGACGGGAGCGGTCCTGAAAGGCGGGAGGCCGGTCGCAGGCGGCGACGGCGTCGTCGTAATACCCGCGGTCGATGCAGACGCGGGAATGAACGGATTGCATGCAGCTCCGATTGTGGGCTTCCGGGCAACAGAGATCGATGGTGACGAAAGCGGCGCCTGCTTTCCATATGCCGAGCACGACGGCGGGAGTGGCCACGCTGCGCCCCGTCGCGACGGCCACAACGTCGCCGGGCCCAATGCGTTCATGGTCCGTCAGGGTATGGGCCAGCTGGTCGGAACGTCGGTCCAGCGTGGCGAATGTCATTCTCTCGCCCCCCAGGCAGACGGCGTCTTTGTCCGGGTACCACTTGGCGGCCTGCTGAAACAACCCGACGATCGTGTGGGTGACGAAATCTTCCTTATGGGTAGAGAGGTAATCCGACAATAACTTCTGCATATTAGCGCCTCGTCTCCTTATATATCGTTGCAGAAATTGAAAAAGGATACCGCATCAAACCGTTCTTTGCCGCAGACTCTTCGGGGGCTTCCGTTCCTGGAAAGGATCCATCGAAGGGATGCGCCTGGCCCCGAAGCAAAGCACATCGCCGCGGGGAAGGATGATTTTCCGGATCGCATCGTGAAAATTTGAAATTTATATCAAAAGAACTAAAATTGCAGAAAATTGATTTTAGGCGTAATAGTTTAAAATAATCAAATTATAATTGAAAAAACTAGTTATATTTTTACAATCCAATTATACTATAGAAAGCGGTACATTTCAACCTATTTTTTGAATTTTTAAAAAATTAGTTCATAGAATCAAAAATATGCATCTGAAATCATCCGATGAAAAACCTCTCCTCTTAAAACAAAAAAGGGATCCCAATCGACCGGCCAATGCGGAAGGCTGCATAGGAAAAGGCAAAAGTTATGAATTAATCCGGTTAAGTAAGGAAGTAATAGGATAAATTGACCAAAATGCAAGGCGTTTTCGCAACAATACGCTGAAAAATCAATTTAGCGGAAGAACTGTTGCAAAACATATTGCCAATGGGGATACGATGTGCTACATTTAAAATACGATCAATTGAACGAACTAAAACCAGATGGATGACCGCTGTGACAACCCAGTGGGAGGAACCTTGTGCAAAATCATGGGAAAATTTTGCAGGTTTTAAATTTTAGTTCAATTGAATAACGCTCTGGAGCACCCCCGGCCCCCGGCCGACGGATGCGGCAAAACAGCCTTTCGGGGCCGTGCCTGCGCGAAACGCAAAAAACAATCGAAAGGGAGAGATCATGATGCAAGATTTCATTCTGACGGAGGAGCAACAGGATCTTGTGGCGCTTGCAAAGGATTTTGCAGAAAAGGAAGTGAAACCCGTCGTGGCCGAATGCGACCGAAAGGGCGAATTCCCGATGGACGTATACAAGAAATTCTTTGAGGCCGGCTTCCCCACCATGTTTGTGCCCGAAAAATACGGCGGCCTCGGCGCCGGTGCTTTGAATCTGGTGCTGATCAACGAACAGTTTGCCAAAGTGGACGCCGGTTTCATCGTGAGCGCCACGACCGCGGAATTCGGCTCCACGCCGGTCCGCATCGCGGGGACCGAAGAGCAGATCGCCTACTATATGGGGCGCGTGATGAAGGGGCAGCTGGGGGCTTTCTGCCTGACGGAGCCAGACGCCGGCTCCGATGCCGCCGCCACCCGCACGACCGCCGTCCGCAAAGGCGACGAATATATCCTCAACGGGCACAAGTGCTTTATCACGAGCGGCGGCCTCGCGGGGATGTACACCGTTTTCGCGACCATGGACCGCTCTCTTGGCGCGAAAGGCATTACCTGTTTTCTGGTGGAGCGCGAGCGCGCCGGCGTCAGCGTCGGGAAGGACGAGGACAAAATGGGGCTCCGCCTGTCGAACACCGCGGACGTTATTTTCGACGATGTCCATATCCCCGTGGCGAACCGGATCGGCGAGGAGGGCGAGGGCTTCAAAATCGCCATGAAGAGCCTGGACCGCAGCCGGGGCGTCAATTCGTACGGGTGCCTGGGGATCGCGGAGCGCGCGATCGAGGAAGCGGTGGCCTACGCGAAGCAGCGCGTGACGTTCGGGCGCCCGATCATCAAAAACCAGGGCCTTCAGTGGATGCTGGCCGATATGCAGATCCAGTGCACGGCGGCGCGCGCGCTTCTGTACCGTTGCGCGGAGATGATCGACAAAACCGGCCGGTACGACACGCAGCTCGGCTCCATCACCAAGACGTTCGTCAGCGACATGTGCATGAAGGTCACGACGGACGCGGTGCAGATCTTCGGCGGCTATGGATACAGCCGTGAGTATCCGATCGAAAAGCTGATGCGCGACGCCAAAATTTTCCAGATCTTCGAGGGGACCAATCAGATCCAGCGCATGGTCATAGGCTCTCAGTTGCAGCGTTGAGCGCGCCGGGCGGTTCGGCGCAGGCGACGGGTCGAATCCCCGGGTGTTCCGTCTTACATACGATCAATGCTCGGAAAAGCACCCGGAAAAATTCAGCGATTTTATGGAAATTGGAGGTCGAAGGAAGAATGTATCGGATTGTGAAAAAGAGGAACCTCAATCCCTCCGTTACGCTCCTGTCGGTAGAGGCCCCGCTGGTTGCGGCCAAGGCGCAGCCCGGCCAATTTATCATTCTGAGAGTGGACGAAACAGGCGAGCGGATTCCGCTGACCATAGCGGATTACGACCGCGAGGCCGGCACGGTGACGATTATTTTCCAGACCGTGGGGGCCACGACGAAGCTCCTCTCCCAAAAGGGGGAAGGGGACTTTCTGGCCGATCTCGTAGGGCCGCTCGGGACGGCGTCCCATCTGGAAGGGCTCGAAAAGGTGGCGGTGGTCGGCGGGGGCGTCGGCTGCGCGATCGCCTATCCGACGGCCAAGGCCCTTTTCCAAAAGGGTGCGCAGGTCGACGTGATCATCGGCTTCCGCAACAAGGATCTCATCCTCCTTCAGGATGAATTCAAAAAAGTCAGCACCCGCTATTTCTGCACGACGGACGACGGCTCAAACGGCATGAAGGGATTCGTGTCCGACATCCTGAAGGCACTGATCGAAGAGGGAAACCGATACGATGCCGTGATCGCCATCGGCCCGCTGATCATGATGAAGGTGGTCAGCGAGGTCACGAGGCCGTATCACATCAAGACGGTCATCAGCATGAATCCCATCATGATCGACGGGACCGGCATGTGCGGGGGCTGCCGCGTCACCGTGGGCGGGCAGACAAAATTCGCCTGCGTGGACGGGCCCGAATTCGACGGGCATCTCGTGGATTTCGACGAGGCGATGCGCCGCGGCAAAATGTACGCGGGCCAGGAAAAGGAACGGCTTGGGGAAATGAATTGCAGACTCTTGAAAGGAGCTCGGTAAAATGACCGCAGGCACGAAAAAACTGGAAATGCCCGTACAGGACCCGCAGGTGAGAAAAAACAATTTCGACGAAGTCGCCACGGGCTATACCGAAGAAATGGCGGTCGAAGAGGCAAAGAGATGCCTGAACTGCAAGAACCGGCCCTGCGTGAGCGGCTGCCCCGTAGGGGTGGAGATCCCCGATTTCATCGCTCTGGTCAAAGAGGGCAAGTTTGAGGAGGCTTACCGGACGATCCGCGAAACCAACACGCTTCCCGCGGTGTGCGGCAGGGTATGCCCGCAGGAGTCGCAGTGCGAAGGCAAATGCGTCAGAGGCGTGAAGGGGGAGCCGGTCGGGATCGGGCGGCTCGAACGTTTTGCGGCGGATTATCATATGAAAAATGCCGCCGCCGCCGGGGAGACCGGCCGGCATCCCGAAGCGACCGGCCCCAAAGCGGCCGTCGTGGGGGCGGGGCCGTCCGGGCTGACGTGCGCGGGGGAGCTGGCCAGGCTGGGGTATGCGGTGACGGTTTTTGAAGCTCTCCACAAGCCGGGCGGCGTGCTGGTCTACGGGATCCCGGAATTCCGGCTCCCAAAAAAAATCGTCTCCGCGGAAATAGGCAACCTGAAGCGGATGGGCGTCAAGATCGAGACCGACATCGTGATCGGGAAGACGATCACGGTGGATGAGCTGTTCGAGCGGGGCTTTCAGGCGGTGTTCATCGGTTCCGGCGCCGGATTTCCCACCTTTCTGGGGGTCGAGGGCGAGAATCTCAACGGAATCTATTCGGCGAACGAGTATCTCACCCGGATCAACCTCATGAAAGCCTATCGGGAGGAATACGAAACGCCCATTCTGAAAGGAAAGAGAGTGGCCGTGGTCGGCGGCGGCAACGTCGCGATGGACGCGGCGCGGAGCGCGCTGAGGATCGGGGCGGAAGAGGTGTCCGTCCTGTATCGCCGCAGCAGAGCGGAAATGCCGGCCCGCCGCGAAGAGGTCGAGCACGCTTCGGAGGAAGGCGTGAAGTTCCGGATGCTGACAAACCCGGTGCGCTTCCTCGGGGACGACAAGGGCTGGCTCAGGGGCGTCGAATGCATCAAGATGGAGCTGGGCGAACCCGACGCCTCGGGGCGCCGCCGCCCGATCGCCCGGAAAGGGAGCGAGTTCGTACTGGACATCGACACCGCGGTCATCGCGGTGGGCACTTCCCCGAATCCGCTCATCCGCAAGACCACGAAGGGCATCGAGGCCAACGGGCGCGGCTGCATCATCGCCTCCGAAGAGACCGGGGAGACCAGCCGCCCGGGCGTCTTCGCCGGCGGCGACACGGTCACCGGCGCGGCCACCGTGATCCTCGCGATGGGGGCGGGCAAAAAGGCCGCGGCGGCGATGGATCGCTACATAAAGAAAAAGTCCGGCGCCCCGGGCCGGGCCTGAGAAAGGGAGTTATTCCAATGACCGCGAAAGAGAAGAATGCGAACCGGATCGCCATCATAGCCGGTTCGATCATGTTGATGTCTTCGATGGTGATTTCGGCGATTCTGGCGAATATCAAGCAGAATTTCTCGAATACCAGCGTGGATACCGTTCAGATGGTCCTGACGATCCCCAGCCTCGTGGGCATGCTGTTCGCCTTTTTAGGGGGGCCGCTGTCCATGAAGTTCGCGAAAAAGAACCTGCTACTCGGCGGCATGTTTTTAGGGCTTTTAGGCGGCGTCCTCGCGTTTTTCTTCGGCCCCAGGAGCCTGGCCGTCCTGCTTGTGTCGAGCGCGTTCATCGGGATCAACCAGGGGATGAACGGCTCCCTGACGAAAGCGTTGGTTTCCGACTTCTTTGTCGATCAGGAACGGGACGACATGATGGGCTTCCAGGCCTCGGCGTCCACGGGGGGCGCGATCATCGTGACCTTCTGCGCCGGGCTGCTCTCGGGGATCGGCTGGCAATGGTCCTATGCCATTCTGCTCCTGTTTATCCCGGCCTTGATTCTGGTGCAGAAAGACCTGACTTTCGTCCCGCCGGAGCCCGTGACGAAAAGCGCCGGCGGAAAAGGCGGCGCCCGTCTGAACAGCGCCGTGTTCTTCCCCTGCATCACGATTTTTTTCAGCTACCTGTTCCTCTATACCTATCAGCTCAACGTGTCGCTCTATATTCAGACGAGCGGGATGGGCACTTCCGTCACCGTCGGGTACGCGAACACGATCTTTCCGGTCGCGGGGATGCTGACCGGCCTGGTCTTCGGAAAGCTGAGGAAAAGGCTGGGCAACAACACCATGCAGGTCGGAATCGTGCTGACGGCGCTGGGATTCCTCGCGATCCGATTCATCGGGACCCTTCCGGCGGTGTTTTTCGCAAGTTTCTGCTGCGGTGTCGCACAGGCCTTTATCATCCCGAGCGCGGTGCTTACCGTATCCCTATACGCTCCCGCGGCGATCCGGGCCACGGGCATTTCCATCGCGATGGGGCTGCTCAATTTCGGGATGTTCTGCAGCCCGATCGTTATGAACCGGATCGCGGCGGCGATCGGAGGAAATCCGGTCCAGATCATCGCCAACAAATATCTGGCGGCCGCGGTCGGCCTGATCGCGCTGGCGATCGTCTACACGGTTCTGAGCCCCGTATTTTACAAAAAAGAAAAGCTGGCGGATGCCGCTTAGCCGTTTTTCCCAAAACTCCGTATGCGCCCTGCCGGTTCATCCGCCCCGGTCGCCGCGCCCTGTTCGTTTTGCCCGCCTGTTCACTTCTGGAAAGCAATCCCTGAAAAAATAGAAACCGAAACAAAATCGAAAGACATGGAGGGGTCAAGTATGGAAAAGTATTCAATCCGCATCCTGGAATACGCCAACACGGACAAAGCGCCGGTGTCCGCCCAGATCGCAAGCGCCCACAACGGGGGGTTCATGAATCTGACGATGTCGTACTGCCTCGTGCAGGGCAACGGCCACAGGATCCTGGTGGACTGCGGCGTCAACTATGACGAACCGGCATCGAAGGCGATCTGCGAACTCTACGGTTTTCAGAACGTCCGGATGCCGAAGGACGTTCTGGCGAAGGTGGGCCTGGCGCCCGAAGACATCGACGCGGTCATCCTCACGCACTGCCATTTCGACCACATGGGCGGGCTGAAACTGTTCCCGAACGCGCATTTCTATATCCAGAAAGATGAGATCCTGAAATCGCTGGCCGCGCTGTCGCTGCCCGCAAAATTCAACCGTGCCAAAAACGCCTTCCTCCCCTGCGACTTGAAGACCGCGTGCGACTTCATCTGCGACGGCAGGATGACGCTCGTCGACGGCGACCGGGAGCTCTTCGACGGCATCCGGGTCATCGCATGCCCCATGGGACATTCCTACTGCGGGGAAATCATCCTGGTGCAGACGGAGGAAAACGGAAAAGCGGTCGAAAAGGTCCTGAGCGGCGACGTGGCCTATGTCCAGGAAAACGTGCTCGGCGTGAACCGCGACGGCGTCTACGTCCCGTTCACCGCGGTCGGCTCTCCCCTCACCGTCATCGAGCAGATCGACAAGGCGTACGCGCTTGCGGGACACGAGATCAAGGACCTGATCTTCAACCATGAAGTGCGGAATTACGAAACATACCCGTCTGTAAAATACGACGACGGGCTTCACGTCGCCACCGTCGTGGAGTAGAAGGAAAGATCCATCAGGAAAGGGGCGCGATTCTATGAACAAAGCCACCTGGTTATACAGCCTCTGGGTTTCCGTCCTGTGCGCGATCTTCTTTTTCCTTTACGGGTATACCGGCCTTTCGATCGGTTGGATGAGCTTTGTCGTTCTGGCGGTATACTTCGGGATGGGATCGAAGCTCAAAGACGTTCCCGCGTGTTTTTGCAGCCTCGCCGCGGGCCTGGTATGGGGGCAGCTGAATTTCCTTTTCATCCGGTTCGAGTCCTCGATCGGGATCCCTTCCGCGGCCGCGATGTTCATCGGCATAACCGTCATGACCACCGTCACGATGGGACTGCATCTCACCGTGCTTGGAAAGACCCTTTTCAACAGACTGCCCTTTATCTTCGCGGCCGTCGCCCTGACGTTTTCTCAAAACGGCGGGAACGAGCTGGGGCTCGCCTCCACGCTGATGGGGGGCCTGTTGCTCGCCGCCGTGTGCAGTCTGGGGGAAAGTTTCATATTCGCCCGTTTCTCGAAGCCGAAGCCCGAGGATGCGTCCGACGATTCAGAGGACAGCAAAGAGGCGGTCAATCTCCCCTGAGGTGCGGCTTCATGCGTGAAATCAGCAATGCCCCGGCGGAATCGCCGCCGGGGCATTGCCAACGGAAGGCGCGGGGAAACCGGCCCGGGGCCCGGTGCCGAGACGCGGGATCCGACCCCGCCCGCGGAAGAAAAGAGGATGCAAAATGAAAACGAGGCTGACCGAACTGATGGGAATCCGGTACCCGATCATCCAGGGGGGAATGCATCATTTCGGCGTGCCCGCGCTGGCCGCCGCGGTGAGCAATGCGGGCGGCTGCGGCACGATCAACCGGTCCAACTATGCCGGAAACGAAGAATTCAGGAACGCGGTCCGGGAGATGAAGTCTTTGACGGACCGGCCGTTTCTCGTCAACCTGTCGCTGCTGCCGGACGTTTCCGTCGGGGAAAACGTCCGGGAGACGATTCGGATCTGCGGGGAGGAGGGCGTCAAGGCCATCGAGACGGCGGGAACGAATCCAAAGGATCTGGTCCCCTATATCCACGGCGCCGGTCTCCTCTCGATCCATAAAGTCCCGGGGGCGAGATATGCGCTGAGCGCCGAAAAAGCCGGATGCGACGCCGTCACGGCGGCGGGATTCGAATGCGCCGGGCATCCCGGCAGAGACGAGATCGGCTCGCTGGTCCTGACTAACCGGGCGGCCCGGATCTGCCGGATCCCGGTCGTCGCCGCAGGCGGTTATGCGGACGGCCGGGGGCTTGCGGCGGCGCTGGCGCTGGGGGCGGAGGGCGTCGTGATGGGGACCCGCTTTCTCGCCACGAAGGAATGCACGGCCCACGACAATTTCAAGGAGTGGATCGTGAAGGCGTCTGAAAACGATACGCTGCTGTGCCAGAAATCGGTCCGCAACCCGATGCGCGTGGCGAACAACGACTGCGCCAGAAGGTGCCTGCGGCTGGAACGGGAGCCGGGCGCCACGCCCGGAAGCCTGATGTCGGCCCTTTCGGGAGGGCGCGCTTACGCCGCCTGCGAAGACGGCGACGTCGAGGGCGTGCTGTTCCCCGTCGGCAACGCGGTCGGCCTGATCCACGAGATTCCGTCCGTGAAAGAGGTGATCGACGGCATCATGCGGGAATATTGGGAGACCCTCGACAGAATGGTCCGGATGACCTGCAGCGATTCCGGAACGGAAGAACGGGACGCACCGACGCGAGCGGCGCGGCGCGCTATGCGCGGCGGTGAACCGCGCTGAAAAGCGGGCCGGTTGTCGATCCCTGCAAAGAGAGGACCGGCGCGCCGTGAAGGGACCTGAAATTAGTTCGGACAAATGAAAAATTTAATTTTTCCCTTGCAATCGCGCATTTTTTCGTATATCCTTAGGAATATGAACGCAGTCAGGAAAAGCGTGCGCGGAAGCGATTCCGTTTTCGCGCAGTAGGCCGTGTTGCCGCCGGCCCGCCGCGTCTCGATCGGGCCGGCCCCGCAGGGGAGGGGCGCCGAAGGCGCGGCAGGGGCGGCACACGCTTCCTGGTCGGCGTCAAAGCTCCCCAGGGAGCTGAATCTCTTATTGGTAGGACTGAAAAAATGAAAAGTGCAAAGGAAGAACCAAACCGTATCCGGACGAAAAACACAAAGGGGGAGAAAACGCGTATCCGAATCATAGGCGCTGCAAAGAAGCTCTTCGGCACAAAAACGTACGACTACGTCACCACCCGGATGATCGCCCAGGAGGCGCACTGCAGCCAGTCCGCCATTTCCTTTTACTTTGTGACAAAAGAGAATCTCTGCACCGCCGTGATCCAGGATATTCTGAGATACCATGAGCTTTATTACACACCGATCGCCAAATCGGTGGAAGAATGTGTCGCGCAGGGCAATCTGACGCCCGAGCATGCGTTCGGATACCTGCAGGAATATCTGCATACGCAGATGGAGATCGCGTTCGACCCCCGGAACCGCTGCGCGATCAGCTTTTCCGTTAACGGACAGGCCCTGCCCGACGGGCTTGCCGATCCGCTGAACGCGAGCATCTTGAAGAACGTCACCTATCCGATGGCCCGGCTTCTCACCGCGTACGCGGATATTTCCATGTCGAAGGCGATCGTATTCAGCCAGACGCTGGGCAACAGCATCATCTGTTACCCGTTTGTGGGCCCCGACGTTCTGCCTGAGCTGGTCAAAATGAACGGAGGGTCCGCAGATGAGCCGAAGGACGTTCAGCTCGCTTCGAGAGAGGGCCAGCAATATCTGCTGGATTTCTGCCTGCAGATGATACGCTCCCTGCGGCCCTCCGCGGAGTGACGGCGGGCCGTACGCCCCCCGCTGAAAGATGATGTCCCGGCGGGACAAGCCCCGGTGCCCGAACGGGGCGCCGCGCGTCCTCCGGTTCTTTATGAAAGCAGGTCAATGCCATTCCCGGCGGCATTGACCTGCTTTTTTAGGCCAATGCCGGCCGGGAGCCCTTTCCCACAGGCAGGCGCACGCTACGGTTCGGCCTTTTCCGCGCCCGTCCCGTCCCGGTGCCCCATCA
>DAINSB010000066.1:656-11465 GCA_036741535.1 Caproicibacter sp. | reverse complement strand
GAATCGCCTCCCGCTTCCGGCTGAAATTTCTTTTCTTCTCAGGAGTCTCCATATCGTCCCTCCTTTGCAGAATATAAGAACAGTAATTTTTATCGATTCATAACAGCATAGCATTTCCCGGCCGTTTTGTAAAGGCCTTTGCCAAAGAAAACATTTCCAGTCCGAACGGGACGCAAAAAAATCTTCCGCTGGAGGGTTGCTTGAAGCATGAAACAGGAAATCAGGGATTATTCCATCATCACGCTCAGCACGCTTGTCATCGCCATCGGGATCTATTTTTTCAAATTCCCGAACAATTTCACGTTCGGCGGCGTCTCCGGGCTTTCCGTGGTCGTCGGCAGAGTGACGCCCCTCTCGCCCGCAACGAGCAATTTCGTGCTCAACCTTGTGCTGGTGGTCGCCGGGTTCGTGTTTTTGGGGAGGGACTTCGGCATCAAGACGGTCTACACGAGCCTTCTGCTCTCGTTCTCCGTCTCTCTGCTGGAAAAATTTTTGCCCCTGCGCCATCCGCTGACCGACGAGCCGCTGCTGGAACTTATATTCGCCGTGCTGCTGCCGGCGTTCGGCTCCGCCGTGCTGTTCAACGTAGGGGCCTCCTCCGGCGGGACGGACATCGTCGCGATGATCCTGAAAAAGCACACCAGCGTCGACATCGGCAGGGCGCTGCTTCTGAGCGACGCGCTGATTACGCTCTCGGCCTTTTTTGTGTTCGACATCAAGACGGCCCTGTTCTCGTGCCTGGGGCTGCTGGCGAAATCCTTCGTGATCGACAGCGTGATCGAAAGCATCAACCTCAGCAAATACTTCAGCGTCGTCTGCTCGGACCCGGAACCGATCTGCAACTTCATCGTGCAGCGCCTGAACCGGAGCGCCACGGTCTGCAGCGCCACCGGCGCCTATTCCCACCACCACAAATACATCATCCTGACGGCGATGAAGCGGCCGCAGGCGGTGATGCTGCGCCAGTTCATCCGAAAAAACGAGCCGGAGGCGTTCATCCTGATCTCCAACACCAGCGAGATCATCGGGAAAGGCTTCAGCAGCGAGTAGCGGGGTGCCCCCGCGGCCAAGCCCCGCCCCAGTCTATACCCTGTTCCGCGAACGGTCAGGATGATTTGCGGGCTTGCGGGGTCGTCCTCTATCTTCTCCCGCAGGCGTTTGATGTAGACGGTCAATGTATTGTCATTGACAAACTCGCCCGCAGCGTCCCGCAATTCGTCAAGCAGCCGGCTCCAGTTCTATTGTATTTCTTCCGACGGAAATATACAACAGAGGTATCCCCCATCGTTCCCCACACCAGAACAGGGATATTGTTCGCAACATCGTCCTAAAGGGCACCAGGCTCTCGATCTCATAAAATTTTACAAGAACAGATCGAAATGATCCTGAAAAACCTTGCATTTCAAGACTTGTGACTTTGTTCCAATCGTATTATGATAGGGATGAGGAGCGTTTTTCAAACGATCTCCTGAAAATGGGAACCTTTTCCCTTAGGAGGAACTGGCGTGAAAGTCGTTTTTATCACACCTGCCAGCAAAGTGCGCAGGATGAGGCTGTACCGGATCGGCAATCTGATCTACGGCCATTCCAACTCGATTACGGGGCCTTTGATCCTCGGCCACATCCTGAAGGACGCGGGGCACGACGTATCGGTGTACGAGGAGCTCTATGCCGACGTGGATTATTCCAAGCTGTTCGACGCCGATGTCTTCTGCCTCTACACGATGACGTCGAACGCCCCGAGAGCCTACGAGCTCGCCGACATGCTCCATCAGAAATCGCACGCGCGCGTCCTGATCGGCGGCATGCACGCGAGCGTGCTGCCCGAGGAGGCGCTGCGGCACGCGGACCAGGTCATCGTGGGGGAGGGCGAAGCGGCGATTCTCGACGTGGTCGAAGGGCGCAATACGGACAGGATCGTCCACGCCCGGTTCCTGAAAAACCTGGACGAGGCGCCGTTGCCGGATTACTCCCTCCTGAAGACCCGCTGCGACTGCGCAAACGTCATGTCCACGCGCGGCTGCCCGTTCTGCTGCTCGTTCTGCACGACCTCACGCATGTTCCACCCTTACCGGGAGAGAAGCGTCGACAGCGTGATCGCCGAGCTGCGGTATTATAAAAGCCTCGGGTTCAAGTATATGAATTTCGAGGATGACAACTTCACGGCGAACAAAGAGCGGGCCAAGGAGATCTGCCGGCGGATGATCCGCGAGGGCCTGGTGTTCCGGGAGACGTTCTTCTTCGGGCGGACCGATATGGCGAACGACGACGAGCTGCTCGACCTGCTGCAGCGGGCGCATCTGACGCGCGCGCTGGTCGGGATCGAATCGCTCAACCAGAAGTCGCTCGACGAAGTCAACAAGCATCAGAAGATCTCGGACATCGAGCGGTGCGCCGCCGCGCTCGCGAAACATAAGATCCGCCTGATCGCGAGCATTGTGCTCGGCATCGACACGGACCGGCAGGAAGACATCATGAGAAGCGTGGATTTCTCCAAAAAGATCAACGCCTATCAGCTCCAGCCCGCGGTCATGACGCCGTTCCCGGGGACCGCCGTCTACATGCAGTACAAAAAAGAGAACCGGATGCTCACGGAGGACTGGAGCCTGTTCGACATGATGAACGTGACGTTTCTGCCGAAGACGATGACGCCGTGGGAATTGCAGAAGATGTTTTTCCGGGCCGTGAAGCGGTTCTATACCTTCTTTTCGTCGTTCCGGATCTGGAAGGTCTTCGGAGCGAATTTCGGGCTGCGGCGGATCGCGTTTTCGTTCGTGGTCAAAATAGGCGTCTTCGGTTTAAAGCTGATTGCCCTCTTCGGCAAGCACACCAATCTGTACCGTCTGAAGCACCTTCCGGCCCGAAAACTGCCGGAATCCCTGTGACGCTGCCGAGAAAATTCCCCCTGCCGCAGAACTGCGTCAGAGGGAATCCTTTACGCTGTTGGGACCGGAGTCCCGAGAGACGCCGCGCCGCTCACGCGGAGGGCGCGCCGCCGACCTCGGCGACGACGACCCGGCTGCCGTTGACATAGACGCCCGCTTTCGCGCCGGCGGGGCCGACCGATTTGATCCTGAAATAGTAATCGCTGCCGGCCGTGCCGGCGAGCTGCGTGGCGAACACGCCGGAAGTGCCGACGACAAAGGCGGGCGTTCTGCCGTTCCTGCTCGTGATTTTAAACATGTAGGCGCCGCGGACGCAGAAATCCACCGTCGTATCGCTGAGGAAGGTCTGCAGGCCGGACGCCGCGTCGACGGAAGCGACATCCGACATGTCGTACAGCGCGTTCCGACTCGACCGGAAGCGGTTGTAGGCCGCGATCGCGCAGGCGCACTGGTCGGTCGCCATGCCGTTCGCGGACGAATCGCTCAGCACGTGCTTGAATCCCCGCCCGGGCAGGTCGTATGCGGCCAGCGCGGAGAGCAGGGTATGCCCGTTCCTGACGAAGTCCTCCCGGCCGGGGGAGATCCCCAGCGCGGTCAGGGCCACGACGACCTGCGCGGCGCTCTCCGAATCCTCCGTCCCCCAGCTCGCGTAACCGCCGCTGCCGCTCTGAAGCCCGGAGAGCGTGCCCACCGCGCGGTCGACCGCGGCCTGAACGTCGGGACGGCTCCGGTAGGGCGAAAGGGCCTGCAGGGCCATGGCGGTGATGTCGGGGTCCGGCTCCGAGCCGGCCAGCGCCCAGCCGCCCGCGGAAGAAGTGCCCCCGCCGATCTCGTTCGACAGGATGTAATCCACCATCTTCTCTCGGGAATTCTGCGCCCCGCCCGCGCCCTTCAGCTGCGGCATGTCATATTTTTTGGAGTCGAGGGCGATCAGCGCCCAGATCGGGCCGTTGATCCCCTGCAGGACGACTTTGTCGTAATCGGCGAGCGGCTGCACAAGGTCGTATCCGCCGACGCTGCGCGGGTCCCGGCCGACGGCCGTCAGCCCCAGGATCACCCGGGAATATTCGGTGTATTTGTTTTCGGAAAGAATCCCTTTGTCGCTTTCGACCTCTTTTTTCACATTGCCGTAATAGGTGTCGCAGATTTCGGGGGTGCCCTGCCCCGCCCGGGCGAGCGCGAGAACGGTCCACTCCCCTTCGGAGGTCCCGAGGCGCAGCCCGCCCTTCGGGATATTTTTGATGAGGGCCTGCGACACGTCCGCACCCATTGCCTCGGCCGAAACCTCGGGTCCCGCCGTGTCGGCGAAAGCGGGGGCGCCGCCGAAGATCAGAGCCGCGGCGAGGGCCAGCGCCAGTGCCGATCTGCATCTCTGCTTCATGGGAAAAATCTCCTTTCTGATTCGTCCGGCCGGCCGGGAGCCGATCCGCAGACGCGCGGAACGGCCCGGAGACCGGTCGGACCGGCTTTCTCCGCTGTCATTTGATCGCGAGATAGCAGAGGACCGTCGGCTTCTGTTTCGGCAGAGCGCAGTAGACCGCCGTTGCGATGCCCGGCGTCGGCGCACCGATCGCTTTGACCGTAAAGGAATATCCGGTTCCGGAACGTTTCACCGACGAAGCGAACGCTTTGCCGTTTCCAACGCTGAAAACCGGGGCCGCGCCGCCGCCGGCCGTCATGGTGAAGGTATAGGAACCTCCCTGTTTGACGCTCAGCGGATAGACCGTGTCGGACTTCACCGGGTACGGATTCGTCGCGGCGTGCGGCAGCAGCACATAATCGGAACAGTGGGAGATCGCGACCGTCACGCAGCCGTCCGCGTCGACGGTGCGTTCGCCCGCCGGCATCGGCTCCAGCGCCTTCAGCGCGTCGTTCAGGTAATAGAGATAGACTTTCGAGTTCGGCCCGCAGCCCGTCTGATCTCCGACATAGATCCGGACGGACGCGGGAGCGGGCAGAAGGCCGTTGTCGGCAAAGCTCAGGAGGACGCCGGCCGCCTTCTTGTCCGCCGTGTTGGACGCCGTCACGGCCGCAGCCGTCGGGTCTTTCGACGCCGGCTCCACGTTCAGGGCCAGGTTCACATTCGTGACGGAGACGGGGGAATCCGCGAGGCCGGAGCCGGCAAACGACCAGGAATAGGCCTCCCTGCCGGTGTCCGCGTCCGCCACGCGGATCACAAGATCCTTTTTCGCGTCTTTCGCGGTCTTGAGGACGGATGCGTCCGCGCCGATCGTGATCTTTCCGTTCGCGTTCGTGTTGTTTGCGACCGCCGCGGGGACCTTGATCGTCAGGGCCACCGATTTCACCGCGCTGCTGTTGATCTGGCCGATCAGGACGGAATCCGGAGCGGCGATCCGGATCTCCGCCGGCTTCTGCGCCGTCGCGGAGGCAAGGATGGAACTGATCTCGGACGGCACCGTCACGCTGACGCTGGATTGGTTCCCGGCGACCACGGGCGCCGAGTCGGGCTGTGTGGTCACGGTCGAGATCGTCCCGTCGTTCGGGGCGGAGACCGTCGTCACCGTGCTCTTCGCCCCCGTCGCCGGGACGCTCGCGGTGGTACCGTCGGCGGCGGCCGCCACTTTGACCGTGATGGTCGGCAGGGCGGTCAGGCTCTCATATCCGTCGGGCAGCACCGCCGTCAGGGTGTAAGTGCCGTCGGCCGACGGGTCGTACTCCGGGGCGGAAAACCACGTGACTCCGCTGATCGTCTCGGTCTTTCCGTTCACCGTCGCTTTCAGCGAAGCGGGCAGGTCGAGCGAATCCCACGGCGTGTTGTTCGCCACGCTCCGGGTCTTCACCGCCGCGCCCAGCGAAGAGAAAGCGGTCACCCATTGGTAGCCAGCGGGGTCGGTATCGCCGGCCGTCAGCCACTCGTCGAAATATGTTCCGTCGCCGAGCCTCGGATAGTCGGGGGTGGAGAACCAGTCCGCCACCTCGTAACTGTAGTCGTCGACGTAATGGAAGACCACCGCGTCGCCGTTTTCCAGCGGTTGCTCCCTGATGCTTTCGACGGAATGCGACCCGTCGATGGTACACATCCAGCCGGAGCGCGGGCCGTTCGTGTCGGCCGCGAGCCTGTACGCCCCGCAGACATCCGGGGCGTAAACCGCGCTGATATAGTCGCTGTCCGCGCCTGCCGCCGTGATGCCGGCGTCGCCGAACGCCTTTTTGAGCAGGTCGCTTACCTTGCTGTTGCAAGGAAGTGTATAGGATTTCGTCGGGATCCACGTCACATACCGGCTGCCCTTGTAGTCGCCGTTTTTCAGGTCGACGGGGCCGTTTGATTTCGTCGCGCCGATCAGCCGGAGGGAAACCGTGACCGGGTTGGCGCTTGGGGTGTCGGCAGCGTCGATGATCTCGACCTCGAAGAGGAAAGCGTGATTCTGATACTTTGCGGTGACTGTCTCGTAGCCGTTGGTATTGCTGTTGAATCCTGAAAAACGCACCTTACTCTGGGGGACGGATGCGGTCGAGCCGTCGCTGTAAGCCGCGAATACAGACATGCTGCTAAGGCTGGAGCCGCCCTCATAAGTCTTTGAATAGCCGGTAGCGGTAAGAAAGACCAGATGGGTTTTCCCCGTATCCATCGCGGGGTAGTCGTTATTGCCCTTCACCCATGTGCCGCTGCTGTTGATGCCGCCGTTCAGCTTGGATAAGACGGAGCCGTCTTTCAACTGCTCGGCAGTCGCGGGTGCGGCGAGGCTGTCGGCGTCCGCGCCGGTCGGGTCGTCAGACCGGCCGTATTGCGCGTTGCCGGTTGTGGACGGTGCGGCAAACGCCTTTGCACTCTGCCGGATCACGGCTGCGTTCGTGCTCTGCGAAGATGCGGCCGCGCTTTGCGAAGCCGGAACCTTCGCCACGGCATCCACGGCGCCGATGCCGGCGTTCGCGCCGCAGGTCTCAAGATAATAGTTGTTGGAGATGACATTGTATCGGTCGAGGGACTTCATCCCGCCGACGACGCCGCCGACATGGGTCCCGCCGTCGTCGGTTTCTTCGGCGGCGAACGTCTTTATGCCGTTTTTCCCAACCGAAGCCGTGTTGGCCCGCGCGGCATGGACGCCGGCGGAAACGGTGCCGGAGAAGTAATTGTTCTGGATGTATCCGATGCCGTTTGCCCAGCACTGTTTGCAGGAAGGCTCCCCGCCGAACAGGCCGCCGACATAATCGGCTCCTGACACGGAGCCGTCGGCATAGCAGTTCTGGATGGTGACGCACGGGGTGTTGGGCGCGGAGGCGGCGTTGTAGCCGCTGCCGATCAGCCCGCCCGCATAATTGCCGGAGGCGCTGACCGTCCCGTGGAACGCGCTGTCCCACAGGCTGCAGTTCCCCATCGACTGGCCTTTCGCGCCAATCAGACCGCCGACGCTGCCTTTCCCCCGCACGGTCGCGGAGCTGACGCAGTTTTCCACCATCCCGTTAAAAGCACCCGCGAAGGAGCCGATGCCGGACTGCGTCCCGTCGTAGCCGATGGTCACCCCTTTTTCCACCGTGGAGTTGCTGATTTCGACGGTATCGGCACCCGAGGCGTATCCGCCGATGAAGCCGGATTTCAGCGTGCTGGAACCGGATTTCAGGGTGACGTTGTCGATTGAGACGGTCAGCGGCATGTCCGGATAGGCCGCTCCGCTTGTCCAGTCTCCGTAGCTACCCGTCGGGCCGTAGTCGACGCAGTAGTTGTTGACAAGGCCGTAGCCGGCGATCTGCCTGCCGTAGATATTGAGATTCTTGACGGTCGCGTACCGCACGTAGCCGAACAGCGGCAGGCCGCCCTCCGGAACGGCCAGCGTGTGCCCGCCGCCGTCGATGGTCCCGGAGAAGGGCAGGATATATTTGCCGTTGCCTCCTCCGCTCGCGCCGGCTTGCAGCGCGCCGATCGGGATCCAGTCCTGCGGAAGCGTGATGTCATGATCCAACTTGAAGTAAAAGCCATACAACGGCAGTCCCTGCGTATTGACGAGATTTTTCAGCAGGGTCAGGTCGTCTGCCGTGGAGAGGAGAAACGGCGAGCTTTCTGTGCCGTCCCCCTGCCACGTGGCGCCCGGGATGCTCTCAAAAGTGACGGTCGCGGTCTCTGACTTTGCCGCAGCGGTATAAGTGTCGCCGCTGACGCTGTTCAGCGTGTTGGTCACAACGCAGTCATAGTAGAAAACGGCTGCCACGGAAGACGTCGCTGGCTTATAGCTGGCCGAAGTCGCGCCGTCAATTGAGGAAAAGTTTTTATTATCCGTGCTCCTGTACCACTGGTAGGTGAGCTTGCCGCCGTCGGAGACACGTGCACTAACATTCAGAGCGACGATGTCGTGGGGGCTGGTCAGGTAGGTCGCATCCGCCGGCTGGTCGGAGATCGTCGGCGCCTCCGCGGACGTGGCGGTCACAACGACAGGCACTTCAGACGTAAGCGCATAGTACTCGCCTCCCGCCATTTCGTACTGCACAAAGCAGTCGAATTGGAACTTGCCGTCCCGAGTCGTCCGGGGCGTATAGGTTTCAACCGACTTCGAACCCGGGGCATTCGTCGGCCCTTTCGGATCGGCCATATACCAGGTATATTTCCACGTGCCGCCGGCCACAGGGTTGCCGTCGCTGTCGGTACAGCTTGCCACGACTTTCAGCGTCGTCGCGGTTTCGCCCGCCCTGTAGGAATATCCGTCCGCGGGGATGGTCGTTCCGTCCGCAGCTTCTATTTCGGCGGTCACCGTAGGCGCGGGGAGGACGACCACCTCGGCGACCGCGCTTTTAACCTCTGCGGTCTGCTCGTCGAGCGTGTTGGTGACAGTCACCTGATAATACGTCGTGCCCGAATCTTTGACCGGCGGCGTATAACTGTCGGATGTCGCGCCGCTGCCGATCTTGGTGGCGACATTGCCGGGGTCCTTCCCGCTGTACCACTGATAGGTCAGCTTTCCGCCGTCCTCGACGGATGCCGAGACGGAAAGCGGCGTTACATGATATGTCCCCTTATAATAGGTAACGGGCTCGGTGCTCAGGTCGGAGTCAAAGACGGGCGTTTCCGGGGTCTGAGCGTCTTCCGCCAGCGCCCCCGCGGGGGGCGCGCCGAACAGGAAGGTGACCGCCAGCAGCAGCGCCAGAGCTTTTCTTTTGACTGCTTTCATGCTTTTCATCCTCGATTCATTTCTTTCCATGAAAGATTGCTGTTCCTGCAAAGTTTTCGGGAAAATTCCGCATCCCCGGGAGTCTCCCGCTTATCGTCGCCGCATTTTCCCTCTCCTCTTTCCCGCCTGTCGTTCTTCCCATCGGACCGCTTTTGTTTCCGGCGGTCCGCCCTCCATAAACTGCCCGACGCGCATCCGAAATTTCGCATGCGGGCAGGATTGTTTTCAACGCTAAGATCCTTCCAGCAACTCGCCTTCGTCGATCAGGCCGTATTTCACCCGGATCCTGGTGATCTTCTCGACCATCGGCTTTTCGATCAGAAACAGGAAAAGCACCGTCGAGCCCGCGTGGATCAGGTCGAACGGGATGCCGGAGAGATAGACCGCGATCACGCTCTCCTTCGTGACCGCGGTGCTGAGCATCAGCAGGGAATCGAGGTTCATCAGCCCGCCGTAGATCAGGAAGGTGGAGAGGCCGCCGAACACGCAGATCGCGGCCCGGCTCGGCTTCAGGATCTTCTTGCGGTACAGCAGGCCCGCCAGAAAGCCGATGATGCCGAAGCTGAACATCTGCCAGGGCGTCCACGGCCCCTGCCCGAAAAAGAAATTCGAGACGAAGCCGGCCAGCGCCCCGACCAGGAACCCGGATTCCGGCCCGAGGCAGACCCCCGAGATGATCACGACGGCGGCAACCGGCTTGAACTCCGGCAGCATGAAAAACGCACACCGGCCGATCACCGCGATCGCGGCCAGCGAGCAGATCAGCACGATCTCCCGCGCTTTCGGCCGTTTGCGGTCGAACACCAGGAGAAACGGCAGTATTGTGTCGATCAGGATCGCGGCGCTGATGAAATAATAGCTCCGGTCGTGCAGCACCGTCATGCCGAACGCGATGGTCAGCGGAATCGCGACCAGAATCAGCGCGGCGGAAAGCATCAGCCGCCGGTCAGATTTTCTCTGCATGACTGAATGACCTCCTCACAGGTCAGGGCGTTCGGAAAAACGCCCCGCGCGATCCGGTTGGAAGAAGTCGTGTAAAAGCTGTTCCCGAGAAAAAATTTCCTCGCTGAGTTTTCCGCAAGAATCTCCCCGCCGAACATCAGGGCGCATTCGTCCGAGCAGCCCGCGCAGAATTCGATGTCGTGGGACACCATGACGATGGTTTTTCCGGCCTTTTTCAGGGCGGTGAACAGACCGGCCAGCTTTTTCTTGAAAACGGAGTCGATGCCCTTCGTCGGCTCGTCCAGCAGCAGGATCTTCGGCTCCATCAGCAGCACCTCGGCCAGCGCGGCGCACTGCTGCTCGCCGCCGCTCAGGTCGAACGGATGGCGTTCCAGCAGAGGTCCCAGGCGGAAAAACTCCACCAGCTTTTCCAGATGCGCTTCGGCGGCCGCCTTGTCCCGCCAGACCTCGGCCGCCATGTCCTCCAGGTCCTGCCGGAGGGTATTGCGCCGGAACAGGTTCCGCGGCTCCTGCGGCAGGCAGCCGAGCAGCCCCCGGTATCGCTCCCGGGAGCCGATCTGCCCGAGATCGCGGCCCATCAGCGTTATTTTTCCTCGGTACGGCCGGTTCACGCCGCCGATCACGGAGAGAAGCGTCGATTTTCCCGCGCCGTTCCCGCCGAGGATGCTGTAGAAGACGCCCCGCCCGATCTCGAGGGACACGCCCCGGACCGCGTCCGCCGACTTTCTGTCGTACCGGAACCACACGTCGTCGAGAGCGACGGCGGGGCAGTCCCCGTCCCGCCCGGCTGACGGCCGGAGCCCGGCGGGCGGCTTCCGTCCGGCGGGCCCGGAGGAGGCTGG
>DAINSB010000066.1:0-621 GCA_036741535.1 Caproicibacter sp. | reverse complement strand
CTCTTCCCGCCGGGGCCGCACGCGCCGTTCCAGCCATTGTTTGGTCCCCTTCACCGTGACGGGCGTCTCTCCGCTTTCAAATGCGGCGCAGATCCGCACGCAGGCCGGCAGCGCCGCGGCCATGTCGCTGTGGAGCGCCTTCATGGCGCTTCCGATCCCGCGCGGGCCGGTGTCCGCCGCGATCCTGCCCTTTTCCATGAAGACGACCCGCGAGCAGACCGGCAGGACCTCCTCGAGATGATGCTCCGAAACCACGACGGTGACGCCCATCTCCTCGTTGATCTTCCGGAGCATCCCGACGAAGTTGGAGGTCGCGACGGGGTCGAGCTGCGAAGTCGGTTCGTCCAGCAGGAGGACTTCCGGCTGCATCACCATCACGGAGGCGAGATTCAGGATCTGCCTCTGTCCGTCGGAAAGATCGGCCACCGGCTTGAAAAACCAGTTCTGTATGCCGAAAAAGGAGGCCATTTCCGCGACCCGGAGCCGGATGGTCTCCGTGCCGCACCCCAGACTTTCCAGCCCGAACGCCAGCTCGTGCCAGACCTTGTCGGTGACGATCTGGTTGTCGGGATTCTGCGAGACGAAGCCGATCAATGTGCTTGCATCGCGCGGGGAAAGGGC
>DAINSB010000065.1:0-11844 GCA_036741535.1 Caproicibacter sp. | reverse complement strand
AATACCAAACGGCGGACGACATCGCGGAAAAGCTCAAGGTCTATAAACTGGAGCAGTTCTGCGGCAAGCGGGTCATGGTCGCGAAGATCGAAAGCAAAGAGCCGTCGGTCCTCCCGAACCTGTATGAGACCGTCGGGAATATGGACGCCGGCCTTTCGAAATTTGTGCTTCAGACTGAAAAAAGCCAATACGCGGTCCTGTTCGGCGGCGACCGGTCCATGGACGGCTATTACCGGCAGCTGCCTTATGATCTGAAACGCGAATTGAAAAACAGCAGCGGGCAGGACGTGACGATCGGGGTCTCCTCGATTCAGGAAAGCGTCGTGGGCCTTCCCCTGTGCTATGAGGAAGCGAACCAGGCGCTGGACGCCAAGTTCTACCTGGGGAAAAACAGGGTGATCTTCTACAGCAATCTGTCGAACATCTCCTTTTTTACAAAAGACCTGGACCTGAAGGACGTCTATGATCAGCTGAAGAACATCCTGCATACCAACGAAAAAGCGGATATCGAAGAATTTACGAAAAACATCCTCGACGCGTGCGTCAAAAAGAACAAGCTGTACGTCAAGGTCGTCGTCATCAATATTATCAGCTGCTGCCAGATCTTCGTGCTGAACACCAACCATACCCTTTCCGACATTTTCAAAGACGAAAAAGCCGTCTATGAAGAAATACTGAGGCTCGATACCATCCCGGAAATCCGGCAGTGGCTTTTCGATCTGCTGATCCAGATCAATAAATTTCTGATAGAAAAGAACAAAGGCAGCAAATGCAAGATCACCAACCGGGTCCGGGAGATGATCCAGGCGCGGTATCCGGAGAAGCTGACGCTGGATCAGGTCGCCGCGGAGATCCACTACCATCCGGTCTACATCAATTCCGTCCTCAAGCAGGCGACGGGGAAGACCTTTCTTCAGATGCTGATCGAATACCGGCTGCAGAAGGCGATGGAGCTCCTGGAGAATTCCAGCCTGAAGGGATATGAAATATGCGAAAAGGTGGGGTACTGGAATCAGTCTTACTTCACGCAGACGTTCCGGGAGTTCACGGGGATGACGCCCGGGGAATACCGCGCGAAGCACAACGTCAAGGGTGAGCCGTGATGAAAAGGATGCGCGGCGGCCGGCGGAAAGCGGTCCGGTCCTTTTTTGAAGGGCTGTCCTTCAACCGGAAGCTGTTTCTCCTGTTTCTGATCCCCATCGTCTCGCTGGCGTTCTACGTCGGGCTGATCTTCAATTCTTTTTTCCGGAACAACCTCGTCGACCTTACGGAAAAGGACCTCAAGGGCCGGGCGGCCATGATGGGCGACGTCATTGATTCCAAGCTGAATACGATCATCAAAAAGGTCGATATCCTCTCCTTCGACAGCACGATCAACAAACTGATCCACGACAGCCCCGCGCGGTCGTCGGACAAAACGGGAAACGTCTACAGCATCCGGAACCGGATCATCGAGATCCTGAACGTTGAAATGATCCAGGGGGTCACCTTTGAAATCTATACGACGAACCGGGCTTTGGTGGAGGACTATTACATCCACGATTTCGAGGGGCTGAAAAACAGCCTTTCCGCGGAAGAGCTCCGCCTTCTCGGCCAGGGCCATATCGTCTGGCTGCCCCCGGGCAGCGCGGGCGCCGGCATGCTCGAGGAGAAAAACATCCGGTTCGCCGTCCAGCCCAACGACTATCTGCAGGACGGTCTGTTCGTGATCGTCGTCAACATTCCGGACAGCATGATCGAGGGCGCGCTGCAGAATATACAGAGCATCGCGGCGAACGGATGGGCCTGCCTCACCGATTCCGAGGGGGAGGTCCTTTCCCAGTGGAATCTGGCCGCCGGGAACCTGGAAACCGTGGACCGGCTTGTGAAATTGTCGCAGACGGAGGATCTGCGCGTCAACACGGATAATTCCACGGCCTTTTTAAGCCCGATCACGCTGGGGAGCAACCGGGACGTCCTGAATCTGATCGTGGCGTTCCCGGAGCAGAGCATTTATGCCAACGCGAACAATATCCTGATGATCACCGCGCTGATTCTGCTGGCCCTGATCCTGATCATCTTTCCGGTGACCTACTGCCTTTTGAAAAACGTCACCGGCCGGCTGTACCGCTTTATCGGCCGGCTGGAAACGATGAATCTGAACGGCGCGGGCGACGTCCATCTCGAGCCGATCCCGGACGACAAACAGGACGATATTTCCAGGATCATACGGAAATTCAACCAGGTCATCCTCCAGATGAACGATCTGATCAAGGACCGGTACGCCTCCCGGCTCAAGATGGAGCGGATCGAAAAGAACCTGCTTCAGGCCAAGTACGATCTCAACAAGATGGAATTGAGCCTGCTGCAGGCTCAGATCGACCCGCATTTTCTCTACAACATCTTCGCCTCCATCAAAAGCTCGCTGAGGAGCCGGGACGCCGCCGACGTGGACGCGGTTTTTGACTCCCTGGTGCGCTTTTACCGGCTGACCCTCAACAACGGGGAAGAGGTCCTCAAGGTGTCGCAGGAGCTGGAGCTGACCAGGGAATATATCCGGATCCAGAATTTTATCCACGACGGTCAGTTCACGGTCTATGAGGAAGTCGACGACGAGGTCCGGGAATACGGCTGCATCAAGCTCCTTCTGCAGCCGGTCGTGGAAAACGCGTTGGTCCACGCTTTCCGGAACCGGGACCGGGACTGCGTCCTGGTGATCACGGCGAGCCTGAAGGACGGCTGCGTCTGCTTCGACGTTTCGGACAACGGGGAAGGGATCGACCCGGAGACGCTGAAGGGGATCCTGGACCGGAACAGCCGGTCCGGCTTCGGCCTTCGGAACACCATCGAGCGGATCCGCCTCTTTTTCGGGGAAAAGGGCAGCGTGTCGATCCAGAGCGTCCCGAAGGAAGGCACCGATGTCCGGATCGTGATCCCGGCCGTACCGTGCGGGCGGATCAATTCGGCGGGGCCCGCGGCCGCGGCGGCGAAGGGCGGGCAGTAAACGGTTCTCCCCCGCCGGAAGCGGGGGAGAACCAAAACGCGTTGGATCCTTTTGAAAATACGGCCCGTCCGCAGGCCGCGGCGGAACGGGAGAGCGCGGTCATTTCGGGATCTTCAATACCTTGACGCCGTAGGCGGGGAGGGTCAGCTTTTCCGGCTGCGTCTCGCCGCTCAGCAGATCAAGGTAAGCGCCCGGGACGATGCCTCGGCCGTTTCCGCCCTTAATTATATAGCGATTATGACAAAAAACAAGAGGCGGTAATTTTCTCCGTATGCTTTTTGAACATCCGCGGCCGGAGGGGCGCGCTTCAAAAAAAGTGCGGGTTCAAAAAACGCGCGCGGTCCTTCGGCGGGCTCGGGGCCCCGCTTCAGCGGAAGAAAACGGACCGGGGAGCAAATGGTCTGCCCTCTCGGTCCGCCGAATCCTGTGCCCGGTGAAAATCCGTCCGTATCACGCCGGATAGTCCGAAAGGTCCTCGAAGGCGCTGAAATCGCCCTCCACGAACCGCGTCTCGTAGCTCACCGGAAGCTCGAAGACGCCGGTTTCGCTCTGGAATTCCTCCGCGTTCCCATACGGATCGTAAATCTTGATTTTATGCGTGCCGAGGTTCAAAGTCAGCCGGTTTTCGCCGGTGTTCCAATACGCCCAGTAGACGAAGATCTGGCGCCCGTCGGGCTTCCGGAAGCGGATCAGGGCCATGCGGTCGTGGCAGAAGAATTCCCCCAGGCACTCGGCGCCCGAAATCAGCCGGTTCATATTGGCGAGCATCAGATAGGCCGGCTTGGCGGCGTAGGGGGTCTCCCGCAGATCGGGCCTTACGCCGTACAGGACGCCGAACGCGCTCTCCGCGTTCGCCCGGTTCCTGAAATTGGAGTCCGCGAACTGGTAGATGTAGAATTTCTCCAAAATACGGTGCGCCCGGCAGTAAAGATAGGCGTGCATCAGGTAAACGCCCTGCAGCGTCTCGTTGCGGACCCCGCAGCCCTTCGGCATCACGGGGTACCCGAATTCCGTGTTCCAGACCGGCTGTTTTCCCCCGTATTTTTCGATCAGCCGGTAGACCCGCTTCACCCGCTCGACGAAATCGAACTCTTCGGGCGGGGTGTCCCAGCAATAGGGATGGATGTCGACCACGTCGCAGTAGCGGAGGGCCCCCTGCCGGAACGCCTCTTCCAGCCAGTAATAGGGCATGTTCGCCGCGGTGAATCCGAGGACGACCGCCCCGGGGTCCGCCGCCTTGATCTGTTCGTAGGCGATCTTCAGATCCTCCACGTACCAATGGACGTTTTCCGTTTTCTTCAGCGCGAGGTTCGACTCGTTATAGATGGAATAGAGCCGCACCTTTCCCTTTAATTCCTCCGCGACGCGGCGCACGTACCGGCCCCATTTTTCCTGCTCGTCGTCGGTCCTTGCCGGGCAGTGCTCCACGCCGACGGCGGGATTGTTTTTCCCGAGGGTGTAGCAGGGCTCGATGCCGTATTTCTCGGCTTTTTCAAGATAATCCCGCTCGAAGGCGGGGAACTCGAAGCGGCCGGGCGCCTTTTCGTAATCGGACCAGAGAATTTCGTCCCGGTTGATGCCGAAGCCCCCTTTCCGCATCAGCATCAGCGGGATGCCGGGGTCCCCTTTTCCCCCCTGCGCGAAGTGGTCGGAAAATCCCAGCGTGCGGTTGGGCGGAACGTCCGGGGAGGAATGGACCTTCGACAGCCTCGTCCGCTTTCTGCAGTCGATCGTCCCGGCTTTGTCCCGCAGCTCGACCTGGAGCAGATAGACGCCGTATCTTTCGATTTCGGGCCGGATCGTCTCCCGGATCTTCGCGTTCGCCCCGATCTCGGCGCGGCCGCGGCCGCGCCATACGGTCCGGAAGGTGTCGGCGTCGATCACGGAATATTCCGCGTCCAGGGAAACCGCGGCGGCCGTCCTGTTCTCCATCCCGGCCGTCAGGCAAATCTCGTCCCCGCTGAAAAAGATGTTCCCCGGATGGTCCGATCCGGCGGGCAGGATCCGGACCGGGCAGCGCGTTCCGGTCTTCCGGACGGAAACGCCGCCGATGCACACCGGCGCCGGCGACGCGCCCATCCATTGGGAGAACGTGCCGACCTTGAAGTCGTACCCGCCGCAGCGCCCGCGGAAATACGGGTTTTGAATCGTGAAGCCGTGGGATTTCCACGTCTTGTCGTCGTAGAGATCGACGATCTCCGCCGCCGTTTCCGCGCCGTCGGCCCCGTCGTAGATCAGGGTGAAGCACCCTTCGCCCGCGTCGAAATAATCGACCGTCACCGTCACGCTTTCGCAGGCGTCCCGGTCCAGGCCGAAGCCGTCCTCCAACCGGACGGATAAATAACAGCGGTCGTCCGGGCGGTGGCCGCCGCTGACCCATTTCCCGTTCCGCACCTTCGCCGGGGGATCGACGACGATCCCGCTCCTGCCGTCGTAGGATTCGACGCGGGCGCCTTCCCCCGCGTGCGCCGACAGGAGAAAGCACTTTTGCTTTTCTCCCGGCAGCGCGTAGGCTTCCCGAACGTTTTCCGTGCTGTTCATTAAAACGATCCTCTCCTTCTTCATTTTTACCGGCCGCCGAGGACCACCATGCCGGAGACGGGCACGTCGAAGACCCGGACCCCTTCGTCCAGTTCGGCGCGGCCTTCCGCGGCGGTGTTCCCCCTGCAGTCCAGGACTCTGTATTTTCGGGGACCGAAGCTGCCGGCGCACTGCACCAGCAGGCGGGTGTCCCCTGTTCCGTTGACGAAAACGACGCTTTCCGGCGGCGGATCCCCAAGCCGGAGGACCGGATCGGAATATGCCGTCGCGATCATCCTGCCGTCCTTTTCCGCCGTCGCCAGGCTGTAATTCGCCTCCGGGCCGAACAGCTTCAGCCTGCCGTCCAGCAGCACGTCCCGGTTGTCGCGCCAGAACTTCAGATAGAACCGCAGCATTTCCCGGTGGCTTTGGGGGAGGGCGTCGATCCGGACCGAGATCTGCGGGACGCAGTAAAGCGCGGCGATCAGCTGCATGGCCGCGCTTTCCGCGGAATCGCCGCCGTTCCACGTCAGCATATCGGAATGGACCGCCGTCGTTCCGGAGGTCAGCCGCAGATCGAGAGAGCCGACCCGGTTGCTGAGGGCGTCGCCCGGGCAGTCGCCCACGCGCAGCATATTCCCGTAGCCCTGCATCAGGGGGCCGATGTATCCCTGGCGGAATTCGATGCAGGCGTCCGGCTTGACCGCCCGAATCTTTGCAAGGGCCTGGCGGAGCAGCTCTTCCACGGCGTCCTCCAGCGAATCGAAGTCCCTGCCGTCGTCCGGGGCGAAGGAGGATTGCGGAGTCAGCCGGAAGGAATCAATAAAATCCAGCTTGAACCCGTCCAGGTCCCATTCCCGAACGGCGGTCTCGTAGAGGTCCGTCAGGTAGTCCCGCACCTCCCGGAACCTCGGGTCCAGGACCCGGACATTCTGCCCTTTCTGCTCTTCGAGGAATTTGCCTTCGAATCTGTCCCACGCTTTGGAGTGCCGGCCCACGAACGGAACGGAATACCACAGAAGGAATTTCATCCCGAGGCCGTGGATCCTTTTCACGAAAGCTTTCATGTCCGGGATTTTGGCCGGGCACACCTTCCAGTCTCCGCAGAAAGCGTATCCCCTCGCACTGTCGTCGGTCTGCCAGCCGTCGTCCACGATCAGGGACTCGCAGCCCAGCTCTTTGGCGAGGCGGCACTGTTCCGCGATTCCGTCGACGTCGATCCGCTGGTGGAAACTGTACCAGGCGGAGTAAACGGGAAGGCGCGCGGTCTCCGGGACGAAGGCGCTGCGGTAGCCTCCCTCGGCCGCCCACCACTTCCGCACGTCGCCGATGCAGTCGTAAAAGGCGGCGTCCCTTGCGTCCAGGCGGATCACGGCCCTGTACCGGTCTCTTTTTCCCGTCGTTTCCGTAAAGAACTCCACCGCGCAGTCGGCGCATCCGTCCTCCTCGCAGAAGCCCGCCGTGATCTTCATCGGCGTCGAGGCGTCGGACACGGCGATCGTCAGCCGGTTCCGGCCGCTTTTGCCGATCAGGGCCAGAACGGGCGCGCCGCTCGCCGCCCTCGACGCCGAAACGGCCGGGGCCCAGTTCGGCGGGACCAGTCTGGAAAACCGGCAGGTCGGGTTCCACGCGGAGAAAACGTCGCGGCAGGGCGCTTTGAACCGGACGGAGGTCTTCTGCGGAAATTTCCCTTCGTTCAGCCGCACGGTGAATTCCAGATCCATCCGATCCGGCCCGCGGCGGCCGCACGTCAGTTCCGCCCCCGCCTCTTCGCCGCCGGCGATGTCGAAGTTCATGCCGTAAAAGGTATAACGCTTCACTTGCTTTTTTCTCCTTCAGCTTTTAAAAACGGATGATCTCAGCGGAAGCCGGGGAATTATCGAAGCATAATTCCCCGGCTTCCATGAACTCCGGTCAGGAACTTCGCTTATTGGATTTTGTCGATCTCCGGTTTGACGTGCTGGTCATAGATATCTTTCCATTTGGCCTGCAGCTTTTTGAGGGTGGCCTGGAAATCCGACCCGTAGCACAGGTCGTTGTAGAGCTTGAATTTCGCGTCGAACTCCTCCGGCTTGCAGACCAGCGAATTCACCAGGTAGCTGTACGCTTCCTTGCTCTCGATCTTGTCGTGCGCCTTGGCGTAGTCGGGGTCGCCCTCGATGTCGCTGATCGCCCAGCCGACCCTCCGGTAATACTTCATCTGGTCGCGGTAATGCTTCCGGATGGCGGAGTTCACGGCGTTGTCGATGGGGTCCTCCTTCGACGGGGTCTTGGTCGCGGCGTAGACGTTGTAGGGCGTATCCAGATAGCCGAAGCCGTTGATCTTCAGGACCTCCGGGTTGTTGGCGATCTCGTTGAACAGGCCGTAATAGGCTCCGTTCTTCTCGCCGTCCGCATGGCCGAAAGCCTTGTCTTGCTCCAGATCCTTGTATTCGGGCTTGAAGCGCCGGTCCGCGCCGTCGCCGGTGTAGAATTCCGGCGGCCCCCACGCCCGGAGCTCCATCGCTTCTTCGCTGACGTTGAAGTCGTACCAGTTCAAGATCTGGGGCAGGTCTTCCTCCTTGATGGTCTTGGTGAAGATGATGCTGCCCTGCTGGTAAAGCGAAACGGAGTTGTAGGTGAGGTTCTGGAACTCGTTGTCCAGCTCGATCGGGAAGATCGGGAGCGTGCGGTACCCGTACCCTCTGTTCTCCTGCTGGGAAAGCTTGCGCGCGTCGTCGACTTTTCCGTTGATGACCGCGTACTCGCCGTTCACGGCCTTGGCGTCGATCATGTCGGACTTCATGATCCACGCTTCCGGATCCATCAGGCCCTCGTTGAAGAGCTTGTTGTACCACTGAACGTAGTCTTTGAAGGCGGGGAGCGACTTCAGGTAGTTCAGCTGATCGTCCTTATAGCCGAACTCCTGCTGCCAGAAGGCGCCGTACGCCGTCTGCAGGGCCCACATGATGGACCCGGGATCGGCGGGGCACAGCTGGGCGGGGATCACGTTCTTCTCCCCGACCTTCAGGCCCAGCGCCTTGACTTTTTTCAGGTAGTTGTAAAGATCGTCCCGGTTCTTGATCGGCACGTCGCCGGTCGCCTCTTCGAAGGACAGCTTGCCGCCGTTCTTCACGTACAGGTCCTTCAGCTGGTCTTCCGTCTTCGCGTCGGGGAAGATCTTGGTCAGGATGTCGTCCCGGAACGAAAGCGTGTAGTAGTGCGGGCCGGCCCACTCGTTCGCGCGGGGATCCGTCTGCAGCTTGGGGAAGGCCATGGCGTCCCATTCCACGGGCAGATAATACACCTTTCCGTCCTCGTACTTCATGTCCTCCATCAGCAGGTCGATGCTGCTTCCGAACTGCGAAAGCCGCTTCACCAGGTTCGGCATGTATTTTTCCGCCATGTCCTTGGTGATCTCCCAGACCTTGCCGGAGGACACCAGGTATTTCATGGCCGCCGGGTGGCTGATGATCGCGTGGTTGATGATGACCTCCGGCAGCGTTCCGGCCGCCGCCTGCATCTGGACCCACTGCTCCACCGAAACATCCTGCGGGATATCCACCACTTCCGCCGAGACCTTGGTCTTTTCATGCCAGATGGGCGTCAGCACGTCGTCCGTCGAGGGCTTCGCGGGCTGGTAATAGGTGGTCTGAAGCTTGATCTTCATATCCTTCAGATTGAGCGGGCCCTCGCTTCCTCCGCCCGAGGCCTCAGACGTCTGCGCCTGAGACGGGGCGGCGCTGTTCGACGAACCGCTGCCGCATCCGGCGACGCCGGCCAGCAGGCAGGCCGTCAGCAGCAGCGCGATCGGCTTTCTTACGCTTCTCAAAATCAATCCTCTCCTTCTCGATCGTTGTTTTTATTTTCAACAGGTTCGTCCCTGTTAAAAAACCTGATGAACCCGGCGCGCCTATGCCTTCACGGCGCCGACCAGCACGCCCTTCGTGAAGTATTTCTGGAAAAACGGGTAAACGAAAAGCACCGGGAACGTCACGATGACCAGCGTGGCCATCTTCAGGCCCTGCGTGGTGACCTGCTGCTCGCTCGTCAGCGTCAGGAGCCGCCCGCTCTCCTGAAGCTCCCGGTACATGTCGGAGGTTTCGCTCGCGACCACCACTTTGTACAGGACGTACTGCAAAGTGTAAAGATGCTTATCCGAGACGTAGAGCAGGTTCGTGTAGTAATCCAGCCAGTGCCCCACCGCGGAAAAGAAGACCGTGGCGGCGATGATCGGGCCGGAGAGGGGCAGATAGATTCGGAAAAAGATCGTGTAATATCCCGCGCCGTCCAGCATCGCGGATTCCTCCAGGCTCTCGGGGATCCCCTCGAAGAAGGTCCGGATGACCAGCATCATAAAAAAGCTGAAAGCCCCGGGGATAATGTAGACGAAGAAGTTGTTCAGAAGCCCCAGCTTCGCGTTCACCAGATAGCTTGAGACCAGCGTTCCGCCGATAAACATCGGCATCATGTAAAAATAGACGATCGCTTTCCGCCCGGGAAGATCCTTTTTCATCAGCGTGTACGCGGCGAAGCCCGTGACGACCATATGGATGATGGAGCCGATGACGGTCCGGGCGATGGTCACGAGGAACGCGTTGGTGATGTACGGGTTCCCGAGGACGTATTTGTAATTCTGCAAGGTCCACTTCCTCGGCCAGAACCAGAGCCCCCCCATGGCGGCGTCCCGGCCCTCGTTAAAGGAATAGACCAGGATGTACCAGAAGGGATACACGGTGACGAACGCCAGGCAGAGCATGAACAGCACGTTGAACGTATCGTACGCTTTGTCGCCCGCGCTTCTTTTGATCCTGAGCCCGTACGCTTCTTCTTTTCTGAAAGCTGCCATCGGATTCTTTCCGCCCCTTCGCATCTTTTTCGTGGATTTCACAGTCACAGGAAACCGACGTCCGCAACCTTTTTACTGATAAAGTTTGCGGTCCGGATCAGAATGAACGAGATCACTCCCTGGAACAGGCCGATGGCGGTCGAAAGGGAGTACTGCTGATCCCGCAGGCCCTTGTAATAAACGTACAGATTGATCGTGCTCACGTCGTTCCGGATCACGTCGTTCTGCAGGTTGTAAATCTGGTCGAAATTGGAGCTGAACAGCCCGCCCACCGCAAAAATCAGCAGAATGACCGTCGCGGGCATGATGCCGGGCAGGGTCACGTGCAGCATCTGCTTCCACCGCCCGGCGCCGTCGATCTGCGCCGCCTCGTATAGCTGCGGGTCGATGGAAGTGATGGACGCCAGGTAGATGATCGTCCCCCACCCGATCTCTTTCCAGACGCCGGTGATCAGCAGGATCGCGAGGAAATATTCGGGCTTCTGCATGAAGCTGATCCTTTCCCCGCCGACCATCGCCTGCTTCAGGTTGTTGATCAGCCCGCTGGGATCGACGCTCAGAAAAATATAGACCAGGCTGGCCACGGTGACCCACGAAACGAAGTGGGGAATGTAGGAGATCGTCTGGATCGTCCTTTTGAACAGCTCGTTCCTCAGCTCGTTCAGCGCCAGAGCCAGCAGCAGGGAGGCCGGAAAGCTGAAGATCAGCCCCGCGACGCTGTAGGTCAGCGTCCTGGTGACCAGCTTGTAAAAATCCGGGTCCTTCAGGAACGAGAAATTCTGGAAACCCACGAAGGGGCTTCCCAGGCCCAGCCATCCGTTGAACATGTCATAGTCCATAAAAGCGATCACGTTGGTGAACATGGGAAGGTATGAAAAAATCAAAGTCAGCAGAATGGAAGGGAGCACCCCGAAATACAGGGGGTACATCCTTTTCACCTTTCTCCATTTCTCGCCCCGAAGGGAAACCGCCGTGGTTTCCCCGTTTTTTACCGCCGTTGTCATCCGCTGCGACAACTCCTTCTCCGCAGATTGCCGTGCCGTTGCCGGGTTTTCGTTGTTTGCAAAAAAATGATATCACCAATATGTATAAAATACAATATAAAATATCAAGTCCATTCGTATATATTATACTTATTTATTGATACAGATAAAACGTAAACCGGTTGATTTGCCCGGCAGAATATCAAAAAGCAAAGACGTTGCAGCCAAAATCTTTAGAATACTATAAATATTTATTTATATAAGCCTATTATTTTATAAAAAGTCTACAGAAAAGTCCGGAGCGCGGCGCTCCAGGGCAAACGGCGGGCCGAAACCGGTTTTGCCGGCGGCGGCACGCCGCCCGTGCGCGCAGGCTGAGAGCCTGCGGAACCAATTTGGCGGCGGAACCATAGATTAGCCTAAGGAAAATTGCGGCTGAGAAAAAGCCGCCTGTCTTAGGAGGAAACTTATGGGTCTGGGCCTCGACGGCTACATCCTGATGGCGTTCCTCCTCGGCTTCCCCGCGAACG
>DAINSB010000064.1:7930-11919 GCA_036741535.1 Caproicibacter sp. | reverse complement strand
ACCCGGTTGTCCCTGCCGATATAGCCGACCTCCCGGCCGCCGCCGTCCAAAATGTCATAGGCCCGGTGGGCTTCCGCGCGGCTTTCCCGGACCTGATACCCCTTCGCCCGCAGGGCATCCATAAACCGGCGGATGCGGCCGGCGTCGCGCACGGGTTCTGGGATGCCGCCGGTCACGAGCCCGGAACGGGAGGCGAACGCTTTGGCCGCCGCGGCCTTGTCTCCGGAGGAATCAAGCAGAGTCCGGTTTTTATCTTTGTCCTCCAGAAAAACGTTGTAGACCGGCCGGCAGCTGTCGTAATCGAAAGCCGCGGTGAAAAGCACGTTTCCATATCGGGACAGCGTGTATTCTCCCTGTTCCTGCTCGATTCCCCGGTTCTCCGTACAGAACGTCAGGATCGGCTGCAGGCGGTTCTTCTCCTTTTCGTGCTCCGGCAGCAGCCGGAGCGAAAGGTCCCCCATCAGGAAACCGACCGGTTCTTCTCCGAGCGTCAGCGTGCAGGGCAGGACATCGTTTCCGATGCTGCCGGCCTCATATCCCGCCTTCGTCAGCATGTCAAACAGACTGTTCATTTCTCACGGCCTCCTTATCCGTTTCCAAAGCGGAACCGGTTCCGCTTTTTTCAGCGGCTTCGCCCGCCTTGATCAGCCGGAACAGCGTATCAGCGTCCCCGTCCTTCATGGCCGCCACGATCTGCCGGACCGAAAGGCCCCTTGCGGAGAGGGAATTCAGTTCGCCGAGGATCTCCTCGTTTTCAAGCTCCCGGATCTTCTCTTTTCGGGTCCTGATGCTCTCCTGCAATTTCTGTACGCGCTGTTCGTCGCGCTCCACGGTGCGCTTCATCGACTCTGTCCTTTCACTCATTTTCTCGAAACTCCCTTCAAGTACGGCTCCGGATTTACCTTATTTCCGTTTACCCGTATTTCAAAATGGCAATGGTTTCCCTCGCTGCGCCCCGTATTTCCGACCAATGCGATCAGCTGTCCCTGCCGAACGGTTTGGCCGGCGGAAACAAGCAGTTTTGAGCAATGGCCGTAAAGGGTGGTCAGCTTCCCATCGTGTCGAATGACAACGACATTTCCGTAACCGCCGTATGGTGCCGAGCCAAACCGGGCGTAAATGACGGTGCCGGCAGCGGAAGCATAGATGTTTGTGCCGGCCGGCGCGGCGAAATCGATTCCTTTGTGAAACTCTCCGCCGTCGTAGCCCCACCCGCGGGATATCGTATACGTTCCGGATCTCAGCGGAGGAAGGAACGTACCGTTGCCCGCGGCCGCATTGTAGTACCGCATCACATGGGGGACATACAGCGGATCTCCATAGCCGGACCAGCCGTGCGACGCCGCTTCGATCTCGGAGAACTCCTTCGCGTTCTCCGGCGAATACCCGCCCCTGGCCTTTGCCCACGGGATATATCCGTTGCCGTAATTTTGTCCCTGCAGCGCAAGGCTGATGCCCGGCATATCGGCCGGAGATTTGCACCCCGCCGCGCGGAGGCAGCCCGACAGGTATTTGATCCCCACCTGAACGGAATACTCCGGATCGGTGATCCCATTCGGCACGTTCGGGTATTTCAGGTTGTCCGGACATTCGGAGCATTGCAGCGGATCGGTTCCGAATCCGCCGCTTTCCTGCTGCATCACGGCCAGAACAAGGGGAACGTAATCGGAGATGCCGTATTGTGCGCAGTACCGGCTGACCAGGGGCTGATAGGAAAGGACTTTTGCCGAAACGGTGCATCTGCCGGCGCTGGCGCTTGCGTCCCCGTTTTCCCCTTCGATTTCGTGGAGGACGCTCAGCATATCGAGGATGTGCGCTCTGACGGTGGGAGAGAAGCCGAACGCGTCAATCTTTTCCTCCGCCGTGTACGACTGGACCATGATTGCCACATGACGGATGACTTTCTTCTTATCGCCGTCCTTCACGGTTTCGTCGTGCGTGGAAACCGTGTATGTATTGAGGATCGCGTGATATGCCGCCAGCTTTTTCTTGTTCTCCTGCGTCAGGGAAAGGTCCGTCCAGTCCCGCGTGACAAGGATGGCAAGAGACCCCGCGTCCGTATTGACAAACTCGCTGCCCTCAAGAACCACATCATCGCCTTTCCGTTCGTAACCGTCCTTTGCCGATTCAACCCGGGAGAGGAAATCGGAATCCAGCTGCCGCACATAGGCCGTCAGCTCCGGATGCTCCGTCGCGCTGCCGAGCATGCTCCCGCTTGCGCCGCCGAGCAGCGTGCAGAGAAAGAGAATGGAGAGAAAAACCGCGGCCACGGCCAGAAGGAATTTGGCCGCGGCCGGATGTTCCAAGATCTTTCCAGCCGGTTTTCCCGCCCGCGCCGCCTGCGCGCCCCGCCTTGCAGCCCCGACAGCCCGCTTCGGAACCTCAGCGGATCTCTCCGCTTCCCTGCGGGAATGTTTTTGAACGAGTTCCGTTCCCGTGCGGACTCCGAGCCGCAGCCGCCCCGCCGCAAAGTAAACTTCTTTGGATGTTTGGACGCCGAGATTGTCTTCTTCCTTTTCGGAATCCCCGCGGCTCCGGTGCAGCTGCTTGCCAAACCGGCTGAGGAGCCCGTGCCGGAAGAAGATCGGATTTTTCCCGCGGCTCCCCGCCGGTTCGTAACGCCGGGATTCTCCTCCCCACGGCATACCGTTGGCGGCGGTTGGATTCTCCCTGTGAAATTCCCCGTTTTCCGCCTTCCGTCCCTTCGCTTCGGCGTGAACAGCGGCATGCTTGTTCTTTCCGGCTGCCGGGAAGAGCGGCGTATCTGTTTCACCCGAAGTGTTGCCCAGTCCCGGTTTCTCAGGGAAGGATGGATTCTTTTCCCTGCGACGCGCTGAAAAAGGCCGCGGTTCCCCGTCTTTGGCGGAATCGCGGCTTTGTTCCTGCGGCGGGAGATACCGGCCTTCTTTCACGGGCCGGCGCAGCTTGCCCTCCTTCGCGTAGTCGCTCTGTGCGACGAGGCGGGATTCGCCGGTCGCAAGATTCTGCTCCACGACGCCGTCCTTCGTGTATCGCACGACAATTTTATCCAGCAATGACGTCACCCTGCTTTTTCGCTTCCCCGTGGATGTCTGAGCGGATGTATTCGAACAGCTTCAGCTTTTTATCGATCTTGTTGTCAAATTCCACGATGCTGTTCCCGGCCTTAAACAGGCCGACGCCGGGCTCGCAGAATTGCAGGTCTCTGATCTGCTGCTCAGACAGCCCCATCAAGCTGGAGATGGATTCGATCTCCGTTTTCTTCTGCCGGAACAGCACGATGAACTCCGAGTTGGCGATCATGGCCTGCCCGAATTCGTTGCAGGCGGCGTCGCGGACTTCCTGCGTCATGCCGGTTGCGATCAGTCCGTATTTCCTGCCGCGCTTCCACACGTTGGCCAGCCACTCCGCCGTCCTCGGGTTGTGCAGGCTCAGGTGGATCTCGTCGTTCCAAAGCCAGGTGTGCCTGTGCAGCGCCTGGTTCTTGGAAATCAGATTCCAACAAAAATCCTGGATAATGGACATCCCCATCATCTGCAGCTGCTTCCCGAGGTTTTTGGTGTTGAAGCAGATCAGCCGGTTGCGGATGTCGACGTTGGATTTCCCGGCGAAAATGTTCAGGCTGCCCTCGACGTAGATTTCCAGCCCGCTGGCCAGATAGCGCGCCGGCGTTTCAGGAATACTCCGCAAAACGGTGTAAAAATCGCGGAAGGTCGGGATGTTTTCCTCGCGGGGATCTTCCCTGTACTTTTTATAGACTTCCCTGACGCACCGGTCGATGATGGACCGGGTGGACGGATCGATGCCGTCGTGGTAGTTCAGCGTCGCCTCGATAAGCGAAATGATAAAATCGGATTTGAACGGCACCGGGTCCTCTTCTTCGCCGCCGTAATACTCGTTGATGTCGAAGGGGTTGAACTGGGTTTTTGCCGAACTCGACACGTCGATCACCTGCCCGCCCAAAAGGCGCACGAGTTTCGTGAGGCCGCCTTCCGGATCGATGACGATCA
>DAINSB010000064.1:0-7920 GCA_036741535.1 Caproicibacter sp. | reverse complement strand
GTCGTCGTTCGTCCGAAAGAAGCACTCCCAGATCTCCAGGGCCGCGCCGGTCGTCTTGCCGGAACCGGACGCGCCGAAAAAGAAGCCGTGCGAGTTGACGTAACGCTTCCTGTCCATAAGGATGACGTTGTGGGACAGCTTGTTCCGCCCGTAGCACAAGCCGGTCGGATGCACGATCTCCACGACGTTGAACGGGATGAAAGCCGCGAGGGAACTGGTCGTCTGTACCTGCTTGACGAACGTGTCGTTCCTGCCGAGAGGGACGGCGGAATCGAGGCTTTCCTCCTGCGCGAATGTGAACGGCTTAACCGTGCAGCCTTTCGCGGCGGCGAGATCCTGAATCTCCTCGACCGTCCCGTCCATTTCTTCCAGCGACTTTGCGCTGACGGTGATGAGGACGTTGGAGAGGAACATTTTCACATCGTGCGTGCTGATCGAGTTCTGAAAGCTGCTGGTCGTCTCAATCGTTTTTTTCAGATCGCGCGGCGGCCGGGGATCGACGATATTCTGCTTTACCTGGCGGGAAAGGCTGTCCTCCATCTCGCGGTCAAGCGCTTTCAGACGCCTGTTGACCTGCCGGATCGCCTCGGCCGCGTTCTGCGGCGCCGCGTTTACGGTGACCAGCAGCCTGTGGTTGACGGTGGTGATGTCGCGCAGCATGGAGTCCGAAAGGTCGTTCGGGATCTCGGCGAGGAACAGCGTCTGCGTGTAACGGTCCCCGAGCCGGATATAATCGTCGTGGCTCGCGTCGATAAAATAGGGTGCGATCAGGTCCTTGTCGATCACGCCGGAGCGCACCATGCGCTCATAGCTGAGCTCCGAGGTGTCGCCCGGCCGATAGATTTCCCGGAGGAGGGTGAGCCTCTGGAGCTTGTCCAGCATGGCCGTCCCGCTTCCGAGCCGGTGGAGCAGCGACATCTTCTCGGCGTCGATCCGGAGAAAACGCTTCTGAGCCAGTTCATAGCTCTTTTCCGCGATCGTGACGGTGATGTATTTCTCCTGGGTGTATGTGCTGTCGCTGACGTATCGCCGGCTCATATAATCGTTGTATTCCCGGACGCAAAGAGCCTGTTCCTCGGACGCGTCCGGTTTCGCGCGGATGCCGAGGCCGATGCGGTTGCGGGAGAGGGGCTTCGTCAGAATGTGGATTTGAAAACGCATCGTCTCGTCGAAAGAATTCAGGAACTGGCAAAACAGCTCCGCCGTCGCTTCCTGCTCGGAATTTTCCGTGTTGCTGAAATTGATGTCGTCAAACGCCCACGTCGCGCTGTATTGGCCGTTTCCAAGAGAGCAGATCCCGTCGTCGTACATGGCTTCAAACGGAATGCTTTCCTGGGCGGTGTTTCTTTTTTCCCAGGGAAAGAGGAAAGAAGGAATGGTTTTTCTTCCCCTCCCGGCGTTGCTCTTGTTCTTCATCTGCGGTTTCATACTCCTTTTGACTCTGTTGGATGATTTCATATAAATTGTGCATCACGAATTTCCGCTTTTGCGGGTATTTGAACTTCTGCCGCCATCGGTAGCGCAGGATCTGTTCGAGGTACTGCCCGTCTTTTTTGAAGACGCTGCAGGCAAGGACCGGGAAAGAGGCCGCCGTGCTCAGCAGGACGGCCAGCCTCGGGCTGCCGGTTTTCAGAAAGACGGTAAGGAACACGGGAAAAATAATCGCCAGGGCGATCCCGCCGCAGATCAGCTGGCGCGCGGTGAAATTTCCCAGGACCTTATGCTCATAACGGTAGATGTTCTCGGGCATTTGTACACGCACGTTCATTCCCCCCCAATATCAGTATGTTCCGAGCAGCCGCTTGGAAAGCGAGCCGGTTTTTACGAGAGTCACCGTCAGGACGGCGGAATATCCCATCATGGCAAAAGCCCCCTGGACCGACGCCTGGATCGTGACGCTCTTGATGAGCATCAGATACAGCGACACCACCAGCACGATCAGCCCGCCCTGCAGGATCAGCGCGCAGAACATCTTGATGAAGTTGACGCCGACGCTGCCGCGCAGCTCGTCGTTTGCGAACGTGGCGAACGGGATCGGCGCGAAAATCCAGTAGACGACGATCTCGAACATCCGTCCGTACACGACGACCGTCGAGACGACGGTCATGAGCTGGGTACAGATCCACGGGCCGAACATCTGAACCCAGACGCCGAACTTCTGCCCGAAGTTCATCCCGGAAACCTGCTGGAGAAAGGCGCTCGTGTCCACGCTGTTGCCTGTGCCCAGGGAAACGCTTTGATACAGCTGAAGAACCATCTGATTGATCTGGGTAAAGATAAACTGCAGCAAGTCGTAGGTGTAGGAGATACAGAGAAACGGTATGATGTATTTTACAAACGTCACGCACACAAGCTCCATGTCAAGCGTGCCGTTGGAACGGCACCAGAATCGGTACAGGTCGGCGGCCATGCAGTAGCCGAGGATGAGGATGGCGAACGGCATGACGGCGCTCATCCCGACTTTGAGCAGGCTGTTCCAGAAATCCTGCCCGAAAATGTCGGCCGGCGTTCTGGTCGCCTGCTTGACGATCTCGCCGGCGGAACCCGTTATGGTTCCGAATATCCCCTTGATCAGGTCGGTCAAAAAGTCAAACATGGATTACAGCCTCGAGAGCAGGGAGAGCGCGGGAAGGACGCACGCGGAGATGCCGGCTTTCGCCTCGGCCGCGGTGACGTTTTTGATGGCGTAGTTGAGCAGGAAAAAGGATATGGCCGCGAACGCGATGCCGCCGATGATCTTTTTGATCCCGATGCTGCTCTGCTGGCCCTCGCCGAACATGTCGTAGATCCCCCAGATAGCCCCCAAAACGCCCAGGACGACGAGGAAGGTCTGAAGGATCTGTAACAGCGATGTGCTCATAACCAATTACTCCTTTGCTTTATTCAAATCAAGCGTGATATACCGGATGTCTGCGTGGGACAGATCCGTCCCGCGGTGAAAAGAATAGGTGTTTCGGGGATCGCTGTCCGCGAGAAATTTGTAATTCGGGTGCGTCCTCGGATCGTATTTTTTTCCCTTGAAAGGCGGCAGGCCCCGGATGCAGGTGATACATTCCGAACCGTCGAGCTGCGCCAGCTCCGTTTCGTCCAGAAGATACCGGCCTGTTTTCTGTTCGTTGGAATTGTAGCTGCTTTTTCCCATGCTGCCGGACGTCCCGCCGCTGCCGTAGGACACCGTGTCGATGGTCGCTTTGCCGAGAAGCCCCTGGGAAACGTGCTTCGTCGTTTCTTCCCCGTTACCGCCGAGGAACAGCGTCGTGGAGCAGTTGGACGCGATGGTTTCCCAGTGGTCTTTGTACAGCGCCTTCAGCTGGCCAATATTTTGGAATAGCAGTTCCAGGGAAATCCAACGTTTCCGGAGGACCGCGATCATATTGTGCAGGTCCGGGAAATACCCGATGTTCGCGATCTCGTCCAGGATGCAGCGCACCGGGATCTTCAGGTGCTGGCCCGGGCTGTCGTCCGCAGCTTTGGAAAGGATGTTGAACAGCACGTCCAAAAGAATCGCGGCAATGAAGTTGTAGGTCTGTTCCGTGTCGCTGATGATGAGAAACAGAGCCGTCTTTTCATCGCCCAGCTTTTCCAACTCCAGCTCGTCGTCCGAAAACAGATTTGCTACCTTGGGAATATCAAAGTTTGCGAGACGGACGCCGACGCTGATCAAAATGGACTTTGCCGTTTTGCCCGCCGCCAGCTTGTACTTCTTATACTGCTTGACCGCAAAGCTGTCCGGGTTCTGCTTTTCCAGCTCGTCGAACAGGATGTCGACCGGGGACTTATAATCCTCGTCCTCTTCCTTCGTCGCCGAATTGTCCAGGAGGAGAACGAGGGAATTCATGTTTTTTTCTTCCTCCATGCACGTCTCCTGGATATAGGCGATGTGGGCCATGAACCAGAGCTTTTCGCAGTTTCTCCAGAACCCCATGTCCTCGCTGCCGCTCTGCTTCACGCCCCCGTTCGTGTTCGCGATGAAGAGGTCAACGAACCGGATGATGTCCTCCGGCTCCCTGTAATAGTGGAACGGGTTGAAATGCAGGCTTCGCTCCATGTGCTCCACGTCGAACACCTTCACCTGGTAGCCGTGCTCCTCCAGCATCTTCCCTTCGTTTTTAAGGTGGCTCCCGTTCGGATCGGTCACGACGTAGCTTGCGTTCATCTGCATGATGTTGGGCAGCGCGTAAAACCGCGATTTCCCCGATCCGGTTCCGCCGATGACGAACGCGTGGCAATCGCGCTGCGTCCGATGCTGGTCCATGGAAAGGAATTCAGTTTTGGAGAAGATCATATTCTTTGAAATATCGGGATCCATGTACGGCGAAAGATCTTTCTTCGACCCCCAGCGGGAGGAGCCGTATTCGATCCCGTTGTACTCCCGCCTTTTGCTCCGGTCGCTTGCCAGCTTCAGGAGAATCATGACGGAGGAAGCAACGAGGGAAATCTCCACGCCGGTTTTCCTGCCGATGTCGTATTGGATCCTGACCGCCGTCCACCGGATCAAAAAGCGAAGGAACCCGAACGTCAGGAGAAACAGAAAAGTGTTGAGCACCGCTTTCTTTCTGAAAAGTTCCTTCATCTCGCCTTGCCCCTGTTCCGGCCTTTGGATTTGACCTTTTCCTTCGTGCGCGCCTGGTTGACCTGGAACGCTTCTTCCCGGGCTCGCTCCATTTTTTCTTTCAGGGTGGTATGGTCCCGACCGTCCTTGAAGTAATCCCGCATCGCCTTTTCCAGTCGGTCGGTGTCCTTCAGGTGAAACATGAACATATACTGGCTCTTATCGTTCTTCTCCCGCGTCATGGAATACCAAACGTGATATTTTTTTGCGTATTTGTCGAAGCCGCGCATCTCCTGTTTCGTGACTTCAATCCCCTGCGTCTGGTTGCCTTCCCCCGCCAGCTTGTGGATATTCAATTTATTGGAAGTGGCGTGATAGATCAGCTTCCCGCCGCCCGCCAGCAAGGCTCCAAAAAGTTTCTTGAGCGTAGTCTCCGTCAGCTTCTCCGTTGCGCGGAATTCCACCGCGACGACCTTTTCGCCCATTTCATCACCGACCAAGATGCTTTCCCCCTTTTTTTGACGCGATGATCGGATCGTCCGCATCGACGCGTTCGGAAACCTCCCGAACCTTTTCCGTGCGGTTGATCTGCTCCCGAATTCTGCGAACCTGTTTTTCCAGCTCCGCAGTTTGCTCCTGAATCGCCGACAGCTCCGCGCGGAACTTTTCCCGCGCCGCACCGTCCGTTTTGATCTTGTTTCCCCGGAGCGTGGCGAGCGCGGATTCATACAGATTGATCTTATCCTCATGCTCCCGCGCTTCCTGTTCCGTAAAAGAGCCGGACTTATACTGATCGTAGACGCGTCCGTTCTGCTCCAGAACGTCGAAACAGGTGCCGATGCTTTGCGCAACCGCGACCTTGCGCCGCATTTCCTCCAGGGTCGTCTGCGTCTGCTCCATCGTCTTGGAAAGCCGTTCCGTCTGCCGGTCGAAATCCGTGCCGTTTTCCCGGATGAACCCGACGGCCCGGATCATCGCTTCGATGTTGCGCAGCTTCTGGGAAATCGTCACCGGATCGAAAATCTCCTCTTCCGAATTCGCACGCGCCAGGAGCTCCTGGCGGGTATATCCCTTGCCGAGCGTGTACGACCGGACGGGGCGCTGCTGTCCGTTCGTCCGGTGCCGGAACTTGAGGACGCTGCCGGTGTCCGTGACGTAATACAGTTCGCGCATCCGGTTCAGGAAGTCCTCGTAGTCCCGCGCCGCGTGGATGCAGCGCTCGATGTCGATTTTAATGATCGTCCGATAGGACGTCACCTTTTCGTTTGTATACCGTCGATCCTGCCATTCGGTCGGTTCGACGACGGACAGATTGTTTTCCCGGCATAGCCTGTCGCTCAGGTCGCGCAGATGCCGCGGCGTGAACTTTGTCTGGCGGAATTTTTTTCCGTCGCTTCCGACGATATTGAAAATCACATGGTTGTGGATGTGGGCCTTGTCGATGTGGGTTGCGACGACGTACTGATATTTTTTTCCGAGGAACCTTTCCGCCAGCTCGCAGCCGATCCGGTGCGCCTGTTCCGCCGTCACCTCGCCCGGCGCAAACGACTGGCGCATCGTCATGAGCAGGTAGGACTTCTTTTTCCCGTCGTACTTCTGCACCACCTTTCTGCCGGTCTCCTGCTCGCGCAGGGACTGTTCATACAGCATTTCCAGCGGCGCGGATTTCGGGCTGCAGCGGAATGCCGTGACCAGTTCCCCGTTCCGCGTTTTCTTCGGGTTCTCAATGTAGAAAATGGAATCCTGCGCGGTTTTTAATTTGGAACGCCCCGGCCGCTGCGCTATCCCAGTGATGAAAGTTGTTGCCATATCCGGTCGATGCCCTTCTCGATGTTTTTCAGTTCCGACTGGTCGATGTCGCCGTATGTGTTGGCGATCTTCGTCATCTGGTTCAGGTTGTTCCCGATGCGGTTCAGTTCGTAGATCATCCCTTTCAGAACGGAGTAATCCTGCCGGACGATGTAGCCGTCCAGCGCCATTTTCCGCAAATACGCGCTCTTGTTCCGGATGCCTGCCTCCTTCATTTTCTTCTTCAAAAATCGGGCTTCTTTTTCAGAAATGTAAAATTCCTGCTTTAGATTTCTTATCCTCTGTTGAGCCATTTCACATCTTCTCCCGTTATGATTCTCGACCGAAGACGACTGAGAATTTTTCTCTTAAAAGGGTATTAGGGGTTCCCCCTAACGAGCGTTTTTCAAAATCCGGCGGCGGCCGGATTTTTGAAAAATCGGCAAGTGTCAGGACACTTGCAGTGCTCGCCAGTAGGGTTAGCCGGAAACCGGTTTTCGGTCTCTTTTCAATTTTGAGAGGAGAGTGCGCAGGACGCGCTGCCCGGACGGATCGCTCTCTTCGGCAAGGGAATCTTCCAGGATCCCGATCACTTCCGGTTCGGGAAGCCCTTTCAGATCGCTCATGATTTTTTGCTCTTCGTCATTGAGCAAGCAATTTTGCATTTGGAACCGCCTCCTTTTCTGCGCCGAGTCTTTCCGATATTTCCGCCGCCTCCGACAGCCGTGCCGGCAGCTTCAGCGGCATGCGCTTCTGCTCCTTTTCGATTTCCTTGATCGCGGCGTCGACGCGGGAGATGATCTCGTTCGCGTCGGTCTGGATGCTTTCCAGCATCTCCTGAAGCTGCTCCGTCTCCATGCCGTGACTCCAGACGGAAACATAATCGAAGCTGTACCCGGAGGTATCGACGCCAAGGGAATCCGAGACGAGAAAAGCGACGCTCTCCGCTTCGATCTCTTTCTGTTCCCGGCTCTTCGCGACGCCTTTGTGCAGCACCGCGTGCGCGTATTCGTGCAGCAGTGTCTTTACGATCTGCGCGTCGCTCATGCCGGGCTTCAGCGCGATTTTTTCCTCCGCGTAAGAGCAGTAGCCCTTCTCTTCGCCCGGCATCTTTTCGAATACGATCTTGTACGGGCTGATTTTTTGCACGGCGGAAAAAATCTTCTCAAGGTCGGGTACCGTGCCTTGCAGCTCGCCGCAAAGCTCCGGGAGGGGTTTGCCCTCCGTTTGGGAAACATCGAAAACAGTGACGGGGCGAAACCAGATCCGGGTTTCGCTGGCCGCTTCCGTTTTGGGATCGCCGTTTTCATCGAACAGCGGCTTGCCGTTGTCGTCCAGGACCGGTTTCCGGACTTTATCTGCCACCGTGACCGGCGCGAAGATCGAGATCCCCGTTTCCCCGCGGCGGACGTAACGCCCGAGCTTTTTCCAGGCGTCGAAACCGGCGACGCGCGTCGCGTCCGGCTTCTGGAAAAAGATAAGTGCTGTGTTCCGCGGCGAATAGCTGTGGAAAAGCGACACGGCTATCAGGTACTGCTGGAACCGGTTACTCTCGAATGTCTGCCGAACCCCATCCACCA
>DAINSB010000063.1:0-12098 GCA_036741535.1 Caproicibacter sp. | reverse complement strand
TCAGCCAGGCGTGCTCCTCCGCGGAACTGTTTGCAGCTCTGTATTGCAGGATCCTGCATATTGCACCGGCAAAAGAACCGCTGCTCCCGAAAAAATTCGGCGGCACCCCCGGGCCGGGCCGGCCGGCCGCGACGGGGAGGGCGTTCAACGGCAGCGTCCTTCCCGAGCACGACCGGTTCATCCTTTCGCCCGCCCAATACGCGCTGGTGCTCTACGCGGCGCTGATCGAGACCGGCCGCCTCGACGAAGCCGGCATGGAGGAATACAACGCGGACGGCGGCAGCGTCGAGATGATCGGGGCGGAGCATTCGCCCGGCATGGAGGTCACGACCGGGTCGCTGGGCCAGGGCATCAGCCAGGCGGGCGGCATCGCGCTGGCCAAGCGCCTGCGCGGGGAATCCGGCCGGGTCGTCGTGATGCTGTCGGACGGCGAGTGCGAGTCGGGCGAGTTCTGGGAGGCCGTTCAGGCCATCTCCTACCACCGCCTCGACAACATGCTGCTCCTCGTCGACCGCAACGGCTATCAGTGCGACGGCCGGATGGACACGGTCATGAACCTGGAGCCGTTCGACAGGCGGCTGGAAGCGTTCGGGGCCCGCGTGGTCACCGTCGACGGGAACGATCTCGCGCAGATCGCGGAGGCCTCGGAAAAACGGGTCCCGGGCAAGCCGCTGTTCGTCATCTGCAGGACCGACCCGACCCACGGGATCGACATCCTGAAGGAGCGTTACCCGAAGTTCCATTATGTCCGCTTCTCCGACGAAGGCGAGCGGGAACGGTACCGCAAAGAATACAAGAAACTGGCGGAAGGGGCGGGAAGATGATGGAGAGGCTCAAGAGGGTGCATGCCAACAATCTGGTCAAATGGGCGGCCGACAAGCCGAACGTGCTGGTGCTTTCCGCCGACCTAACCAGCTCCTGCGAGGCGGACCTGTTCCGCAGCGCCTACCCGGACCGCTTCTTTTCGATGGGTATCGCGGAACAGAACATGATCGGCTTCGCGGGCGGCCTTGCCCGGGAGGGCTTTCTGCCGCTGGTGCACACGTTCGCCGTGTTCCTGTACCGCCGGGCCTACGACCAGATCGCCATGTCGGTCGCGTATCCGAATCTTCCGGTCGTCCTGCTGGGGTTTCTGCCCGGCGTGTACACGCCCGGCGGGGCGACCCACCAGGCGATCGAGGACATCGGCGTCATGCGCAGCCTGCCGAACATGACCGTTCTGGAGACCGGCGACGCGACGGAGATGGAGTCCGTGCTGGATGTTGCGCTCGCCGTACACGGCCCGGTCTACATCCGGATGATCCGCGGCGAGGTCCCCCGCCTGTTCGACAGCCCCATGAAGCTGGGCCGGGCGCGCTGCCTGAGCCACGGCGGCGACCTGGTGCTGATCACGACCGGCATCTGCACGGAAGAGGCCCTGCGCGCGTCCCGCGTGCTGAAAGCGAACGGCGTCGGCGTGGAGCACTTCCACCTTTCCACCATCAAGCCCTTCCACTACCCGGAGATCATGGAAAAGATCGCGGCGTCCCGCTACGGCGTCATCACGATGGAAAACCACAGCGTGATCGGCGGCGTGGGCTCCTACGTGGCGGAATCCATGGCGGAGATGGGCGTCGGGAAGAGGCTCATCCGCATCGGCTTTCAGGACACCTTCCTGCACGGGGCGAGCCGGCGTTATCTGATGCACGAGTACCAGATCGACGCGCCGGCGCTGCTTTCCCGGGTGCAGGAGCTCTGCGGCAAAAAGATCGCGTTCCGCGAGAGCGATCTGGAGGAGGCGTATTTGCCGCCGATGCACAGCGACGCGAAGCCGGAGGCCCTGTAGAGGAGGAAAGACATGAAATTTTACGGTTATGAGGACGACGAACTGAAAGGCCACCTCGGCGGCGGGCGTTTTTCGGTTTCTTACCGCATCGCGGGCACGGAGGCCGAGGCCCTGGAAAAGGCCAAAAACCTCTGCGTCGAGCAGACGGCGGAGTTCCCGGCGCAGCACATCGAGTGCGACGCCATCCGGCGGGAGATCCTGGGGCGGGTCGAGACGCTGTCCGCCTGCGCGGGCGGGTACCGCGCCCTGATCAGCTACGCGGACGAGATCGCCACCGACGAGTTCCCGCAGTTTCTGAACGTCGTGTTCGGCAATTCCAGTCTGCTGCCGGGCATCACGGTGGAGCGCGTCTTCCTTTCCCCGCGGCTGGCGGAGTGGTACGGCGGCCCCCGGTTCGGGGTGCCGGGCCTTCGGGAGCGCGTCCGCGCCTTCGGCAGGCCGCTCTCGTTCACGGCCCTCAAGCCCATGGGCCTGCCGAGCCGCGCCCTCGCGGAAGAAGCGTACCGGTGCGCGCTCGGGGGGATCGACCTCATCAAGGACGACCACGGCCTGGTCAACCAGCCGTTTTCCACCTACCGCGAGCGCGTCAGAATGTGCTGCGAGGCGGTCCGCCGGGCGAACCGGGAGACCGGGGGCGCCGCCGCCTACATCCCGAACGTCAGCGGCGGCTTCGACACCATCGCCGACCGCATCCGCTTCGCGGAGGACTGCGGTGCGGGCGGCGTGATGCTCGCGCCGGGCCTCGTGGGCTTCGGCGCGCTGCATGAGGCGGCCCGCCGCTCCGGCCTGCCGGTCGTCTGTCACCCCTCGTTTTCCGGCGGCTGGATCGACCGGGGGAACGGCGGCTTCGACTGCGGGTGCATCGTCGGGCAGATCCCCCGCATCGCCGGCGCGGACGTGGTCGTCTTCCCGAACTGCGGGGGCCGGTTTTCCATCTCGGAGGAACAGTGCCGCCGGATCGGCGCGATGTGCGGGGAAGAGCTCTGCGGCATGAAGCCGGTCTTTCCCGCGCCGTCGGGCGGCATGCGGCCGGAAAAGACGGAGGAAATGGTGAAGTTTTACGGGAAGGACGTGGCGCTGCTCATGGGCGGCGGGCTTTTCACGGCCTCGCCCGATCTGGTCGAAAACTGCCGGCGATTCAGGGAAAGGCTTGAAAACGCCTGAGACGCGCACGGCTTTCAAAATGAAAGGCAGGAAGAGAAAATTTGAATTATCATGGAGCCGATCATTACCCCAGCGATTACGAGGCGAAGAAACAGATCGTCGAAGTGTGCAGGATGATGTACAACAAGAACTTCGTCGCTTCCAACGACGGGAACGTCACCTGCAAGGTCTCCGACACGGCCCTCTGGGCCACGCCGGCGAGCGTCTCCAAAGGCCTTGTGAAGGAGGATATGCTGGTCAAGGTCGATCTGGACGGCCGTGTGCTGCAGGGGACGTGCAAGCCCTCCAGCGAATTGAAGATGCATTTGCGCGTCTACCGCGAAAATCCGAAGGTACACGGGGTCGTCCATGCGCATCCGCCCATCGCGACGTCTTTTTCCATCGCGGGCATCCCGCTGCAGAGGCCGATTCTGGCGGAGGCGGTGGTCCAGCTCGGCGAGATCCCGGTCGCGTCCTACGCGACGCCGGGCACGCAGGAGGTCCCGGATTCCATCGCGCCGTTCTGCAAGACGCACAACGGCGTTCTGCTGGCGAACCACGGCGCGCTGACGTGGGGCGCCGACGTGATGCAGGCGTACTACCGCATGGAGTCCCTGGAATACTACGCGACGGTGACGATGTACAGCCGCAGCATCATCGGCCGGGCGAACGAGCTTTCCTGCGGGCAGGTGGATAAGCTGCTGGACACGCGCGAGCGCCTGGGCATCACGACCGGCGGCCGGCCCCCCTGCACGCACGCCGATAAAGACGGCATTCCGCTCTGCATGAAAGGGATGGTCTGCGGCGGCCGCGCCGGCGACGCGGGCCAGGCCTCTGAAGCGGAGATCGCCGATATTGTCCGCCGGGTCGTCGAGCAGATGAGGAAAAAATGAGGGAGGCGATTGATGATTGCAACCGAACGAAAGGGAGATCAGGGCCTGTGTGCTGACGGAGCTCGCGCGGCAGGGGACCCGGTTCGTTCCCGTCGGAGTCTCCGTGAGGCACGTTCACCTCTCCCGGAAAAACCTGGACGCATTGTTCGGGAGCGGGTACCGGCTGCAGCCGATCCGGCCGCTGAGCCAGCCCGGCCAGTTCGCCGCGAAGGAGCAGGTGGCGGTGGTCGGCCCGAAGGGAGTGTTTGAAAACGTCCGCATCATCGGGCCGATCCGAAAGCGCACGCAGGTGGAGCTGGCGATTTCCGACGCGCTGCGCATCGGCCTCCGGCCTCCGGTCCGGATGTCGGGCGACTTGGCGGGCACGCCCGGCTGCAAGCTCCGCGGCCCGAAGGGGGAGATCGCCCTGCCGGAGGGGGTCATCGCCGCGGCGCGGCACCTCCACATGAGCGACAGCCAGGCGAACGCGTACCGCCTGAAAAACGACGACCGCGTGGCGATCCGCGTGACGGGCGGCCGGCCCTGCATTTTGGGTGATATCGTCGTGCGCAGGGGCGACACGAACGAACTGGAAGTGCATCTGGACACGGACGAGGCGAACGCCGGCATGGTCGCCGACGGCGCCCTGGCGGAGATCGTTTCCGCGGCGGAGACCTCCTGCGGGGCGGGCCGGAACGCCGCGCCGTGCCCGTGCGGCTGTTGCCCGCCGGCCGGCCGGCCCGGAGAAAAGGCGGAGGAAACAGGTGGCGGCAGAGCGCCCAAGCCATTGAAGCTGGTGACGGAAAGGGACATCGACAACGCCGCACGGGCGCACGCCACACAGGTATTTTGTGAAAAGAAGGCGCTCGTCACCCCTGCGGCGGCGGATCGGTCGGCGGAAACGTCCGTCCGCATCACCAGAGTTTAGGAGCGGATTATGCAGATTGCGAAAGTGGTCGGAAGCGTTGTCAGCACGAGCAAGTCGGAAAAGCTCAACGGCATGAAGCTGCTGCTGGTCAAACCCATCGACCTGGACACGTTTCAGGAAAAGGGGGCCGCGCTGGTCAGCGTCGATACCGTCGGCGCCGGGGAGGGGGAGGTCGTCATGATCGTGAGCGGCTCCTCCTCCCGGCAGACCGCGTTCACCTCGGAAAAGCCCGTCGACTGCGCGATCATCGCGATCATCGATTATATCGACGCGGGGCGGCGGAGGATTTTCAGCAAAGACAAGAAATCGTGAAGGGGAGGGCGAAAACATAAATGTTGACCAAAGAACAGGTGGAGCAGATCGTTCAGCTGACCATCGCTCAGCTGAGTAGAGACGGCCCGGAAACATCCGGCGGCACGGAAAGCGGCGGGTGGCTGTTCGACCGCGCGGAAGACGCGGTCGAGGCGGCCGTCCGCGCGCAGAAGCAGCTGCTGGCCATGACGCTGGAGCAGCGCGAAAAACTGATCCGCTGTATGCGGGCCGCCGCGCGGGAAAACGCGAGAAAGCTGGCCGAGATGGCCCACGAAGAGACAAAATACGGCCACGTGGAGGACAAAGTCCTCAAAAATCTTCTGGTCGCCAATAAGACGCCGGGCACGGAGGACATCGTGCCGCGGGTGTTCACCGGCGACTACGGGATGACGCTGGTGGAGCAGGCCCCCTTCGGGGTGATCGGCTCCATCACGCCCTCCACCAACCCGACCGGAACGGTCATCAACAACTCGATCAGCATGATCGCCGCGGGCAACGCCGTGGTGTTCAACCCGCATCCCGCCGCGAAGCGGTGCTCGCAGGAGACCATGCGGGTCCTGAACGAGGCGATCGTCTCCGCGGGCGGCCCGGCGGGGCTGATCTGCACGGTGAGGGAGCCCACGCTGGAGAGCGGCCGGGTCATCATGAACCACCCGAAGATCAAGCTGCTTTCCGTCACCGGCGGCGAGGGCGTCGTGTCCGTCGCCATGAGGACGGGGAAGAAATGCATCGCGGCCGGGCCCGGCAATCCCCCCGTCGTCGTAGACGAGACCGCACAGATCCCGAAGGCCGCGAAAGACATCGTGGACGGCGCCTCCTTCGACAACAACGTGCTGTGCGTCGCCGAAAAGGAGTGCTTCGTCGTCAGCCCGGTCATGGACCAGCTCGTGACGCTGATGCAGCAGAACGGCGCCTACCTGATCCGCGGGGAGGACATCGACAGGATCGCCCGGACCGTGCTGACCCAGAAAGACGGAAAATACGCCATCAACCGCAGCTTCGTCGGGCGCGACGCGACCTATATCATGGAGAAGAGCGGCGTGTCCTACACGGGCAGCCCGAGGCTGGTCATCGCCGAGGTCGACCGCGATCACCCCTTCGTCCTCACGGAGATGCTGATGCCCGTCCTGGCGATGGTCCGGGTCCGGGACGTGGGCGAGGCGATCGAAGAGGCCGTCGTCGCGGAGCAGGGGCGCTGGCATTCCGCCATCATGCATTCGACGAACGTCAAGAACATGACGAAGGCCGCGAAGGCGCTGAACACGACGATCTTTGTCAAGAACGCGCCTTCCTACACGGGCGTCGGGGTCAACGGAGAGGGGTACGCGACGCTCACCATCGCGACCCCCACGGGGGAAGGGCTCACCTCCGCCCGCTCTTTCACGAGGGCGCGCCGCTGCGTCCTCTACGACGACTTCAGGATTATTTGAGATGGAACTGATAGAGAAGATCAAAGAGGCCGGCGTCGTGGGGGCCGGCGGAGCGGGTTTCCCCACCCACGTGAAGCTGAACTGCAAAGCGGACTGCTTCATCGTGAACGGCATGGAGTGCGAGCCCCTTCTGCGGACGGACCGCCACATCATGGAACTCCACGCAAAAGAGATCGTCCGCACGGCGCTCGTCATCAAGAAGCATCTGGGGGCCGGACGCACCGTCATCGCGCTCAAGGAGCATTACCGGGAGGCGGTCGACGCCCTGCGGCAGGCGGCCCGGAATACGGGCGTCGAGCTCCGCCTTTCCGAGTCCTTTTATCCCGCCGGCGACGAGCAGAATCTGGTGTTCCGCGTCACGGGGCGCACGGTCCCCACGGGCGGCATCCCGCTGGACGTGGGGGCGGTGGTCAGCAACGTCGGCACCGTTTTGAACATCGCCGACGCACTGAAAGGAAAGCCGGTCGTCGACAAGCCCGTGACCGTGACCGGCGCCGTCCGGAACCCGGTGACTCTCCGGGTCCCGATCGGAACGCCCCTGCGAAAACTTCTTGACGCCGCGGGCGGCGCCGTCGGGGACTGTGCCTTCCTCGTGGGCGGGCCGCTGATGGGCAGGCTGACGGACGACCTGTCCCGGCCGGTCACGAAGACGACGGGCGGGCTGCTGGCGATCGAGAAGGGCCATCCCCTGCTGGCGAAGAAAACGAGCAACCCGAGGGATCGGATGCTGGCGGCGGCGGTCTGCTGCCAGTGCTCGATGTGCACGCAGATGTGCCCGCGCAACGCGATGGGCCTGAACGTGCAGCCGCATAAGGCCATGAGGGCTTTCGCCTATGGCGACGACAGACTGGTCGGCGACGTCAACGGGGTGTTTTCCTGCTGCGACTGCGGCGTATGCACGTATTTCGCCTGCAATTTCGGCCTGAAGCCCTCGCAGGCGATGCAGCGCGTCAAGGCGAGGCTGCAAAAGGACGGGGTCCGGCCGGTCAAGGAAGTCAAATATCCGCCGGACGGCGGCATCGCCAACAAACGCATCCCGACCGAGCGGCTGCTCCAGCGGCTGGACCTGAAAAAGTTCGACCGCGAGGCGCCGGTCGGGGAGGCCCCGCCGGTCACGGAAGTCCGCATCCCGCTGAAGATGCATACCGGCGTTCCGAGCAAACCGGTCGTGTCGGTGGGTCAGACCGTCGAAAGGGGTCAGCTGATCGCGGATCTGACGAAACTGTCCGCGAAGATCCACGCGTCGATCGACGGCACGGTGACCCGCGTGACCGGCGAATTCATCGAGATAAGGAAGTGAGACTGTGGGATCTATCGGCATGAACGAGATCATGAGCATCCCGACCGGCTTTTTGGCCTGCGACGCCATGCTGAAAGCCGCTTCGGTGGGGCTCGTCAGCGCCGGCTGCGTCTGCGCGGGGAAATATTACGTCGTCGTGAAGGGGGACGTGGCCGCGGTCCGTTCCTCGGTGGAAGCCGGGGCCGACGTGGCGGGCGGCCTTCTGATCGACAAGCTGGTCATCCCCAATGTGGACGATTCGGTCGGCCCCGCCCTCTGCGCCTGTACGGCGGTCGAGCATCTGCAGGCGCTCGGCGTCATGGAAACCTATTCGCTGTGCGCGGCGATGTACGCGGCGGACGCGGCCGCGAAGGCCGCGGAGGTCACGCTGCTCGAGGTCCGGCTCGGCCGCGGGCTGGGGGGCAAATCCTTTATTCTTCTCACGGGCGGGGTGGCCGCCGTGCAGGCGGCAATCCAGGCGGCGGAGGCGCTGGATGAAACGCGCGGCCTGATGGCGAAGAGCGTGGTCATCCCGTCGCCGCACCCCGACATGCTGCGGGCAATCGGCTGAAGCCGTTTCAAAATACGAATCTTATTAATGGGAGGTTTTATTATGCAGGAAGCACTTGGAATGATAGAAACGAAAGGCCTTGTGGGCTCCATCGAGGCGGCGGACGCCATGGTAAAGGCCGCGAACGTCCATCTGATCGGCAAGGTGCATGTCGGCGGCGGCCTTGTCACCGTCATGGTCCGGGGGGATGTCGGCGCCGTGAAAGCCGCGACCGACGCGGGAGCCGCCGCCGCCCAGCGGGTCGGCGAGCTGATTTCCGTGCACGTGATCCCGAGGCCGCACGCGGAAGTCGAGTTCATCCTGCCGAAGCTGGAGGAAAAGCAGTCCTGACCCGCCGCGCCGTAAGGCCGGGGGAGGCGTCGGAATCTGAGAAAGGAAGCGGACCAATGTATACCGGAAGAGTGGAAGGGACCGTCGTGGCCACGGTCAAAGACCGCAATGTGGAGGGCATCCCGTTTCTGCTGGTTCGCCTGATCGAAAACGGCAAAAAGGCCGGTCTGGTCGTCGCGGCGGACCACACCCGGATGGCCGGGGAGGGGGATCTGGTCTATATGATCGGCAAGCGGGAGGCCGGCCGCATCTACCGCGAAAGGCCGGCGCCGGTGGACGTCTCCATCGTCGGGTTCATCGACAGCTACAATGAGGAACTGTAACGCGGGGGGAGCGCGGAGGGAATGAGGCTGGCCAGGGTCGTGGGGAACATCGTATCCACCATCAAAGACGAATACTACCGGAGCTACAAGCTGATGCTGGTGGAGTTCCTCCGGCCGGACGGCATGCCGGAGGGCACCCGCAGGATCGCTTTTGACTGCGTCGACGCGGGGGTCGGCGACGTCGTCCTCGTGAACACCGACGGCGGCGCCGCGAACCTCCTGCTGGACGACGGCAAGGTGATCGCGGACCTCACCATCTGCGGCATCGTGGACAGCTACACCGACCACGGCCGGGAGACGGTGATCCACGGCTGACCGGCCGCGCCGACGCCGGCGCGGCGATAGAGGGCCCGGAGGCCGTTCGGCCTCCGGGCCCTCTTGGCTTTTACCCGCGGCGGCCCGGGACTCAGGTCCTGCCGGCGGGGCAGTAAAGAATCGCCCGGACGGAAAATTCCCGCTCCCCGTCCTCGATCTGGACATCCCCGCCGTATTTCGCGGCGGTTTCCCGGATGTTGGCGAGCCCGAAATGGCCGAAGCGCCGTTTGCGTCTTTCCGGCCGGGAAGCCCGGGCTTTGGAATTTTCGCAGCCGAAGTACAGGACCCCGCCGTTTTTGTGCAGGCTGAGGCGGATGAAACGGTTCCCCGCTTCCGCCGCGCGGGCGGCGTCCACCGCGTTGTCCATCAGGTTGGACAGAACGGTGCAGAAATCCACGTCGTCGATCCCGGTGTCGCGGGGCAGGTCGATTTCCGTCTGCAGCCGGATCTTTTCCGGGCCGCAGCGTTTTTCCAGGCCGGCGAGGAGGTAGTCCACCAGCGGATTGCTGTGGATCGCGGGGCGCCTGACGCCCTGCACCCGCGGGATGATCCGCTCCAGCGCGGCGACGGCGTCGCCCGTTTTTCCGTCCCGGATCAGTCGGGAGAGCCGTTCCAGTTCGTCCGCCATCCTTTTCCCCATCTCCCGGATTTCCGTCCGGTACCGGCCGGCCTGCTCCCGGCGTTCCAGAGCGAGCCGGTATTCCAGCTCCAGCAGCTTCTGTTCCGCTTCCCGGCGGGAGAGGAGTTCGATCCGCCTGAAGAGCCAGAACAGCAGCAGCACGGCGGCGACCAGCAGGCCGGCCGCCGCCGAGATCCCCAGCAGCAGCCTGTTCCTTTCGGAGGAGATGGAGAGGATGACGAAGCCGATCATGATGGTGACCGCCGCGAACAGGGCGGCGAGGATGCAGGTCAGGTCTCTCGTTTCCTGCGAATCGCAGGCTTTTCTTGCCCGCAGCACGGGGCGGAGGAGCAGGGCGGCCGGAATCAGGAACAGATTGATGATGACGACGTTGCAGACCCACTGGAACAGCCGGCTTTCGCTCCACGCCGCGTAAGAGACGTTCCATGTCGCCATTGAGGCGACGACGAGAAGGTCCAGAAAGAGGATGCAGATGTGGTAGGCGGCGACGATCTCGAGCTTTCGCAGAAAAGAGCCCCGGTAAAGAACCAGCACCAGCAGAAAGGTGCCCGCGGGGACGGCGATGGACCGGAACAGAACGGGGACGCGGGAATAGAGCAAAACGGCGGCGAGCGTAAACAGCGTGTCGATCAGCAGGATCGCGGAGCTGCGGGCGCGGCACTCGAGATATTGATTGGTGAAAAACCAGAAATTCAGCGCGCCGCCGAGGGAGAGGGTCGCAAGATACAGCAGGTCGGCGGCGGTGAAAGAAAAATCCGTCATTTCGGCATGTCCTCCCGCTCCAGAAACGCCCGGATCCGGTCGATATAGCCGCCGGCCTGCCCGGTCCGGCCGTCCCGCAGCAGGGAATCGAGTACGCCCAGATGGTTCTTCAGGTCGTGGTGGATCCGGAGGACTTTCTCTTCGTGGCTGCGCACCTGCCCCGAAAGCCGGACGATCTGTTCCATCCGGCGCTTCTGCAGCGCCTTTTCCTCCGAAAGGGACAGCCTCTGAAAAACATGCCCGACGGCGCGCCAGACAAAAAAATTCAGCAGGATCAGCAACAGGACCAGCGCCATGAAAAGGATGAAAATGCGCGGGGATCTGGTCGGGCCGGATGCCAGCAGGCCGGATTGCAGAGACAGCGCGACCACGCTGACGGCGGGCAGGATCCACCGGATGCAGGTTCGGCTGACGCGCGGTTTCTTCATGGATCCCGCCCCTCTCTGGCCACGGAGTGGAACTGCATGAAATCCTTCAGAATCTGCCGGTAGCAGCTCCGGCTGACGGGCAGGCGGGTTCCGTCGAGCAGGACGACCTCGTGTCGGATTTTGTCGATTCTCCGCACATAATGAAAATTGACCAGATAGCTTTTGTGGCAGAGGAAAAAATGCTCTTTCGGGAACTCGCGGCTGATTTCGGCAAGCCGGCTCTGAAAGACGATCGGTTCCGGCTCCCCGCGGCGGTACAGGTAGATCTGTTTTAAACGGCTCTCCAGGTAGACGATCTCATGAAAAGGGATGGACCGTTCGTCCTCTTTGCCGCTGAGCAGAAAGGACGGCTCGGCCTCCAGATGGGCGAGCGCCGTGCCGAACGCCTCCCGCACCCGGCCTTCGTCCACGGGCTTGACCAGATACGCCGAGGTGACGTAGCGGAAGCTCTCCGCCATCCGGTCGGGGAAAGCCGAGATGAAGACGATCGCGCAGGACCATCCTTTCCGCCGCGCGGCGGCGGAAATATCGAACCCGGTTTTTTCGTCGATATACACGTCGAGGCAGAGCATATCGAACCGCACGGAGCCTTTTTTCATTTCGTCCAGGATGCTCTTACTGTCCCGGTAGGAAAAAATGCGGGCCGCGCAGCCGAAAGCCTCCGCTGACCGTTCCAGCAGCAGCCCGATCTGTTTCAGCTCGTATTCTTCGTTTTCGCATACCGCGATGTTCAGTTTACGCATTGATGTGCCACGCCGCTTTTCATGAATTCTCATCGATTTTTCATAGTAAAATTATACCACAACGGGCCCGCCGGGGCAAAGTTTCTTTCAAAAAAGGGGCGTCGGTTTCCCATACTGCTGTGGAAAAGCGCGGACCCCCCCCGACCCTGCCGCGCCGCGGCGCAAAAAAACAGCCGGCGTCCCGTGAAAAACACGGG
>DAINSB010000062.1:8775-12120 GCA_036741535.1 Caproicibacter sp. | reverse complement strand
TGAAGTAATTGGCTGTTCCCGCTTGTCAATCTTTCATGTTTACTTTACAGAGCCTTGCGGAAATCAAGGAAGCTATGCACCTGTCCATCCAAAAGTCCGAAATCAGCAATATTCTTCGCAACAAGCTGGGGTTCCGATATAAAAAAAGACGGTACATGCCAGCGAGCGGGACCGGGCAGATGTAAAAGCCAGACGTACTGTCTGGAGTAAAACGCAGTGCACGATGCGCGCGGCTTCGCTGGTATTTCTTGACGAAAGCGGCGTCAATGCGAGTTCGACCCGTCGGTATGGCCGGGCCCAGGGAAAAGAACGTGTGAAGGACAGCGCTCCGCTGAATACGCCCAAAACCACAACGATTGTGTCAGGAGCTTGAATGGCAGCATGTTTCTCGACTACATACAGAATGAACTTGTGGAATTGCTGTAGCTGAGACAGCTCCGGAATCAGCCGTGTGCGAAAGGTGCGAGCCATCCGTGGCCGAGCGGTAAGGTTGACTGAAAACGTGTGTAAATTGATTGAATATCGCAATACAATCGGATATAATATTAGAAAAATGAGGTGATTTTCTATGGCGAAAACATCGAATGTATTCGCCTGCGTCGAGCCCGAGGTCAAAGAGCCGGCGGAAAAAGTGTTGAACCAGCTTGGAATTCCGATGTCCAACGCAATCGGGTTTTTCCTGCGTCAGGTCGTACTGCAGAAGGGAATGCCATTCAACATAAAGCTCCCTTCCAATCAGCCCCTCGCGATGGGCAGCCTCAGCAGGGAACAGTTCAATGCGGAGATCCCCAAGGCTTCCGTGACCTGACCACGGAAAGATGATCCCGACGGGCCGACGCACGGAGGACATACGCCGGGATCCTGCCGTTAAAAACCGGGCAGCCGTTTGATTCAATTGCACACAACGGAATGGATCGCAAATCTGCGGCTTCGCCGGGGAAAGGAAGGGAATTGCGTTGGCTGTTACTCTCAGGAGCCTTTTGACGCTGGATAAACTTAGCTGTATTGATGTGGCGGCAGGTGAAAACGGTCTGGACCGCAATGTTATCTGGGTCAATACCATCGAAAGCCCGGCCCTTTTGGAGTTTGTTCACAAATCCGAGCTTGTGTTTACGACGGGCGTTGAAATCAAACAGGACGACGACGCCCTTATGATGCTGATACGGGGCTCCTGCGAGTCCGGGGCCGCCGGGAGCGTTATCAATCTCGGCCCTTATATTTCCGAGATCCCCGGCGAGGTTCTCCTTTATGCGAAGCAAAATAATTATCCTCTGCTGACGATCCCCTGGCGGATCCGGCTGGCCGATATCACGCACATCATCTGTACCTATATTCTGAAAAATCAGGGGAATAACTTTGAGATCAGAAATTATTTCCACGACCTTCTGGTCGGCGGGAAAAATCAAAACGCTTTGATCCGGCAGTTAAAGGAGCGCGGCTATTCCGACGATTATTTTTATGGCGCGATGGTCATTCGGAGCGCCGATGACAAGCCGGCCAACTCAGCATTGGTGCAGGCTCTGGAAAGCAAGCTCATATATGCTTATTACCGTTTCTTTTCGTTTCAGATTGACGGAAGGCTCGTTTATGTTGTCATCCACCAGGCGGCCGGTACGGCGGATGCCGGGAGCGGCGGCGTTTGCGCCGTTGTCGATACTCTGAGCGATTTGCTCAAGAGCAGCCGCATTCAGATCGGCATCGGGAATTTTTACAACAGCGTAGAAAAACTGCGGCAGAGTTTTCGGGAAGCGTACTTCACCGCCAAACTGGCAAGCGCGCTCAATGATTTTGCAGGCGGCTGCAGGGAATTTAAAAAGCTGGGCTTGTACACCGTCCTCATCCAGTTGTCGGACAATGCCGATTTCCGCAATTTCTGCCGCGATTCACTGCAGCCCTTGATCAATTACGACGCGGCGAATGAGACGGACTACCTGGGCTTTTTAAGCGTTTATCTCAGGAATGACGCAAATATTTCCAAAATAAGCAAAACACTGTTTATCCATCGAAATACCGCCATCTATAGAATCAAAAAGATCGAGAACATCCTGGGCCGGAGCCTGTCGTCTCTCCAGACGAAGTCGGAGCTGATGATCGCGCTTGCCATGCGGGAGTTGTTCTGATGCCGTTTTGCAGCCGCCCGATTTCGGCGGCGCTCACATGAGTTTCCCATAGAGGGCGGCGATCTCGTCGACCGTGGGCTTGCGCGGGTTCACTTTCGTGGTGCCGGCGGCGAAGGCGCTTTCCGCCATCGGGCGAAGGTCCCCGGCGCGGACGCCCATCTCTTTGAGGTTCCGGCGCAGCGGGAGCAGCGAGTGGATCCGCTTCAGGTGCCGGATCAGCGCTTCGGCAAGCGCCCAGTCCCCGCCCTCGCTGCAGGAGAGGCCCATCGCCTGCGCCATCTCCGCCATGCGGGCGACGCAGGCGGGCAGATTGTACTCCATCACGGTCGCAAGGAGGACGGCGTTCGCTTCGCCGTGGGGAATACCGTAGTAGACGCCGAGCGGCCGCGACATGGAGTGGACCAGGCAGGTCATGGTGTTGCTGAACGCCAGGCCGGCGAACATCTGGCCGAGCAGCATCTCCCGCTTCGCCGCCTTGTTCTTCGGGTTGTACGTCGCGCCGTGGATGTTTTTCGCGATCATGCCGACGGCTTTTATGGCATACAGGTCGGTCAGGGGGCTCGCTCTGTCGGAAAGGTAGGCTTCCATCGCGTGGGTCAGCGCGTCCATCCCCGTCGCGGCCGCGATCTTCGCGGGCAGGGAATAGGTCAGCTCCACGTCGAGTAGCGCGACGGAGGGCAGAATCTCCTCGCAGTTGAGCAGCATCTTTTTCTTCTGCGCCGGGTCGGTGATGACGGCCATCTTCGTGACCTCGCTGGCCGTTCCGGCCGTGGTCGGAACGGCCAGCATCGGGAGCATCGGCTTCGGCGGGCGCGAAGTCTCGTAATCCGTCACGCTGCCGCCGTTCACGGCCAGCAGGCCGACCGCCTTGGCGGTGTCGAGCACGCTGCCGCCGCCCATGCCGACGACCAGGTCGCAGCCGCTCTGTCTGCAGAGGGCGTAGCCTTTTTCGACGGCCGCGACGTCGGGGTCGGAGGGGATGCCCTCGAAAACCGCGCTCGAGAGGCCCGCGGCCTCCAGCGAATGCAGCAGCCTGTCGAGCGATCCGTTTTTGCGCGCCGAGCTTCCCCCCACGCAGACCAGCGCCTTGCTGCCCAGGCCCTTCAAAAGCTCGCCCGCCGAAGACACGCCGCCTTCCTCGACTACGATTTTCCGGGGAGAAATAAACTGACAGGAATCCATGACTGCGCCCATCCTTTCAAATGACAGATTTCGGACCGGTGCG
>DAINSB010000062.1:0-8758 GCA_036741535.1 Caproicibacter sp. | reverse complement strand
CCGTTTCCGTATGTACTATTCTACGACAAAAGTATCCGCATAATCGAGAACTTCGTCGAGCAGCCGCATGGCCTCCAGAATCTCCGGCTCCGTGATGATCAGCGGAGGGGCGACGAGGATGTTGTTCTCGTGCGAATAGGTGTAGAAGCCCTTCGCGATCAGCCTGCCGACGATTTTCGGCATGATCTTTTCCGGGTCGCGGCCGAAGGGGACGAGCGCTTCCTTCGTCTTCGTGTTCCGGATCAGTTCGACAGCGGAGAACAGGCCGATGTAGCGGACGTCACCGACGGAGGGGTGCTTCGCCTTGAGGCGCTCCAGCTCTCTGCCGAGGACGGCGCCCATCTTTTTGGAGTTTTCGATCAGATGCCCTTCCCGGTAGACCTGGAGCGTGGCGAGGCCCGCCGCGCAGCCGATGGGGTGCGCGCTGTAGGTCAGGCCGCAGTCGAGCTTGTGGTCGTCGAAATAGTCGGCGATCTTCCCACAGACGATGTCTCCGCCGAGCGGCACGTAGCCGCAGGTGATGCCCTTCGCAAAAGAGATGATGTCGGGCTTGACGCCGAAGTTGTCGCACGCGAACCACTCGCCGGTGCGGCCCCAGCCCGCCATGACCTCGTCGCAGACCATGACGATGCCGAATTCGTCGCAGATCTTCCGCACGCCCTGTAGATACCCTTTCGGGGGGATGATGACGCCGTTGGAACCGGTCACCGTCTCAAGGATCACGGCCGCGACGCTCTGCGGCCCTTCGTAGACGATCTGCTCGCGCAGCTTGTCGACATAATATTTCGCGCCCTCCTCCTCGCTTGCGAATTCTATGCCGGCGCGGTACAGGTAGGGGTCGAAGAATTTGACGAATCCCGGGATGCCCGGCTCGCAGGTGTAGCGGCGCGGCTCGCCGGTCAGGTTCGCCGCGCCGAACGTGGACCCGTGGTACGAACGGTAACGGGAAAAGATCTTGTAGCGGCCCGTGTAGAGCCTGGCGATCTTGATGGCGTTTTCGTTCGCGTCGGCGCCGCCGAGCGTGAAGAACACCTTTTTCATATTGTCCGGCGCGACTTCGACGACCTCTTTCGCGAGACGGGAACGGACGTCGATGGCGAAGGCCGGGCTGATGAACGGCAGCTTCGCGGCCTGCTCCTGAATGGCGGCGATGACCTTTTTGTTGCCGTGGCCGATGTTCAGGTTGACGAGCTGGCTCGACATGTCGTAATATTTCTTTCCGTCGCTGTCCCAGAAATAGATGCCCTCGGCCTTCGTGACCACGGTCGGGTTCAGCGTGCCCTGAACGCTCCAGGAATGGAGGTTGTATTTTTTGGACATGCTCCGAATTTCGGTTCCTGTTAATTGTTCCGGCATAATTGACTTCTCCTTTGAAAATGATTCAATTTAACCATAGATTTTGTTTTTTCCATCGGCCGTCATCCGTTTATTCTGGTCGAAGGTAAGCGGTTCGTCGGCCGCGTGCGTATAGCTCGGGAAGATCGGCGCCTTGAGGTAATCGTAGGCTTCCGTTCGGATCTGGGCGACCGTCATATTGGCGTATGCATTTTTTCTCCACGCCCGCAGGCCGGCCAGATCAACGTGGCCGTACAGGATATGTTCGCCGCTCTCCCAGATCTCGGAAAGGATGTTGCCTTCAAAATCCACGATGCAGGTGCCGCCGGGGAACGTATAGCCTTTATATTCCTTGAAAGACGTCCCCAGATTTGCATGGACGCCGTACATGACGTTCTCAATGGAGCGCGCCTGCGAATAGACCTTGTTCCAGTTCGCACCCGACGTCGTCAGCGGCAGCGGCCACGCGCTCGGGCGGATATAAAGCTCGCATCCGTTCACCGCAAGCTGCCTCGTCGTTTCCGGGAACATCAGGTCGTAACAGATCACGACGCCCAGCTTACCGATCGCCGTGTCTGCGACCGGAAAGAGAGGTTCGCTGTAACCCTGAATCTGTACGGGGCTGGTGTGGATCTCGCCGGGAATCCATGGGTTCACTTTCCGGTACCGCAGCACCAGGCCTTCCGGGCCGACGATGCAGGCGGTATTGAAAAGATGGTTTGGGTAACGGGGATCGAGTTCGTTCAGGCTGCCGGTCTCGATATAAATGTCGTACTTGCGCGCGGCGGCGATAAATGCCTGAATCTCGGGACCGTCCGGAATGGTCGTGTAAATGCCGTTCCGGATCGCCACCATTGCGTCTTTGTAGGGGACGCCGGCCAGAAAATGCTCCGGGAACGCAACCAGTTTGACCGGCTGGCCGAACATAGAATAGGAATTGACCGCGGTCCCGACCAATTCAACCGCCCTGTCAAGGTTTTTCATCATGTCGTCTCTGGTAAAGGCGGTATTGAACGCCGTCTGAATCGCCGCGACTCCATATCTCGTCAGCGGTTCCATGATCCTATCACATCCTTCCGAAAGTTGTTTTCGGGGCAGAGGAGCCGATCCTCACATTTTGCCTTCGTTCATGGAGGCGACCAGCGCATTGTAGAAGGCCGCCGCGCAGCAGAACTTTTCCAGCTTGATCGGTTTTACGAGCTCTCCAATCGTTTTGGTCAGATTCCAGTCCAGACGGACCACCTTGGCGCCGTCCTTCCGGATGATCTCCGCCTTCGTGCAGGGGTAATCGACGTCTTCCAGCGCTTTGTGGACATTGTGCATCTCAGAAACATAGATTTTTCCGCTCATTTTCACACCTCACGACTTTAAACTGTTTTTACCGGTATGCACGATAGGGCAGCTCCGTATCCCCCACTCCGCCGAAGTCGGGGCAAGAGGCCCCGCGGTGCTGAAATGTATAAAGCGGGTTGGAATGCACGGCTTGTTTCCGCATCTGGTCGATGATTCCCGGATACAGGTCCGCCTTCGTCAGCCAGGTCAGGCCGAGTGGCGCTTCGCAGATCGTGGTTCCGTCCGGGTTGACGATCATGCTGTTGCCAAAATAGGAATAAGACTGCGTAAGGCCGACCCCGTTGCATGCGATCACATAGCACTGGTTGAAATAGGCGCCCGCCTTATTGGTGATCTGCCATGCCTGTTCCCACGGTGCCATATAATGGGCTGGGCGGAGGATGATGTTTGCACCGTTGAAGGCGGCCTCGCGCCACATTTCCGGGTAGTCGCCGTCGGAACAGATGATCGTCGCAAGACGGGAACCCTTCGGGCCCGGCGTCACCGGGCATTGATTGCCCGGATGCGTTGGTTCCGAAGGAATAAACGGGTTCATCTTGACATACCGGTGGACAATTTCGCCCTCGTCGTTGATGATGATAGCCATATTCTCTGCAAAATTCCCGCTCTTGGGCCTGACCCAGGGGGCGAACACCCCCCAAACACTCAGTTCCCTGCACTTGTCCTTCAGCTTCTGGATCTGCGGCCCGTCGATATCGACCAGCGCATTGATCCAGCCGCCGTGGCTGTACCCCTGTAGACCGCCCTCCGGAGTGACAAACAGGTCGTAGCCAGGGTAGCCGCACGACGCGCGGTCCATATGCCCGAGAACGGTTTCAACATTTTTGTCTACATCATCCAGCGACGTCGCGCTGATCGGCTCATACTGCGCCATGACGACGCTCAGAGCCTCCGTTTCAATTTTGCCATGCAGGGCATACGAATTCCCTATGTTCATGAGTTCCTCCTAAAAATCAAAGATATTGAGGCATTGTTATTTGGAAGCAGCGGACTCCGAGCCCTTGTTCTGATAGACCTTGGACGTGCACTGATAGTTCTTGGCGTCCGTTTCCACTTTGGATTTATCCCATGTGTTGTCAATGTACTGGTTGGTGTAGATGTCTTTGATGTCGATTTTCTTGGAAATCACTTTTGCAGAGAACGCAGCGTCAACGGCGGCCTGCCATCTGGAAGCGGACTGGATGCCGATGCCGTTTTTGAGGGTGTCCTGCACGTCGCTGTCTTCGATGCCGAACGTCTGCTGAATCGCCCCGTCGACGGCACCGACCGCGCCGTTCCAAGTAATCTGGATGGACGGGCATTTGTTCAGAACAATATCGGCGGCCGCATCGGGATTGACCTTCATGAAGTATGAGCCCTTTGCCCATGCGCGGACGAACGCTTTTACGGTATCCGGGTTCTGCTTTGCATAATCCGTATTCACGATAATCGCGTTGGCGCATTCTTTCAGCACATCGTCGCCGCAGAGGAAATCAAGATTGAATCCCTGACCGACCATCTGCTTATATTCGGCAATCCAGGTTAACACGCCGTCGGCTTTGCCGTCTTCAACCATCTGGAACCTTGTGTCGCCCGCGACCGTCCACTTGATTGTGTTGGTGTCGACCTTTGCCGCCTGCAGGATCGGGACACCGATCGACTGCCAGGAAGCATTCCCGAGAACGATCGTTTTGCCTTTCAGATCCGACCAGGTTTTGATGTTTCCACCCTTTTTGAACGCGATGCCGAATTCATCGATTTTATTCTTGTTCGCTACCGCGACCACAGGTAGACCCTGCGAAAGAGCCGAAAGCAGGATGCCGGGGGAAGGATAGGCAAACTGTGCCTGCTGGGTCGCAACCATCTTGGAGTCCGTTGTGCCGATTGCCTGTTGAATGGTGACGTCTAACCCCTCGTCTTTGAAATATCCCATTTTGTCTGCCACGTACAGCGCGACATAGTCGAAAGATTCCAGTGCCGTCGGCGAAACGAAAGTGACCTTTTTCAGATCGCCGCTCGCGCCGGACTGGGCCTCTTCGCTGTTTGGCAAAGCCCCTGTGGGTGTGGATCCGGCACCCGACGCACCGCTGCCGGAGGAGCTGCTGCATCCGATAAACGCAAACGCCGAGACGGACAAAGCCAGAAGCAGGGATAACAGTTTTTTCAGTTTCATAGGTGATCCTCCAATATCATAGTCAATTCAGATTTTCCATTTGATTACTCTGCTTTCCAGAAGCGATGAGAAGGAATAAAGCAGAATGCCGATGACCGCGACATAGAAAATGCAGGCGAATGCTTCATCCATTTTCATGTACTGGGTGAACTGAACGATTTCATACCCAAGCCCGTTGTTGCCGCCCGACATTTCCGTGGTGACGCAGGCGATCGTCGCCAGGATCCCGGAGAGTTTCATACCTGTGAATACGCTCGGAAGCGCATTTGGAAGAACGCAGTAGCGGAAAGTCTGGATCCGGCTGGCGCGCAGGGACTGCATCAGCTCCAACTTCATCATCTCGACATTATTAAAGCCGGTCAGCGAGTTCATGTTCACAATCGGGAACGCCTGTACGACCACGGCGAGAATCTTTACCCCGTTCCCGAACCCGAGCCAGAGCATCAGCAGCGGCACAAGGGTAATCAGCGGCGTGGTGCAGAGAAGGTTGATATACGGGGTCAGAGCAATTCCAAGAAGATTGAAATTGCTGATCAGGCAGGCGAGGACGATGCCGAACACCACGGCGATCAAAAAGCCAGCCAGAATATCCAGGTAAGTAGAAAGTATGTAAGGCGCAAGTTCGCCAAAGTTTGTGAACATGGCCTGAATCGCCGCTCCCGGAGTCGGAATCTTCCACGCGGGGATATGAAAAGCGATGACAAGGAACTGCCAGATCAGCAGAATGGCCAGAATCGTCACCAGTGGGGCAATGACGCTGGAATGCGATTTTTTCTTCGGCGCTATTTCCTGTTTCTGTGAGGTTACGGCGGCAGTCATTCGGTCGGCCTCCTTTCATTTGATTTTGTCGAGATTCACGGTGCCGATCTTCCGGGTGATAGTGTCACAGTACGCAATGAATTGATCTTCATTTGTCATTTCGAGGGTGCGTTCGCGCGGAAGGCCGATCTGAACTTCTGAAATGATTTTACCGGGATTCGTCGACATCACATAAATCCGGTCGGAAAGCAGGACGGCTTCCTGCACATTGTGGGTGATGAAGATTATCGTCAGGCCGGTGTCGGCCCAGATGTCGAGCAGTTCGAGGTTCAGCTCCTCGCGGGTCATTTCGTCCAGCGCGCCGAAGGGCTCATCCATCAGCAGAATCTCGGGCCTGTAAACCATGGCGCGGATGACTCCGGCCCGCTGAAGCATTCCTCCGGATATTTCCGTCGGGTATTTGTCGGCATATTGTTCGAGCTTCACGGTCTGCAGCAGGTAGGTGACGTAATCTTCCCAGTCGGAGCCACGCAGGCCGAAAATTTTGAGCGGAAGCGCGACGTTTTCGCGGATCGTCATCCACGGATACAAATTCGGGAGCTGGAATGTAAAACCGATCTTGCCGACGATCTCCTGCGTGATTTTTGTCTGGGAATCAATCTCGTTGCCGCCGATCGTGATCTTTCCGGAACTCGGGCGGATAATTCCGTCGATCATCCGGATGATTGTGGATTTTCCGCAGCCGCTCGGCCCGACGATGGAAACGAATTCGCCCGTATTGACGCTCATGTTGACGTCTTCCACCGCGGTGATCGTCTGTCGGCGGCTTTGGAATCTCTTGCTGATGCCGGAAAGGATGATTTTGGGGAGGCGGCCTGCTTTTGCCGAACGGTCCATTTTTACTTCAGCCATACGATCAACTTCCTCTCGACCTTTGCCACGATTTCAAACATAATATTCCCCATCAGCGCCACGAGAATGATTGTGCCGTACGCCATTTCCGTCATTGTCAGACTGGAGTATTCCGAGATCCGGTAGCCGAGCCCGGATTTCCCGATCTCGAGGTCGGCGCCCATGGCGGCAATGATGGAAAAGATGCAGCCGAGCTTCAATCCTGTGAAAACCTGAGGTAAGGCGTTGGGGAAAATCAGTTTGCAGAACGTCTGGACTCTGGTTGCACCCATCGACCGCATGAGTTCGATTTTGGAATTTTCGACTTTCGAGAACCCGGAAATGGTGTTGAGAGCGATGATGGGCGTGGTTTGCAGAATGACGATCAGAATACGCTCCATCGGATTGAAACCCATCCACAGCATGAAAATAGGAACGAGGGTGTTCATCGGCGTAACAAGGAAAAGAATGATGAGCGGCGAAACCGATTGGGTGACAAGTTTGAACTGGGAGCATACCGCCGCAATGAGGATACCGATAACCACCGAAACAACGTAGCCCGTCAGAATCACCCAAAGGGAGAACTGCATCTGCGGCCAGATGTCGCGGGCAAAGTTCTGGACGAACTGACGAACGATCACTTCCGGCCTCGGAAGAATAGTCCTGGAGATGTGAAAGGCACTGACGCAGATTTCCCATACAGCGATGATGATGACGAACAAGGCCAGGGGGGCGGCCATTTTTACTGGTGATATCTGCCGTTTTGCATGTGCTTTTTTCATATTAAACTACCTCTGACTTCCGCCGCCGGAGCGGCGGATAAACTCAAGCTAACTTCCTTGCGAATTCCTTTTCCGGCTGGTCCGTCGTCTCAGTGCCGCGGACGATGTTGCTGAGCTGCTCATGAAGACGCTTATACTCAAAGTTGTCGCTGAGGCTTTCGTCACGGTCCTGGTAAGGGATGTCGTTCTCAATGATGTGGCAGATCTTTGCCGGCGCGGAAGAAAGAACGATGATCCTGCTGGCGAGGAGCAGCGCTTCGTCGACGCTGTTGGTGATCATGACTACGGTTTTCCCGGTTTCCTTCCAGATCTTCAGCAGCCGGTACCCAAGCTCTTTGCGCGTGATGGCGTCCAGCGCGCCGAAAGGCTGGTCGAGAAGAAGCGCCTTCGGATCATGGACAAGCGCGCGGGCGATGGATGCGCGCTGCCGCATGCCGCCTGACAGCTCATGCGGATAGCACTCCTTATAATTCAGAAGGCCGACCAGGTCCAGCATTTCCGCAATGCGGTCCTTCCACTGTTTGCCCTTGTAGCCGAAGATCTCGAGAGGCAGGTTCACATTTTTTTCCGTTGTCCGCCACGCCAGCAGATTGTCCTGCTGGAAAACGTAGCCGAAATCCCTGCGTTCCATCGGAGGAATCCCGTCTTTGTACCAGTTGTTGTTGATCCGGATTTTCCCCGCCGTCTGTTTCTCAATCCCGCCCATGATTCGGAGCAGCGTCGATTTTCCTGAGCCGGACGCCCCCATAATACAGACAAATTCTCCTTCGCGCACTGAGAAATCGATTTTATCCAATACGGTGACCAAAGTGTTACCGGATCCATACTGCTTTCTGATAGCATTGAGCTCAAATAATGATTCGTTGAACATAATCTTACCTCCATTGTCCATGATCGATGTTTGGCGATGGTTAGCATTATATGAATAATATAAAAAAAAAGATGCATTGGAAAATATCTTCCAGCATCTTTGCTTTTTGTATCAACTTGTTTGTACCCTACTATATCACAGTGTTCATCGGTGTTGAATATCTATTTAGCAAAAAATGATTGTGCATTTGCACAATCATCATCTTTTGATTTTTGCATGATTAATGATATAATAATTTATTTTTCACATTGCTGCCCTACCAGCATTGCGGATATTCTCAGGGGTGGGGAGTGCCGGTCCGACCGCCTCACCGTGTGCTGCTCCCGACTTGTGCCGGCAGGTTCTTCACCGGCCGCGTGCAACAAAAACACAACGGACGTCCGAGCGTGGACCCGGTGATGCTGTTCAAAATCGTGCTGATCCAGCATCTTTATGGGATTCCGTCCCTGCGGCGGACAATGAAAGAAATCGAAATGAATATCGCGTACCGGTACATGCTGAATGAACAGCTGCCGCATTTCTCCACGGTGAGCTACAATTTCAGGCACCGGTTTACGGAGCAGACCGCGGAGCAGGTGTTTTCCTGGATTCTGGAGGAGGCGAACCGCGCAGGGT
>DAINSB010000061.1:0-12176 GCA_036741535.1 Caproicibacter sp. | reverse complement strand
TCGTGAATTTACGCTGCTCGAAGCCTACCGGTCCCCACTGTTCATGCAGTACCGCCGCAACCAGCCGTTCAACAGCAACCAGCTGCGCCCGTGCCCGCTGTTCGACAACCCGGGCCGCCTGGCGCAGATGGTGAAAAAGTCCGGCGCGCACTCGACGGACATGACGCATCCGGAGGACGTGGACTCGCTGACGGCAAAATGCGTTCCGCCCGCGACGGCATGGGCCAAAGTCTCGAAAGAGCTTTGGGAAGCCAGCGACGGGAAACCGCACGCGGACGAAAAGGCGCGCAAGGAGGCCGAACGGAAAGCGGAGATCCGCGAGCGGGTGCAGCAGAAACCGAAGGAAAAGGAAGTTTCGTAGCGTTCCCGGGGCAATGTGCAAAAGCTACACGCCTGAGCGCCATCGCTGCGGTCCGCCGTAGGCGCGAAAGGCATTTATGCCTCCCGACAGTCTAAAAAATCGCTCCCGCAGATAAAACCTGCCGGGAGCTTTTTCTGACCCCCGCGGGCGCACGGCGCCTTTCGCGCCTACGGCGGCAACGCTACAGGCCAAGCTCCCGGGCGGCCCGCTTCAGCAGGGCGACCCGCTGTTTGTAGTCCGGCAGGATCTTCGCGATCTCCGCGTAAAAGCGGGGACCGTGATTCTTCTGCCGGATGTGCGCGAGCTCGTGGACCACGACGTAATCCGCCGCCTCCGGCGGGAGCAGGGCGACCCGGAAGGAAAAGCACAGCCGGTTTTTCGCGCTGCAGGAACCCCAGCGCGACGCGGCATTCGTCACCTTCACGCCCGCCGGCGCGACGCCCATCCTCGCGGCGTAATACGGGACCCGCCGCTGTAAAAGGCGGCCGGCCCTGTCTTTCAGGGAAACGATCTCCTCTTCCGTAAAAGACCTCGCCCTGGCGTCGGCTTCCGCCTGAAGCGCAAGGTGGCGTTCGATCCAGCGCCGGTGCTTTGCCAGAAACGCTTCCACCGCCGCATCCGGCAAATCGAGCGGCGCTCTTACCAGAACGCGCAGGTCACGCTCGACGGAGACCGCGAGCGTTCTGCGCCGGGACCTTTGAACTTCGACCGGATATTTCATGGTTTTCCACCCCGAAATCCCACCTGAGGAAAGAAAAGCAGCGCAGAAATCTTCCGCGCTGCAAAGGGGATTCATCCCGACGTTATTTGACCAGATTGGCGATCTCTTCCGCAAAATTATCCTTGCGTTTTTCCAGCCCCTCGCCGCGCTCGAAACGGGCGAAGTCGGCGATGCGGATGGCGCCGCCGAGCGATTTTCCGGTCTGCTCGGTGTATTTTTTAATCGTGAGCTTGTCGTCCTTGATATACGGCTGATCGACGAGGCAGACTTCTTCAAAAAATTTGCGCAGCCGTCCCTGCACGATCTTTTCGACGATCGCCTCCGGCTTGCCGGAATCGAGAACCTGCTGTTTCAGGATGGTCTTTTCATGCTCGACGACCTCGGCGGGCACCTTGGACTCGTCCAGGTACTGCGGCGCGATGGCGGCGATCTGCATGCAGACGTTCTTCTTATATTCGCTGAATTCCGGCTTCGCAGCTACTTCCGGCGAAGTCTCGAACTTTGTGAGCACGCCGATCTTTCCCTCAGCGTGGATGTAGGCGCCCACAATGCCGTCAAAACGCCGGAAGCGGCGGATCCTGATGTTTTCGCCGATCTTGAGGATTTTCTCTTTCAGAATGGCATCGACGGTCTCGTCGGAGCCGGCGGCTTTCATCGCGAGCAGGGCGTCCAAGTCGGACGGATCACCCGCCAGCACCGTATCCGCGCAGGTCTTCACAAAGCTGCGGAACTCGGCGTTTTTGGCGACGAAGTCCGTCTCCGCGTTGACTTCGATCACGACGCCGGCGTCCCCGGCCTCGTTTACCCCGGCGAAGGCGATGCCTTCCGCCGCGATGCGCCCCGCCTTTTTGGTGGCGGCGGCAAGACCTTTCTCGCGCAGAAAATCGATCGCTTTCTCCATATCCCCGCCGGCCTGGGTCAGGGCTTTTTTGCAGTCCATCATGCCGCAGCCGGTCTTTTCACGAAGGGCCGCAACGTCTTTCGCTGTAAAAGGCATGTTCATTCCTCGCTTTATATCTTTCGTTCAGGTCTCGACCGCCGGTTGCCAGAGCATCACTGGGCAATCTGTGCTTCGGGCGGCTCCTCCGCCTTTTCCGCCTCCGCGGCGGCGCCCATCTGCCCCTCGCGGCCTTCGACGATGGCGTTGGCCATCGTTGCGGAAATCAGCTTGACGGCGCGGATGGCGTCGTCGTTGCCGGGAATCACATAGTCGATCTCGTCCGGGTCGCAGTTGGTGTCGACGATCGCGATGATGGGGATATGCAGTTTCCTCGCCTCCGCGACGGCGATCCGCTCCTTGCGGGGATCGACAATGAAAAGCGCGCCCGGCAGGGATTTCATATCTTTGATACCACCCATGAATTTTTCGAGCTTTTCGATTTCGAGTTTGAGTTTGCCGACTTCCTTCTTCGGCAGAAGGTCGAACGTGCCGTCCTCCTCCATGGTCTTGAGCTGGTTCAGGCGGTCGATCCTGCGGCGGATGGTGCGGAAGTTCGTGAGCATTCCGCCGAGCCACCGGGCGTTCACGTAAAAGGCGCCCGCGCGTTCCGCCTCGGCCTTGATGGACTCCTGCGCCTGCTTCTTCGTGCCGACGAACAGCACGGACTTCCCGTCCATGGAGAGGTCGCGAACAAAATTATACGCTTCCTCGAGCTTGCGAACGGTTTTCTGCAGGTCGATGATGTAGATGCCGTTGCGCTCGGTAAAGATATACGGGGCCATCTTCGGGTTCCATCTTCTGGTCTGGTGGCCGAAATGCACGCCGGCCTCCAGCAGCTGCTTCATGGATACGACTGACATTGGCAAAAACCTCCTTGGTTTTTCCTCCGCTGCGCTTTGTTTTCGGCGATAAAACCCGCTTTTCCGCAGGCACCGCTCGCCGGGCGACAGCGTGTGTGATCGGTGACGCGAAAAGTATTATACCACAAGTCCCCGCGCAATACAAGCAAAGAACAAAATTTCGCGCCCCGCGACAGACAAATCGTTCCATTTCACCGCGGCTTATGGTATAATAAAGTTATTGTGCGAAAATACGGCGCTTTTCGACCCGCAGTTTTCCGCCGTCTTCGCGCTTCAAACGTCATTTGGGGAAGGGATGCCGTCCATGGAAACGGAAGCACCGCACAGGAGCTGGAAAAGCGTGATCTGGCCCGTGGGCGTCGGCACGTTCATGTCCACGCTCGACGCCAGCGTCGTCAACATCTCGCTGCCGCAGATGAGCGCGCATTTCGGCATCTCCATCTCCGCCGTGGAATGGGTCGTCATGGCCTATCTGCTCATCATCAGCAGCCTGCTTCTGATGTACGGGCGCATGGGCGACATGTACGGCAACCGGCGCATCTTCCTTTGCGGGCTCGTGGTCTTCACGGTCGGCTCCCTGCTGTGCGCCCTCTCGCCCACTTTTGTGTTTCTGGTCGCGGCGCGCGTTTTTCAGGCGGTGGGCGCCGGCATGCTGATGGCGGTGGGGCCGGCGATCATCACGATAGCGGCGCCGCCGAACGAACGCGGCAAGGCGCTCGGCATGAACGGCGTCGCGGTGCAGGTCGGCCTGGCCTGCGGGCCGATCCTCGGGGGGCTGCTGACCACCGCGTTCGGGTGGCAGAGCATCTTTTACGTCAACCTGCCCATCGGCGTCGCCGGATATTTCCTGTCGCGCAGGCTGCTCCCGCCCGACGGGGAACCGGTCCGCCAGCAGTTCGACGTTCGGGGGGCCGTCCTGTTCTTCCTCGCGATGATCGCGCTGCTGTTCCCACTGAACTACGGCGGCACGGCCGGCTGGCGCAGCCCGCTGATCCTCGGCTCGTTCGCGGTTTCGGCCTGCCTGTTCGCGGTGTTCGCGGCGGTCGAGCTGAGGTCCTCCGCGCCGATGATGGACCTGACGCTGTTCCGCAACCGCCTTTTCACCATGAGCAACATCTCCCTGCTGATCTCGTTCATGGCGGGGTATGCCGTCACGCTGCTGATGCCGTTTTACCTGCAGGACCTGCGCGGGCTCTCCGCCTCCGCCGCGGGCCTTCTGCTGATCCCGCAGCCGCTGGTGATGGTCCTGGTCAGCCCGCTGAGCGGGGTCCTCTCCGACCGGATGGACAGCCGGTACTTAAGTTCCGGCGGGATGTTCCTGGTCGCTATCGGCATGTTCCTGCTCAGCACGCTCACGATTGATTCCACGGCGCTGCAGTCGTCGCTGTTTCTGGTCCTGCTGGGCCTTGGCAACGGCGTGTTCCAGACGCCGAACAACAGCTCCATCATGGGCAGTGTGCCGGACAACCGGCGCGGGATCGCCTCCGGCATGATGGCGACCATGCGCAACGTGGGCATGGTGGTCGGCACGGCCGTCTCCGGCGCCATGTTCAGCGGCCGGCAGGCTTCGCTCACCGCCGCGCTGAAGGCGAAGGGAATCGCCGGCAGCGCCCTGCAGGTGCAGTCCTTTACCGGCGCGTTCCACTTCGCCTACGTGATGGCGGGCATCTTCGCGCTGATCGCCGCCGGCGCCTCGCTGACGCGCGGGCCGCTGCACACCGGAAGCGGAACCGGCGAAACCCCGTCCTGACCCACCGCGGAGCATGCGACAGAAAACGGGGCGGCGGATTTCTCCAGCCGTCCCGCTTTTTCTGCGGCGGTCATTTCCGGCTGAAGATCGCCCCCAGCCCGCGCGGCGGCCCCGTGGTCCGGCAGAGACTGCTGTAGTTGACCAGGATGGTGTCGTCGCCGATGACCTGAATGTCCTGCCAGCGGATCACGATGTCGTCCTCTCTTCCCAGCAGCCCGAACCAGCGCAGCCGGCCGTAGATGATGATGGCGGTCACGCGGGCATTCGTCGTGTCTATTTCAAGGTCGCAGACGTTGCCGAGACGCATGCCGTCCTTTACGTTGATGACTTCCTTATGGCGCATATCGTCGATGCAACAGTTCACCGCCCCACACCTCCTGCCAAATTGTATGACGCGCGGGCGCGGATTAGGATTATTTGATATGGCCGACAAGAAATGGTACAATAGAGATGTATAAAGGCGGGAGCCGTGTTTAAACACTCCCGCCAGACAAAGCCTAAATTTTCCGCCGTGCCCCACGGCGGGGACTGGCTGCGGCGGCACACCGCTAGATGTCCTTTTTGATCTTGTCGAGGGCGGCCTTTTCGAGGCGCGAGACCTGGGCCTGGCTGATGCCGATCTCGGAGGCGACTTCCATCTGTGTCTTGCCCTGAAAGTACCGCATGGAGAGGATGTTCTTTTCACGGTCGTTCAGGCCCTTGATTGCCTCTTTGAGGGCGATCTCGTCGAGCCAGTTGTTGTCGTCGTTGTTGTCCCCCACCTGGTCCATCACATAGATGGTGTCGCCGCCGTCCGAAAAGACCGGCTCGTAAAGGGACACCGGCTCCACGATGGATTCGAGCGCCACGACGACCTCCTCACGGGGGATACCGAGCTCTTTGGCGATTTCTTCGACGGTCGGCTCGCGGCTGTTCTTCGCGATCATCTTCTCTTTGACCTGCATGGCCTTGTAGGCGGTGTCGCGGAGGGAACGGCTGACGCGGATGCTGTTGTTGTCGCGCAGATAGCGGCGTATTTCCCCGATGATCATGGGGACACCATAAGTAGAAAAGCGGACGCCCTGGTTGATGTCGAAATGGTCGATGGCCTTGATGAGGCCGATGCAGCCGACCTGAAACAGGTCGTCCAGGTTTTCCCCGCGGTTCGTGAACCGCTGGATCACGCTCAGCACCAGGCGCAGGTTGCCGCTGATGAGCTCGTCGCGCGCCTTTTTGTCGCCGTCGCGGACTTTGCGCAGCAGTTCCATCTTTTCTTTTTCGGTCAGCACTTTCAGTTTGGAAGTGTTAACGCCGCAGATTTCGACTTTGTTGTACTGCACGATGCATTCCCCCGTCTTACTTGCATTATTACCCGGCGAAGAGGAGATCATGCAGCGGCCGTGCCAAATTCCGTACGATATTTTCGACAGGATTCAGTTGAAAGGGAGGGAAAATTATAGTATGGAGATTGCAATTCCGCCGCAGGCCGCCGCCGTTCTGGACAGGCTGAACCAAAGCGGCTACGAGGCGTATCTGGTCGGGGGGTGCGTGCGCGACAGCCTGCTGGGACGCTCCCCCTGCGACTGGGACGCGGCGACATCCGCCCGGCCGGAGGAGACGGAGCGCGCGCTCTCCGGCTTCCGCGTGATCGGAACCGGCCTGAAGCACGGCACGGTCACGGTGCTTTCCGCCGGTATGCCGGTCGAGGTCACGACCTACCGCGTGGACGGCAGCTATTCCGACGGACGGCACCCCGACCGCGTTTCCTTTACGGAAAGCCTCGAAGATGATCTTTCCCGCCGGGATTTCACGATCAATGCCCTCGCCTACAGCCCCTCTTCCGGCGTGGTCGACCGCTTCGGCGGGGTGGAGGACCTGACGAAAAAATACGTGCGCTGCGTGGGCGAACCGGACCGCCGCTTCGAGGAGGACGGCCTGCGCATCCTGCGGGCCCTGCGCTTTTCCGCTGTCCTCGGGTTCGCCGTGGAGCCGCGTACCGCCGAGAGCCTTGTGAGGAACCGCGCCCTGCTCGACCGGATCGCGCGCGAGCGCATCCAGGTGGAATTCACCAAGCTGATCTGCGGGCGGGACGCCGCGAAAGTCCTCCGGCGCTTCCGCGAGGTCTTCGCGCAGTTCATCCCGGAGCTCACCCCTTGCTTCGGATTCGAGCAACACAACCCGCACCACAACTACGACGTATGGGAGCACACGCTGCACTGCATCGACGCCGTCGAGCCGGAGCCGGTCCTGCGGCTGACCATGCTGCTGCACGACATCGCCAAGCCGGAATGTTTCTCCCGGGACAAGGCGGGCGTCGGCCATTTTTACGGACATGCCTCCAAAAGCGCCGAGCAGGCGAAAAACATCCTCACGCGGCTGCGGTACGACAGGCGGACGGTGCAGGCGGTCGAAGGGCTGGTCCGCCTGCACGACCTGCCGATGTCGCCGGAGCCCAAGGTCATGCGGACGCGCCTGAACCGCCTCGGGGAAGATCAGCTCAGGATGCTGCTGAAGATCTCGGCCGCAGACGTCAAGGCCAAGGCCCCGGAGGAATTCCGGCGGCTCAGGGCGCTGGAAGGCTGCGAACGGGAGCTGGAGAACATCCTGAAGCAGAAAGAATGCTTCTCGCTCGACGGCCTCGCCGTGAACGGGAAGGACCTGCTCGCGATCGGGATCACGGAGGGGCCGGCGGTCGGCAGGACGCTGCGGGCCCTGCTCGGCGCCGTGATCGACGGGCGGTGCACCAATTCGCACACGGCGCTGCTGCAGTGCGCGAAGAATCTGCGGGAGGGGAAGAAGCCTTGATGGAAACGGTCGTCCATCCGCTGAAACCGGTGTTCGACCGGAACTCCCGCGTGCTGATCCTCGGCACGATGCCGTCGCCCAAATCGCGCGAAGCCGGGTTCTATTACTCCCACCCGCAGAACCGGTTCTGGCGCATCCTCGCGGAGCTTTACGGCGCGCCCCTTCCCCGCACCAACGAAGAAAAGACGGCACTCGTGCTTTCCCACCGCATCGCCCTCTGGGACGTGCTGAAAAGCTGCCGGATCGACGGCGCGGACGACGGCAGCATCCGCGACCCCGTTCCGAACGACATCGCGGCGCTGATACAAAACACAAAGATCGGCACGATTTTTACAACCGGTACAAAATCGGCCGCGCTCTACCGCCGCCTCTGCCGGAAAAGCACCGGCCTCGACGCGCTGCCGCTTCCCTCGACAAGCCCGGCGAACTGCCGACACTATACTTATGAAAAGCTGCTCGAAGCCTACCGGATCCTCTTGCGCTACACCAATGACAGGGAGATGACCACTGATGTGGACGGATGAAAGCGTATTCTATCAGATTTACCCGCTGGGCCTCTGCGGGGCGCCGGCGCAGAACGACGGCGTCACGGTCCCGCGCATCCGGAAGATCGGGGACTGGATTTCCCATATCCTCGCGTGCGGATGCAACGCGGTCTGGTTCTGCCCGGTTTTCGAGTCGGACGCGCACGGCTACGACACGCGCGATTACGCCAAGCTGGACTGCCGCCTCGGCACAAACGGGGACTTCGCCGCCGTGTGCGGAAAGCTGCACGAAAGCGGCATCCGCGTCGTTCTGGACGGCGTTTTTAACCATGTGGGGCGCGGGTTCTGGGCCTTCGAGGATGTGTGTCGCAACCGGCAGTCCTCCCGGTATAAAAACTGGTTTTTTATCGATTTTGGACGGGACAGCAACTACCACGACGGCTTCTGGTACGAGGGCTGGGAGGGCCACTACGAACTGGTCAAGCTGAACCTGCGCAACGAGGAGGTCGTGCGCTACCTGTTCGGCTGCATCGAGGGCTGGGTGAAAGAATTCGGGATCGACGGCCTGCGCCTCGACGTCGCCTATTGTCTCGACCGGGATTTCCTGAGCCGCCTGCGCTCCTTCTGCGACGGACTGAAAAAGGATTTCTTCCTGGTGGGAGAAATCCTTTCGGGCGATTACAGAATGATCATGAACGACGGGATGCTGCACAGCGCGACCAACTACGAGTGCTGCAAGGGGCTGTATTCCAGCTTCAATTCCATGAACCTGTTCGAGATCGGCTATTCCCTGAACCGCCAGTTCGGCCCGGAAAGCTGGGCGCTTTACCGCGGCGCGCACCTGCTGAATTTCGCGGACAACCACGATGTCACACGCGTCGCGTCGCAGTTGAAAAATCCGAAGCACCTCCCGCTCCTCTACGCGATCCTGTTCGGCATGCCGGGCATCCCCTGTCTCTATTACGGCAGCGAGTGGGGCGTCGAAGGGCGCAAGGAAGACGGGGACGCGGCCCTGCGCCCCGCCCTCGAAAAGCCGGAGGAAAACGACCTGACACGATGGATCGCCGCCTGCGCGAACGCGAAGAAAAGCTGCCCCGCCCTCCTGTACGGCGGGTACCGGCAGCTTCTGCTGACGAACCGGCAGATCATCTTCGAACGCGCGTCGGGGAAAAGCCGGGTCCTCGTGGCCGCGAACGCCGACTCTTCGCCGTACACGGCGCACTTCGACGCCGGTGCGGGCAGGGCACGCGACCTGATCTCGGGCGAAGTCCACGATTTCGGCGGGGGAAGCGTGCTCCCGCCGTACAGCGCCTTTTTCTGGGAAATCTTCTAGCTCACCCGCTCCAGGTCTTTCTTCAGGCGTTCGATGATCCTCTTTTCCAGCCTGGATATGTATGACTGAGATATACCGAGCGTATCCGCCACCTCTTTCTGGGTATGCTCCCGGCTGCAGTTGAGGCCGAACCGGAGCTGCATGATCTCCCGCTCGCGCGGGGCCAGCCGCGAGACGGCGCCGCGCAGAAGATCCCGCTCCACCTCCTCCTCGAGGTCCAGGTTGACGGTGTCCTGCTCGCTGCCGAGAATATCGGAAAGAAGCAGCTCGTTGCCGTCCCAGTCGACGTTCAGCGGGTCGTCGATGGAGACCTCGTTCTTGAGCGGCGAGGTCTTGCGCAGATACATCAGGATTTCGTTTTCGATGCAGCGGGAAGCGTAGGTCGCCAGTTTGATGTTGCGTTCCGGGCAGAACGTGTTGACCGCCTTAATCAGCCCGATGGTGCCGATGGAGATGAGGTCCTCCACGTTCGCGCCGGGCGACTCGAATTTTTTTGCGATATACACAACCAGGCGCAGGTTGTGGGTGATCAGCGGTTCCCTTGCGTTGGGGACGTGGTTCATGATGTTGTTCATCACCCGCTCTTCCTCCTGGCGGGTCAGCGGCGGGGGAAGCGTTTCCGGCCCGTTGATGTAATAGACCTCCCGCCCCGGCAGAAGCAGCCGGAACCTCAGCAGAACGTCCGTGAACCATTCCCGAATCCACTCTATCCTTTTCATATTCCTCATTCCCTTTTGCCGCTGCCGCCGCGGCTTTATCTTTGTCGCCCGGCTGCGGCCAGATTTAGCCGGGCGTTTGCTGCAGAATATCCGGATTGATGAGCGCGTCGCAGTCCCCCGGCCTCGCCTTGGAAACCGCTATGTAAACATCTGTGACGCTGAATGCCTTGTCACCGCGGTAGACCGTGAGCCGGTCCGGCCGAAAGGCCCGCAGCAGCCCTTCGCCCGAGATGTCGCGGAACGGCACCATCCTGAAATTCAGGCTCCCCTCCGGCGGGATCACCTTCGCCGCGGCCTGTTCGCAGACGACCACGACCGGGTCGTTGGAAAAAGGCTCCCGCAGGGCGTTCCCCGTATCCACCTTCGCCATGCAGTCGACGGCTGCCCCGCCGCGCGACACGACGATGCGGCAGTACAGCCCTTTGGCTGGCTGCCGGCCGGTCAGCCGGTTGACGAGGGTGATAATAAAATAGCACAGCACGGCCAGCAGAATCAGCATCAGCGGGGAGATGTCGAAATAAACGACGGAATTCCGGACGATCAGGCCCTGCGGCGCGACAAAATACCACAGCGCCATCATCAGGCCGGCAAAGCCGAAATTGATGATGTAAAAAGCCGCCGTGCTCCGCAGGAGCCGCCCGACGCCCCCGTACCCGAACGCCGCAAGCACGATGCACACCGACATGAAAAACTTCATCAGCAGACTGGCCGCCGCCGGCATCTCCGGCAGCAGGATGGACAGCGAAAAAACCGCTCCCAGCGCCGCAGCGGCCACCAGCCTGCTTTTCTTGGCGGGCGTGCCGAGAAATCTGCACGTGGCAAGCAGCAGAAAATAATTGATCAGGAAGTTGACCGCGACCAGAACATCGACATAAATGGTCTGTTTCATGCGCACCGCTCCCAGTAGACTGCTTTCCATTATAGCCTTCGGTCCACGCCGTTTGTGTCAAAAATTGTTCTCTGCAGGCACAATAAAATGCGCCAAAAAGACAGAATCACCCTTTTTCGGCGCTGTCAGCCGCGCTTTCCGTCCCCTTTCCGCGGAAAAAACAGATCGCGCCGAGGGAGCCGTCCCCGGCGCATCTCCGCATCTTGTGTATTTTCATCAGATCGCCGTTTTTCTTTCCGGTATCTTGTCATCCTCGAAAATGCAACAAAACATTGACATTCCGCGCATGAATCAGTATAATAAATATCGTTGCCGCTGTTGCAGCATCGAATGGCTCGGTAGTTCAGCTGGTTAGAACGCTAGCCTGTCACGCTAGAGGTCGTCGGTTCGATCCCGATCCGAGTCGCCACCCGCTGCTATGGCTCAGTTGGCAGAGCACTTCCTTGGTAAGGAAGAGGTCACGCGTTCGAATCGCGTTAGCAGCTCCACAAAAGTCCGCTTGGCTCTAAGGCTAAGCGGACTTTTAGTATTAATTATTGATTTTTTAAAATACCACTTTTGACCTACTTTGACCTTTTGTGCAGGGTCAAAGTAGGGTCAAAATATTCGCCCGGCATTTCACTGGGCACTCCCCTATCTTCTCCATTTCCACGCTACATACTGCTCCACGATGTCATGGATGGGCAGGCCGCTTTCTTCCGCCCATTCCTCCATAATTTTACGGACGGACCGGAATCCCGTGCCGAGCGGGTCCTTTACCTCCCGCAGACGTTTGTCGTGCCGTTTCAGATCGGCGATCGTCATGATGCTGCCTCCCGTAATATAATATTTCCCGATTCATATTATACGACAGGATTCAACAGGTCGGGGCGACGGTTCAACGCAAAAAATAAGCCTGCCGGGAAAGAGCGCCCAATATCTGTATGTTGACGGTTGTTCCAAATAATGATATTATATTGATGTAATCGACATATCCTCCTGGGAAACCAGGAGTTTACCCACTTTGTGGGAATATCATAAAGGGGCTGCTACAAAACTTTCGTTTTGCAACAGCCCCTCAATCTGTCTTATGCCGTTACGCCGTGCCCGTGGTGCCAGGCTCTCACTTCACGACGATCCATATGTCCATGAGAAGCCGTTCAAGGGCCTCATAGTCCGCGCGGAAGTACCCGCTGCCGTCCATGCCGATCCCGGTCCCCCAGGAGTTGCGGATCAGGAAGTACCCCCGCGACCGGTTCCGTTGGAAAAGGCACTTCCGGCCCACGTTGTCGTGGTGCCCGACGATCACCAGCGCATGGCCGCCGAGCAGCTCCCCCTCCGGCGCCGGGATGATG
>DAINSB010000060.1:0-12511 GCA_036741535.1 Caproicibacter sp. | reverse complement strand
GCATATAAGAAATGTTCCGGATTTCTTTGATGCAGTATGCTATTTTCATAATTCATGGTACTTCAGTTACATTGCTTTTTTATTTCGGGTGGCGGTTTGTTCTGCCTAACGGATATTTCCAAGTTTTTGACGTCAATTAAAGAGATCTTACAGCTTTGGGAAATCAATTGGAAAAATCAAGACCACAATAGAAAATATCAAAATATAGAAATGATGTTGGGCTTTGTCTCTATGGAACTCTGTGCAGAAAAAATATGGCAGATCTAGTTTTCCGTTCAGAATTAAATTATATACAATAAATTAATTTATTAAAATTTCTGTTTTTGATAAAAATTTAACAAAAAATTTATGAAAGAGAAATATAAAAGAAAAGATTTAAAATCAAAAATTACTTTACAAAATATCAATTTTTTGTAATAAGTCGTCAAATTTTAGGAAGATAAACTTTCAGCGAGATGCTAAACTTAAGTTGTCTTTTGAGACAGAGTTGATTGTCCTTCGCCAGGGGTATAACCGCCTATCAGAAAGGGTTCATGCTCGTCCACTGTGGCAGTTCAGGTGTCTGAAATTTCATTTTTGTGGCTTTGCTTTTGATGATCGCTGATTTTTCCGATGGGGTTTCGACAAATAAAGTAAGACCATTTTTTCCTATATTGCAGCGGAGAACAGCCAAAACGTTTTTTAAAGTCCGTATAAAAGTTGCTCAAGCTGTTAAAGCCGGATTCCATAGAAACAGTAAGGATATCCATATCGGTATGGAGCAAAAGATTTTCCGCATGGGAAAGGCGGAGGCTGTTAATGAATTGGGAAGGGGAATATCCGAACATCTTTTTCATCGTGCGGCATATGTGCTCGTGCGTTTTTCCCGTGATCCTCAGGAGCGCCGGCATCCCTTCCACAAAATTGCCGATCTGTTCCATTTCCTTCATGGCGTGGACGAGCCAGAGGTTTTCCGTCGCCGCTTCAGGGCGCGGGGCATCCATAAAATAAGTCGTGAGCCCGTAGAACAGGAGAATCCGCAGTTTGGTCGTCTGCGTCTCCGCGTCTTTCGTATGCAGGATTTCTTCAAACCGGGTATCGTAATCCGTCACCTGGGCGCTCTCCAGATGGGCGATGGGGGGCTCCTTGCTGCTTTTCAGGTCGTCTATGTCGAAGCCTTTCCCGAGATAATCGCACAGGGAGCGGAGGACTTTTTCACTGAACGCGATATTCAGGAATTTGATCTGCGGGGCCACGACTTTTTTCAGGTGGATGTCGTTGGGGCGCGTGAACAGCAGGCTGCCGCTCTGCACCAGCAGATTTTTCCCGGTGAAGGCGGTGATGAAATTTCCTTTGGCCAGAAGGGACAGTTCGTAGCAGTCGTGATAATGCGGATAAGAGATGCCCTCCAGAGAGGTGCGCAGTTCAAAATTGAAATCGTTGGTCATTTTCGGGGAGTGTTTGCTGAAGCTCTGGATTTCTGCGGACATAAAAGACACCACCTTTCTCCATCGAGGGGAAGTATGGCCGGCGAAGGGGTAGGACCTATTTTCCCACGATATTCATCAGTCCATTCTTCTGCTTCTTCTGCAATTCCAGCAGGGCTTTGATCTGGTTGAGCGCGTATTGCTGCAGATCGGGGTTGAGCGATTCAAAGATCCGCATGGCCTCCGGCAGGATCTCGTTTTTGTCGAGGAACATTTCCCCTTCCCCGGATTCGAGCCAGTTTCGGTTGACATGAAAAACCATACATAACTGTTGGAGAAATATTTTCGTGGGCTTGACGCGGCGGTATTCGATGTTCGCGACGACGTCGCGGCTGACGCCCAACCGGCTGCCGAATTCCTTTTGAGATAAATTCAGACATTTTCTGACTTCTTTGATGCGTTGATACAGCATGGATCATCACCTCACAGTCCTTATTATAAAGAAAAAGAAGTGTGTTTGTCAACACATATAAATGGATAAAATGTGTTGACAAACTTAAAAATATATATTATAATGTGTTTGCTGACACAAAGGAGAGTGAAAACATTGACGATTACGATGACAGACGTGTTTGCAGATCTGTTTGCAAGGCTGAATGCGGAAAATCAGGATTATGGATTGAACATTCTGACAAGATGCAAACTCTACCAAGATGCTTTCATTTCTCAGCCAGATTCCTTCAAGCGCCGGTCGTGTATCAGGGAGTGGAAGCAAGCCGAGTGACTGGACCGGGGAAAGCCCGGGGCGCGCGGCCGAGCCGAAGTAAAGAAAAGGGGGGCGTTCAGACAGGCAAAGGGGGATAATAGAGAATTCCCGCTTCGCTTTGGGGACCCGGTTAAAACCGAGAAAGGGGAGAATGACAATGCAAAGAAAAAAAGTGATTGCAGCGGGTTTAGTTTTAGCGGTTATTTTCAGCTTGACGGCATGTTCCAAGGCTTCGACCGGAACTTCCGCCGCTTCGGCTTCTTCGGGCGGCGGCTTGAAGGTGAACTACTCGAAGACGGACTACAGCGCTTCGAGCCCGATCGTGACGTCCGGCACTCTGTCGACCGTCCAGATGGGCCCGGCGACGAAGACCCCCGTGGCCCTGCCGTACTCCGGCGTTCTGCCGGTCGATGAGGGCCCGATCGGCGGGGGTTCGGGCAAAACCTACACCGTCGGCCTGTCGCTTCCGTTCACGACAAACATCTGGTTCAGCGGCCTGCAGGATTCCCTGATACTGGAGGCGAGCCGCCACAGCAACATCAAGGTGCTCACGCTGAACGCGAACCAGGACGCGGTGCAGCAGGCGAACGATGTGCGCAACCTCATCAGCCGGAAAGTCGACGCCATCATCATCGACCCCGTGCAGGAGGCGGCGCTGATCCCGGCTTTCCAGCTGGCGGTCAAAGCAGGGATCCCGGTCATCGACGTGGACCGGCAGATCTCGAATCCGATCTATACCAATGTCGTGACCGGCGATTTCAACCAGGGCCCGACCGATATTGCCAAATGGATCGTCAAGCAGCTGCAGGCGAAGTACGGGTCCCCGAAAGGGATCATCGCCGAAATACAGACGGACCTCGGCTCCACGCCGCAGATCGCGCGTTTCAATTCGTTCAAGAATGTGGTCGACAAATATAACGGGATCAAGGTGGTCGGGCTGCAGGCGGCCAACGCCGACGAGACGAAAGCGTACACGGTCATGAACGACATCATGTCCTCCAACCCGAAGATCGACGTCGTCTACGCGCATTCGGAGGCCATGCTCATGGGCGCGTGGAAAGCGATGAACGCGGCTGGCAGGACCAAAGACGTCTTCTTCATCGGCTGCGATCTTTCCAAAGAAGGAGTGCAGTGGATCCAACAGGGCAAAATACAGGCGCTGGCACCGTGGACGCCCTTTATCGGCGATGTGGCGCTCAGAGCGGCCATCTATGATCTCGAGGGGAAATCGGTCCCCAAGACCGTCTGGCTTCCCAGCCAGGATGTCGTGACCCAGTCCAACGTGAAACTCTACGGCGGCATTGCGTACGGTCCTGTCCCGAAGGGGATGGAAGCTTTCTGGACCGTCGGCAAACTGCCGGGGGGCAACAGCTGATCGAATGTGAAAAGAATCGGAATTTTCGAGGGATTCCCGGGGAAATAGGCCATGATCGCTTCGGTCGGTAAGCCGAGCGCCACGTGACGCCGGGGGGATGGAACGCTTTCAGTTTGGACCACATTTTCTCAATGGGATTAAAGTCTGGGCTGTATGGCGGCAGATAAAGCAGCGCTGCACCAGCCAAGCGAATGAGCTCTGCCACGCCGGCAACTTTATGAGAACCAAATGATCCATGACCACAACATCACCTTCCCGTAGGCAGGGAACAAGAACATCGCGTATTTAAAGGAGTACTGTCCGTAACCCTCTGTTTGTCCTTGGAACGCCCATAGCGACGTGTCATGTTTATGTTAATACCGCTTTCATCCAGAAGCACCAGACGTTTTGCGTCTATTTGGGCAACTTCCTCTATCCAGCGCTTTCGTTTGGCTTGCACATCCGGTAGGTATAACCCACTCCATAGCATTTAGACAGCGCCTCTACTGTAACCCCGCGCTCTCGGGCCTGTATAATCCGCTCTCGCACTTCTTTCCCCAGCATGCCAATCATCTCCTTGAAATGATTTTATCACCATGGACCTATTCTCAAAATTGCTCTAGAAATTCAAAAGCCAGCATGTGCTGTGGCATCCTGTTCTCAGCGGATGGGGAAACCTCGCCGATTTGCACGGCTTGACTGCATGGCAGGCTTTCCCGTTCGCTGTTTTTGCCGTCCGCGATGCGCGGTCCCTTTAGGACCGCCTTACGGCGGCAGTCGATTGAATTTGAAAGGAGGCTTTTTTGCACGTGGAAGAAACAGTCGTGGATATGCATGGCATTTTTAAGTCGTTCGACGGCGTGCCGGTCCTGACGGATGTCGGGCTGCAGGTAAAAAAGGGCGAGATCCATGCGCTGCTCGGTGAAAACGGGGCCGGAAAATCGACGCTGATGAGAGTCCTGGCGGCGGAGACGCCCATGGACGGCGGCGAGATCGTCATCGGCGGAAAGAGGGCGGCCCTGGCCGGTCCGACGGATGCGAAGTCCTGCGGCATCGCCTTTGTGCATCAGGAGCTGGCGGTGATTCCCACGTTGAGTGTGGCGGAAAACCTATATCTGGGACATCTTCCGCTGAAAAAGGGCCTGGTCGATTGGCAAAAGCTCAAAAAAGCCAGCGAACAGCTGCTGAAGCAGCTCGACGTCGATTTCTCCTCGGACCGTCTGGTCGGGGATCTCAGCATGGGGCAGAAACAGATCGTCGAGATCGCCAAGGCGATCGCCATGGACGCGCAGATCTTCATCATGGACGAGCCGACGGCGAGCCTCTCTTCGGATGAGAGCAGTCGGCTGTTCGAGCTGATGCGGCTGCTGGCCCGGAAGGGAAAATCCTTTATCTACATCAGCCACCGCCTTCAGGAAGTCCTGGCGATCGCGGACCGGATCACCGTGCTGCGGGACGGCAGGACCATCGCGACGGTGGATGCGAAGGGCGTGACGCCCAACCGGCTCGGCGAATTGATCATCGGCAAGAAAGTGGAGGAAAACGTTCAGGCCGGCACGGCGGTCCAGCAGAAGGACGCCCCGGTCCGCCTGGAGGTCGAGGGGATGAAAACGGACAAGGTCGAGGGGGTCGACCTGAAAGTCTACGCCGGGGAGATCGTGGTGCTTTACGGGCTGATCGGCGCCGGCAGAACGGAGCTGGCCCGGGCGATCATGGGGGTCGACAGGCGGCAGGAGGGCACCGTGAGAATCAATGGGAAAGAGGTGCCGGGCAAGATCGGTTCCCTCATCAAGAGCGGCGTCGGATTTTTGCCGGAGGACCGAAAAAACCAGGCGCTCTTCCTGAACCTGCCCGTCTTCCACAACATCACCGTGACGAAATACCGCAAGATCACCAGAAACGGCCTTCTGAACAGAAAACTGGAGCGGGAAGCCGTCAGAAAATATATCCGCGAACTGAAGATCAAGGCGGGCGGCGCGGACCGGCTGAACACGCTCAGCGGCGGCACGCAGCAGAAGGTCGGGCTTTCCAAGTGGCTCTATGCGGACAGTAGGGTCCTCATCCTCGACGAGCCGACGAAAGGGATCGACATTTCAGCCAGATTCGAGATCTACAAGACCCTTTACGCCCTCGCGGAACAGGGCGTGGGGATCCTGGTGATTTCGTCCGACCTGGAGGAAGTGATCCGGATCGCCCACCGGATTCTCGTCATGAGGTCCGGAAAGATCGTCGGCGAATTTGAATCCAAAAATCTATCGGAGGAGGTGTTATTGGCATATGCGCTCGGAACAAACTCTGCAGCCTGATCCGGCGGCCGAAGCGGAAAAAAGCCCGAATTTTTTGGCGCATCTCAACATCCAGCATGCCGGGCTGATCGGGATCATCATCCTTCTGCTCGTTGTCGCGAGTTTCTCTTCGCCGTATTTCCTTTCCGTGTCGAACTTCCAGAACATCATCCGCAGCATGGCCGTCATCGGCATCCTGGCCGTGGGGCAGACATTCGTCATCCTGACCTCCGGCATCGACATTTCCGTCGGGGCCGTTCTGGCGTTGTCCGCGGTCGTCGCGTCCGTGGGGTCGGGGAACAACTTCACGCTCTTCTGCGTGCTGGCCATCTCCGTCGGCCTGCTGTTCGGCGTCCTGAACGGCCTCGCGGTCGTCTTCGGGCGGATCCCGGCGTTCATCACCACGCTGGCCACCATGACGGCGGCGAGGGGGCTGGCCGAGGTCATCAGCAACAGCAACCCGATCTATATCAACATTCCCGGGTATGCGGACATCAGCAACATCCTGATCCTGGGCATTCCGCTACCCGGCGTCTTCATCATCGTGATTGCGGCCATCGCCGCTTTCGTGCTGCGCTATCTGCCCTACGGGCGAAGCGTTTATTCCGTCGGGTCCAGCGAGGAGGTCTCCAGGCTTTCCGGCCTGCCGGTCAAGAGCGTCCTGTTCTCCGTCTATGTGATCTCCGGCCTGCTGGCTGGCCTCGCGGCGGTTCTGTATACTTCCTACACCGCCGTGTCGCAGGCCAATGCCGCGAACGGCATGGAGATGAACACCATCACGATCGTCGTGCTCGGCGGCACGAGCATGCTGGGCGGCGTGGGGAGCATCGCAGGCACGGTCTACGGCACCATTATCATCGGCCTGCTTCAGAACCTGTTCAACCTGCTGAATATGCAGACCCCCATGCAACAGGTCATGATGGGGATCGTGCTGATCATCGCCCTGCTGCTACAGAATCTGCATTTGAACAAATTTTCTTTGAAGAAAAAATCGGGGAGATGAAAACTTTGCTGATCGACGCGCACATGCATATTTTCCCCGCGGTCGCGGGTTACAACCGCAACGGCTTTACGAAGTCGGCCGGCGGGGGGTTCGTAAAATACGCCGGCGGGGAAACCGTGCGGCTTCTTCCGCCGTCTTTCCGGGAGACCGCCTCCCTGCCGGAAACGCTGATCGATTATATGGACTGGCAGGGGGTCGACCACGCGGTCGTCCTGCAGGGCCCGCTGTACGGCGAGATCAACGATTACCTGCTGGAGGCGGCGAAACGCTGGCCGGGCCGTTTCACGGTCGCGGCGATGCTGGACCCCTATTTGACGGGGGCGCGGCAGGCGCTTAGGCACATTGTCGAGGACCAGCGTTTCAAAGTCCTGAAGCTGGAATGCAGCGAGCAGTTCGGCCTTAGTGGCATCCATCCGGGGCTGGATTACCGGGACGGGGCTTTTGAACGAGTCTGGGAAGCCGCCGACAAAAACGGCCTGACGGTGGTCATCGACACCGGGCTGCCGGGGTCCGACGGCTACAAGATCGAGGCGTTAAAACAGGTCGCGCTCAAGCACCCCGGACTTCGCATGGTGGTGGCGCACTTGGGCTTTCCGCCGGCTCCGCCGGAGAGGGAAAAATACGAGCCGGAATGGCGGCGGTGCCTTGAACTCGGGAAAGTGAAGAACATCTGGTTCGATATTTCCTCCTTGGTCGGCCTGGGGGGAGAGGAATACCCGTTCCCGCTCGCGCAGGAATATATCCGTATCGGATACGAGACGGTGGGGGCCGACAAACTCATTTTCGGCACGGACTTTCCAGGGATCCTGACAAAATGCACGTATGAACAGGCCATATTGTACGTCAGGAACCACTGCGCGTTTCTTCCGCATTCCGACAAGGCGAAAATACTCTCTGAAAACGCGGTAAAAGTCTATCAGATTGATTCGGGGCGCCGCCCCTGAACCTTGAAACGATCCGTTTGTTTTTATGCCCTTTATCAAGGAAAGGTGGATGACAGCAATGAAGGAAAGACCAGTGATGGAAGAACAGCAGGCGCGGGAAGAGATCGTAAAATGGGGGAAGGAGCTGTACGACCGGGGCCTCACCAGCGGCTCGGGCGGCAACCTCTCCATCCGCATCGACGACGACACCGTGCTCGCGACGCCGACCGGGTGGTCGCTGGGCCACCTGACGGCAGAGAGCATCACGAAGACGACCATCGAAGGGGTGGTCCTGTCCGGGCCGAAACCGACCAAAGAGATGCCGATGCATCTGATGGCCTACAAAACGCGGCCGGACATCGCGGCCGTCGCGCACACCCATTCCGCCTACGCGACTTCCTACGGATGCATGACGGAGCCGGGCACCTTGATGCCGCCGTTCGTCTCCAGCATCGTCGCGAAAGTCGGGGACGTCAAGGTGACGCCGTTCTGCCTGGCGGGCTCCCGGGAACTGGGGGAAGTCGTTTCAGAGGCGATCCGGGACAGCCAGGCCGTCATTCTGGCGAACCACGGCGTCCTGGCGGTCGGCGGGACGCTGGAGGCCGCGGTGACTGCGGCGTACGAGGTGGAGGACGACGCCAAAATCTATTTTATCTCCGGTCGGAAAGCGCGTCCGCTGCCGGCGGTCATGCTTGCGAAAATCAAACCCAGCTTCAAATAAAAGAGGTGTACATAGCTTGACGACAATGCGCGCGCTTGTTTTTCACGGGCCGAAGGATTTTTCGGTGGAGACGCTGCCCGTCCCCCGGATCACGGAGGACGAGATGCTCGTCAAAGTCCGGTACGCGGGGATTTGCGGCACGGACAACAGGATCTACCAGGGAACCAAAAAGATTGCCGCCCCGAGGATCACCGGCCATGAATTCGTCGGAGACATCGTGGAACTCGGCAAAAACGTGGACGGATTCGCGCCGGAGGACCGCATCACGGTCTACCCGATGATCCCATGCGGCACCTGCTATGCGTGCAGGTCCGGCAGGAAAAATATCTGCGTGAACCGCACGACCATCGGCTACGAGATCGACGGCGGCTTCGCCCAGTACGTGAAGATCCCGTCCGCCGCCATCAAAGCGGGGAACGTCCTGAAAGTGCCGGAGAACGTGCCGGACCGGGTGGCGGCGGCCTCCGAGCCGGTCGCGGCGGCCTACCACGGCATCAAAAGGTGCGGCATCCGGCGGGGGCAGACGGTCCTGATCGTGGGGGCCGGCCCGATCGGCCTGTTTCACACGCAGCTCGCCCGCCTGCAGTCCCCCTCGAAGATCATCGTGTCGGAACCGCGGGAAGAAAAAAGGGAACTCGCGCTGGAGATGGGGGCCACCGACGTCATAGATTCGGCGAAAGAAAACGTTCTGGAGCGGGTCGGGGAACTCACTGGGGGCGCGGGAGTGGACGTCCTGATCTTCGACGTCGGGCTTCCGAAGGTGATGGAGAGCTCTCTGGATTATGTCAAAAAAGGCGGGACGTTCCTGATCTTCGCTGGCTGCCCGGCCGGGTCCCGCATCACCATCGACCCCAATATCATCCATTACAAAGAGATCAATTTCACCGGGTCCTCGGCGTCCACGCCGGAGATCCACGCCGAGGTGCTGAGCCTGCTTTCGTCGGGGAAGCTCAGGATCGACGGGCTGATCTCCGGGATCCTTCCGCTGGACAGATGGCGGGAGGGCTTTGAAATGAAGAACCAATACGTCGGCGTAAAAGTCCTGATCAATCCTTGGGGGTGAAAATGTTGAAAGCATTTGTTACGGCTGAACTGACGAAAGAAGCAATCTCTGAACTCTCCAAGCACCTGTCTTTGACATTCGGGGGGTGGGCCTATGATTCCGTCAAGCTGGCGCCCGCCCAGCTGGTTGAAAAAGCGAAAGGCTGCGAAGTCCTGGTCATCTGCTATGAGGATATCAACGAATATGTTCTGACGAATCTACCGGATTTAAAATATATCGCCTGCACGCGCGGGGGGATCGAAAACATCGACGTCGCCGCGGTGAAGCGGCACGGGGTACTGCTGTCGAACACGCCGGGGAGAAACGCGAGCGCCGTGGCGGACCTGGCGGTCGGGCTGATGATCGCCACTGCCCGCTCCATTCCGCAGACCTACCGATACATCATGGACCGGCGCTGGGACGAGGCCCAGTGGGACATCGCCGGGAACACGCCGCACAAGAGGTTCGCGGGGGCCGAGCTGGAGGGTAAGACGCTCGGCCTGATCGGGTTCGGCGCCATCGGCAGAAAGGTGGCGGAAAGGGCGCGGGGGTTCGGCATGGACCTTCTGGCCTACGACCCGTTCGTCAAGCCCGTCCCCTCCGGCAGCCCGGTGAGACTGGTCGATCTGGACACCCTTCTCGCCGGGTCCGATTTCATCAGCCTGCACTGCAAGGTGACGAAACAGAGCGAGGGGATCATAAATAAACAAACTTTGGCGAAAATGAAAAAGAGCGCTTATCTAATCAACACGGCGAGAGGCCGCCTGGTCAACGAACAGGATCTGTACGAAGCGCTGAAGACGGGCGTCATCAAAGGAGCGGCCCTGGATACCCTGATCGAAGAGCCCATCAGCCACGACCATCCGTTCCTCGGCCTGAAAAACATCGTGATAACGCCCCATATCGGGGGGGCCTCGCAGGACATCGTCAAGCACCAGAGCCGAATGGTCGTGGAGGATGTCGCGGCCTACCTGAACGGAAGGAGCCCCGTCCATGTCGTCGCTTGATTTTTTCCTCGGCATCGACCTGGGTACCACCAGCGTGAAAGCGACGCTGATCGACGGGCGATGGAGCGTCGTCGGCCAGCGTCGGGTCGAATACCGGACCGTCCAGATCCGCCCCGTGTGGATCGAGCAGGACCCGCGAGAGTGGTGGGACGCCACCTGCCGGGTAGTCCGGGAACTCCTGTCGGCGGCAAAGGCGGACGCGGGGCGCATCCGGGCCGTCTCCGTCAGCAGCCAGGCGCCGACCCTGCTGGGGCTCGACGGGGACGGAAAACCGACGGGCAACGCCATGATCTGGATGGACCGCCGGGCGACGGACGAATGTAAAAATATCCTCGGCGCAATGGGCGACGCGATTTCCGGCTATTCCGGGAACCGTGTCGACCCCTATTACATGCTGCCGAAACTCCTCTGGGAAAAACGGAACCGTCCGGAGCGGTATTGGGCGGCGCGTCAGTATCTGCAGGCGAACGGATGGATCGTTTATCAGCTGACGCACCGGTATTCCATCGACAAAACCCACGCGGCCCTGACGCAGTGCTACGATATCTACCGGGACCGTTGGGCGGAGGACGCCATGCGGGAGCTGGATCTCGACGTCCGGAAGTTCCCGCCCGTCTTCGGCTGCATGGAAATCGTGGGGACCGTCACGCCGGAGGCGGCGGAGGCGGCGGGGCTGAAAAGCGGCCTGCCCGTGCTGGCGGGAGCCATCGACGGCGCCACCGCGCCGCTCGGGCTGAAGCTTTTCGAGAGCGACCGGGCCTTCGAGATGTCCGGCCAGTCCTCCGGGATCGGCATCATCCTGGACCGCCCCGTTTTTCACCCCAATCTGTGCCTGCTGAAGCACGCGGTGGACGGAAAATGGATTTTGAAGGGCAGCATGTCCACTTCTGGGGGATCCCTGAAGTGGTTCCGGGACCAGATAGATGACGGGGCGGCTGGCGATGCCGGCGCCTATGGGCGCTACGACGAAATGGTGCAGAAGGCCCCCGTCTGTTCGGACGGCCTGATCTTCCTGCCGTACCTGGCCGGCGAGCGAGCGCCGCTCTGGGACAGCGATGTCAAGGGCGTGTTTTTCGGGCTGCACCTGAAGACCGGCAAAGCGGATATGCTCCGGTCCATCATGGAGGGCACGGCTTTCGGCCTGAAGACGATTTTGGAAGAGTTGCGCGACGCGGGGCTGGAGGTGGACGGCCTGTTCGGCACGGGAGGCGGGTATCTCAGCGGCGTATGGGCGCAGATCAAGGCCGACGTCCTGGAAAAGCCGATCCGGGCCCGGGCCGGCGACGTGGACACCGCGTCCCTGGGGTCGGCTTATCTTGCGCGCGCCGCCGCGACCGGCGTCTCGCTGGACGAGATCCCGGAAACCGAAGCGGAGAAGGAGTATCTCCCGAACCCCGAAAACCGGGACGCCTACCGTCGGTATTATGGGATCTTCAAAGAGCTTTACCGCGTCAACCGCGATCTGTTTCCAAAATTATCTTTGGCGGATGATGAACATGGGTAAAACGCTGGTGGGCGTCGATGTCGGCACCACGGGGCTGAAAGTCGCTTTTTTCCGGGAAAACGGCGAGGTGATTGACAGGGCGTACCGGGAATACCGACTGTCTTTCCCCCGGAGCGGCTGGGCCGAAATAGCCCCCGAGATCTGGTGGGAAAGCCTCTGCGGATGTTTTGGCGAGATCTGGCGGAGGGGCCGGGCCGCCGCGGAAGACGTCGCGGGACTTGGGATCACCTGCACGAACGCGCTGATCCTGCTGGATGAGGACGGGAGGCCGGTCGCGCCCGCCGTGATGCAGCTGGACCAAAGGGCCGCGGCGTGCGCGGACCGGATCCGGAGCGATCTCGGGGAAGAGCGGGTCTTTGCGAAGACGGGCAACCGGGTTTCCTGCGGGGCGTTCTGGGGGCCCACCTTTCAGTGGTTCCGGGAGAACCGCCCGTCGGTCTGCCGGCGGGCGCGCTATCTCTTATGCCCCACGGGCTATCTGGTCCTGAAGCTGACGGGCG
>DAINSB010000059.1:0-12775 GCA_036741535.1 Caproicibacter sp. | reverse complement strand
GACAAATTTCTTAAAAGATTCTCTCCTATTTGAAAAACAGCCAGTTCGTCAGATCCCCCCTGTATTTCTGATAACAGAAAGTACAGGGGGGATCTGCTTTAGCGGCAGTTTTCAGAAGACAAAACTAGTCTGTAATAAAAAGGCCGCACCGGACAGCTGAAAGTAGCTGTCCGGTGCGGCGGTTTCCGGCGACATCATGTTGACCCGCGCGAACGGACAAAGCTCACGCCCGGTGGGTCTTCCGGTATTCCATCGGCGAAAGGCCCGCGATGCGCTTGAAAACCACGCTGAAATACTGCGGGTTCCCGTAGCCGACCTTCTCCGAAACTTCGTATGTCTTAAAATCCGTAGTGGTCAGAAGCTCCATCGCTTTCCGGATGCGGATATCAATCAGATAATCACTGAGATTCACTCCCCGGTATTTTTTGAACAGGAAGCTGATGTAGCTCGGCGTCAGGTGGACCTCGGACGCGATTCGGTTCAGAGAAAGGTCCTCCTTCTCATAGTTGGAGTCGATGAAGCTCATGATCTGCTTAAGGACCTCCAGATGAGACACGCTGCTGTTTTTCATCTCCTCAAAGCGGACCAGCACCCTTTCTTCTCCTGGCCTGTGCTTCATGCTTTTCAGCTCCAGCGCCTGCAGCGCCTCCGTATACGACTTCACAAGATTTTCAAAGCCCCTGTAGAGTGATCCCGCCCCGGCGGACAGGGAAATTTTCAGGTCCGCGGCTGTCGTCACGAGAAGCCGCTCCAAGGCCATAAAAAATCTCTCTTGCTCCCGCTCGGAGCCTTCCGAAAAATTCACGACAAGGTTCAGGTAATGATCGCCGATAAAATAATGCGTCAGAATCCGGCCCGAAGTGAGCTCCTTCTGAAAGATTTCCCCGACTTTTCTGCACATCTCCTTTTTCTTCCAGAGCAGGACCACTCCTTCCCCGGCGGCGCTTTGCCCCGCATTGACGCAGACCACGCAGAAGCGGTCGCTCAAAAAACGAAGCTTCAGCCGGTCCGCGCGTTCTTTCAACTGCTCTCCCTCTTTATAGTTGACAACCAGGTCGTAAAAAAAATTATTCTTCAGCAGCTCCATACTGCGGCGGATCATTTCTCCGCTGTTCTTCTGGTTGTCGAATTCCTCCGCCGCCTTCAGAACCGCTTTCAGCACTTCGGAATTGTGTTCGTATTTCATGACGTACTGGCAGACCTTATAATTCAGGGCCATCTGGGCGTATTTAAAATCCTCGTAAGCCGTCAGAAGAACCACCTTGATCTGCGGATAAAGGCGATAGACGGCTTCCGTCAGCTGAATCCCGTCCATAAAAGGCATTTTGATATCCGTCAGAATAATATCCGGCAGGCATTCCGGGATCATCTCCAGACACTCCCGCCCGTTGCTCGCCGTGCCGATGACCCGGATTCCGTGATCCTCCCATTCGATGCTCTGCTGCATCCCCGCGCGGATGATCTGGTCGTCGTCAACAATCAGCAGCTTATGCATGGGATCCGCTCCCTCCCGCCTTTTTCTTCAGGGGGATCAGGATGCTCACCTGGGTGTAGACATCCTTCACGCTTTCGATTTCAAGCCCGGACTCCGGCCCGAAATACAGCTTCAGCCGCGCGTTGACGTTGCGCAAGCCGAAATGCCTCGTCCAGCTGACCTCCGGCGGGAGCGCCAGGGAAGCGCGCAGGTCCTGCAGCTCATCCTCCGTCATGCCCGCCCCGTCGTCATATACCTTCAGGATAATCCTGTCCTGCTGTTTCTCGCCGGAAACCAGGATGGTCCCGATGCCTTCCTTCTTCTTGATCCCGTGATAGATCGCGTTTTCGATCAGGGGCTGAAGGCTGAGCTTCAGCATATCCGTATGGGCGATTTCCTGCGGGATGTCAAATTCGTATTCGAAATCGTCTTCGTAACGCACCTTCTGGATTTCCAGATAGCTGTGGGCATGGTCGATCTCCTCCGCCAGCGTGATGATCTCATTTCCGCCGCTGATGCCAAGGCGGTAAAAACGCGCAAGCTCCACGCACAGGTCGCTGGCCATCTGGTTCTTTCCCATGTTGACCAGCTGGCGGATCGAGCCGATGGTGTTATACAGAAAATGCGGCTTGATCTGCTCCTGCATGGCCAGAAGCTGCATTTTCGCCTTCTGCTCCTGCTCGCGGCGCACCTGGGCCAGCAGTTCCGTGACCGCGCGCTTCAAATACGAAAGCCCGTGGGACAGGACGCCGATTTCGTTTTCTGATTCCACCGCGAAACTGACCTCCATGTCTCCGCCGTCGAATTTCAACACCTGGTCGGACAGATATTCAATCGGTTTCGAGATGCTTCTGGCGATCATTCCGGTAAGCGATATCATGACGAAGATCAAAAGCGAAATCAGCACCATCAGGATGACCTTAAACTCCGAGGATGTGCTGAGCAGGTCGCTTTCCGGCATCACGGCAGCCGCCATCCAGCCGTTGACCTCTATGGTATGGTACGTGACGACCATCTTCTGATTGGTCACGCTGCGCAGGTCCATGCTGCCGTTGGTGCCGAAATGCTCCTTGAGCTTTTCCACGGCGGAAAGCGTCAGGCAGTACTGGTTCTGCATACTGCTGGACGACAGCGTGCCGTCCCTGCTGACCAGCATCATATAACCGTTTTGGGAGATGCGGACGTTGTCGAAAATGCCGGAAAAATAGCTGCTGCTCAGGTTGAAGATCAGGATCCCGGCGGATTGGGATTCCGGCGAGCCGATGATCCGGAAGACGGAGATCACTCTGTGCGGCGTTGTGGTCTGAAAAACATCATTTTTATGATCGTTCAGCCAGTAAACCCCATGGGGCGAGCTGTTGTATTTTTTCATCCATTCGGACAGCGAAAGCCCGATATGCCTCGGAACGTCGCTCGTAAAGTACTTGACCTCCTCTCCCCGGTTATTGCAGAAATAAAGGGAATCGATCACCTGGTCGTAATTCTGATAAATCTCTTCCATGCTGTCATAGCAGGCGAGAAGGTCGTCGAAATTGTCCGCCCGGCCGGAAGAGCCGCCGTCCAGCAGCAGATTGTTCACGGCCGCGCTGTTGGACAGGTTGATCATCTGGGAAAAGAGCGTCATCATTTTGTCGTTCAATAAAACGGAGGTCTGGTTTACCGTGCTTTCCATCAGATAAGAAGCGTTTTTCTTGATGTTGTTCGTCTCGAAGAAATAGGAGTACAGGCCGATAATCAGCACAGAGGCTACCGTGACCGGCACAAAGAAAAACAGCATCTGTTGTTTAAACGGCTTTTGAAATACCCTTTTCAAGATCATGCGCCCCTTTGCCCGTCCGCGGCCGCCCCCATTTTTTCCCTTCGGCTTTCAAATTCCGCCCGGGCCGCCTCCAGCTTTTCCGCCCAAAGGTCCAGCATGGCTTTGGCCGTGGTTTTCCCCGTCATCACCTTTTGGATCAGAGGTTCCATCTCGGTCTGGATTTCCGTATATTCCGGCAGATAAACCGGGACGTCGATCAGCCCCGGGCTTTCCCGCTCCGTGGAGATCCGGGCGGCGAGTTCCATATACGGTCTGGCGTCTTTGAGATATTCGGCGGACGAGACCGCCTTTCGGTCCGCGGGGACTTCCCCCTGGGTTTTGCAGCGGCGGATCTGGACATCCCCGCCACAGTAAACGGTCATCGCCTGAAAGGCCTGCTCCTTCACCCTGGATTTGGAGTTCATTCCGACACAGCGGACCAGCACGAACCGGCTGCTCCTTTTTCCTCCGGCCGATTTCGGCAGGCCGACCGCCTGATATCTGGAATCGTCCTTGTGGAAGGCCTCATCCATCGAAGGGCCGGAGCCGAAATTGTGGAAAATGATCGCGGCTTTCCCGGCCTGAAAAGAAGCCGAAAGCTGCGTCCAGCCCTTTACGAGGTCGTCTTTTGCGGAATACCGGTTGTAAAAGCCCAGGTACCGCTCGACAAACTCCACATTTTTCGGGTTGTTGATCGTGCATCTGCCGTTTTCGTCAAAATATTCCGTCAGGCCGGAATAGGAATACATCAGGGCTTCCAGCGTGTTGCTGCTGCCCGGTCCGCCCCGGATGGCGATTCCGTAGCGCCCTGCATCCTGATCGGTCAGCCTGGGGACCGCCGCAAAAAAGTCCTCCCAAGTATCCGGGACTTTCAGGCCGGCGGCCTTCAGCAGGTCCTTGCGCACCCACATGCCCCACGGCTGGGTGGAAAATGGGATCGCATAGAGCGCCTTTCCCGCGGGGTCATACCTGCGGACCCTTTCGACGGCCGAAGGATCCAGGTCGTCCTTTCCCTGCCAGCCATCCAAATAAGCATCCAAAGGCTCGTAGAACCCGTTCCGAATATATTTGGAATCGTAATAATCCGTCATGTCCGGCGCGGTATCCGAAGCGATCGCAACGTCCAGCTTTTGGGCGAACGTGGGGATGTCGCCCGGGAACCCGGTGTAATCCAGCGAGATTTCCGGGTACTTTTCGCTGAGGATTTTTTTGAAATTTTCAAAATCCAGGTCTCTTTCCGGCGTGGTGCAGTAAGTCCAGAATTTGACGGAAGTAACCGGCCGTTCCGCGTTTTCGGATGCAGCCGGCTGAGGCTCCGGACGCTCGAAACCACAGCCCGCAAGGCATGTGATTCCCGCAAGAAACAGGGCAGCTGCACCACGCTTTTTCACGCCGATCCCTCCCGTCCTCACAATTTTATATAATTTATTATAAATTTCTTTTTATATTTTGTCAAAGTGTTTCAAATTTGGACTCGAATTTTTGATGGACCTGACAAAGGACCAGCCTCCCGGCATTTGGGATGGAACCCGGCCTTTTTCTCCTGATATTTATAAGGGATAAAATACTCTTTATGTCCCAGCTTCTCCGCGTTCGTCTCCGCTCCGGAGCAGACGCGCGCGATTTCACCGAAAAGGCGGCCGCACAGCTCATCCAGGGTGAGCTCCCCGCTCAACGCCGGCCCCGCGTCAAAATCCATATCCCCGCTCATCCGCCGGAACGTGGAGCTGTTCCCGGTGATCTTGAAGACCGGCGACACCGCGCTGCCCACGACATTGCCGCGCCCCGTCACCAGAAACACGAGCTGCGCGCCGCAGGAGATCAGATCCATCAGCCCTTCGCTGTCGTTCGGGTTCGTATAGCCGAACCCCATCCAGCACGGGTCGGGCGTGCTGTCCAGAAGCCACAGCCCCGGCCCCGGCGGCGTCTGGGAAACCTTCAGCACCCCTTTGACCGGGCGGCTTCCGCTTTTGGCGAGGGCGCCCATGCTTTTTTCCTCGATGGAAGAAAGCCCGCCTGCAAAATTTCCGGGCGAAACGGAGTACTGCCGGACCGATTTACAGTATTCCAGCGCCTTGTCATAGGCCGCGGCAAGCTGCGCGCGCGCCTTTTCGTCCGCCGCCCTGCCTTCCAGCATGCTTTTCAGCCCGACCGCCTCCACGATCTCTTCAAAGATCGCGGTCCCGCCCAGATCCACCATCCGGTCGTAGAATCGGCCGACCAGCACGTTTCCGGCAAGGCCGGACGTGTAATCGGAGCCGCCGCATTCCGCCCCGACGATCAGGTCCCGGAACCCCATCGGGGCGATGGGCGTTCTTTTCAGCTCCTCCAGCATGTTTTTGACCTGCTCCAGCCCGTAGCGAATGGACGGCAGGGTCCCGCCGTGCTCCTGAATCAGGAACCAGCCGGACAGCCTGCCCGACTCCCCCGCCTTTTCCGCCAAAAGCTTTGCCTGAACGTATTCGCACCCGAGCCCGACCGCCAGAACCGCCCCGACGTTCGGGTGACGGGCCAGCGCGAGAAGCAGACGCACCGCATACTCGTTGTCGCAGCAACCGTCGAACCCGACGGTCTCCACGTTTTTGTCATCCGACAGTCTGGCAATTTCCTTCGCGACATGGGCGGAACATTTCACCGTATAAATCACCAGCAGCTTATTCCGGATCCCTTTCATCCCGTTCTGTCTCAGGTACCCCCGCCATGCCGCATCCCGGATGTCCTCCATGTCATTTTCCCCTTTCATTCGTAACAGGTATCCGTGGGCGCCCCGGTCACGGCATCCAGGCTGGAAGACCTCAAGTCGTACCGGCTTTTCATGTTGTGCAGATGCACCCACTGCCCCCGCTCGATATCTTTGGTCGCCTGCCCGATCACAACTCCGTACTTGACGACGGGTTCCCCCGCCGCGATGTCCCGCAGCGCGACCTTGTGCCCGGCGGGGACATCCTGCGAAACGACGGCGGTTTTCTTCGACGGGCTCCCGTGAACCGCGGCTTCCCCGGCCGTCAGGTCCTCAAGTGCGGTCGCCACGTTGTCCCCGGGATCGATCTGAAAGACGGCCTGCCCGGCTGCCTCTGTCATAAAAAAGCCCCCTTTTTACAAAATGCCGTATTTTTCGAACGCTTCGGTCGCCGTCATGCCGCCCTCGATCGCGCGGCGGACCATTTTCTCCCCCGCGGCCTTTTTGAGCGCCTTTTCAAACACTTCCTCTTCCAGCTTTTGCGGGATGATCAGGGCGCCGTCCACGTCGCCGAACACGATGTCGCCGGGCTCCACCCGGACATCCCCGAACTCGACGGGGCACCTGAAATCCACAACCTGAGTTCTGACCGAGGAATCCTGGGCGTAGCACCCGCAGCTGAACACCGGCCAATCCTGCGCCAGCACCTGTGGGGTGTCGCGGTGCCAGCCGTTTACCACGGCCCCCGCGGCCTTTCTGGTTCTGGCCGCGGCGGTGAGGAGCTCCCCCCAGTACGCGCAGCGCTTCGTTCCGCCGACGGCAAGATAGACTTCATTCTCCTTCAATTGATCCAGCGCCTCTGTCAAAAAGCCGAACGGCTTTTTCTGCGGGCCGAACACGTCGATCATCAAAACGGGCATCGCCCGGCCCGCAAGCTTCATGCCGTCGGTCAGCGGGCGGACGTCCTGCGGCAGAAACTGATGGTAGCAGCCGAGTTCATCCAGAATATCCCCGACCACCGGGGTATAAAGCTTCTCCTTTATCAAAGCGAACAGTTCCCGATCGTTTTTCCACTGAGCCATAGCCGCATCCCTCCCAATATGGTTTAAAATCCGATCAGGGCGCCGCCGTCCACCGGAAGCGCAACGCCGTCGATGAACTTCGCGGCGGGCGAGCAGAGGAATACGGCCGCCCAGCCGATGTCGTCCGGCTCCCCGAACTTCGCCATCGGTGTTCTGCCGAGGATCTTCTGCCGGCGCGGCGGATCGTTGTCCACCGCCTTATGGAACATCGGCGTGTCGATCCAGCCGGGGGCGATCGCGTTGACCCGGATGTTGTCGGCGGACACTTCCGCGGTCAGTCCCCTCACCATGCCGAGAAGCGCAGACTTTGCCGCCGAATAGCCCATCACATAGGGCATGCCGATGAAGGAGGTCATGGATGCGGTGAACAGGATGCTGCCCTTCTGATTTTCTCTCATATGCGGGACAAACGCCTTCGTCAGCGCGAAGGAACCGACCACATGGACGTCCAGAACGTCGGTGAACTCCCGGACGGACATTCCCTCAATGCTCTTTTTGCAGTGGTTTCCCGCATTGTTGCACAGGATCGTGACGGCTCCCCGCTCCCGCACCACGCGGTCTGCAAATTCCTGAGCACGGCCGGTGTCCGAAACATCGTAAAGATAGTAGAAGGCGCCCGGCCCGAGTTTTTCGCAGGCGTCTTTCAGTCTCTGCTCGGAGCTGTGGCCTACGATGACGACCTCGGCGCCCGCGGCGATCATGCACTTCGCCATGGAAAACCCAAGGCCAGAGGCCCCGCCGGTGATGACGGCCCGCTCCCCTTTGAGGGAAAACATATTTTTTAATTTCTCTTCCACGGAATGATCCTCCTTCTGAAAATCAAACGGTCAATACCTTGTAGGAAACACAGTTGTTTTCGATGAGCTCCCAATCGAGCTGCGCGCCGATCCCCGGCGTTTTGGGCACCGTGATCATCCCGTTTCCGTCGATCGGGAGCCGGCCCTTCATCGGGAACTGAAAGTTCTCTTCGGGCACGAAGTACTCGAAAAAGCGGCAGTTGCGGATGGCGCAGGAAACATGCAGGTTCACCATATCCATATAATTCATCGTCGTGGTGTGGATTTCGCATCGCAGCCCGAAGCTGTCCGCCAGATGCGCGATTTTAAGCGTGCCGGTGATCCCGCATTTCCACGAAACATCCGCCCGCACGATGTCGGCCGCCCGCTGGGCGATGACCTGGGCCACGCCCCAATGCCCGCCGCGGGTCGTTTCGGTGGCGGCGACCGGGATATCCAGCGTCCGGCAGAGGCTCTGGTATTTATAAAGCTCGAAATCGCGGAACGGCTCCTCGAACCACAGATAGTTCAGCTTTTCCAGATGACGGCCGACCGTCACCGCCTCATCTAGGCTGTATTCGCCCACGGGGTCGGACATCAGCGCCATGTCCGGCCCCACCGCCTTCCGCAGCTTTTGGTGAAGCTCCATGTCGAACCCGTAAGGCCCCGGCGGATGCACCTTGTAATGACGGATTCCTCTGGACCGATAATACAGCGCCTCGTCGAGATAGGTTTGCATGTCCTCATAGAAAAGGCTGCTGGCGTAAACGGGCAGGCTCTCCCGGTAAGCCCCTATGTACTGATACAGCGGGAGCCCGGCGGCCTTTGCGCAGATGTCCCACAGGGCCACGTCGACCGGGCCGGGAAGGAACACCGGGAAAAAGGCTTCGTGGCGGTCGAGGTTCCAGAATTCATAGAAGATTTTTTCCCTGTCGTACGGGGAACGCCCCAGGATGAGAGGGGCCGCCGTTTCGCACAGGTAGGCCTCCGTCACCTGCCCGGAACGCGCCGCCATCGCCGTGGCGACGCCCTCGATCCCCGTGTCGGTGGTCAGGCGGAGGACGACCACATCCCACGGCATTTTGCTCTTGCCTCGCCTTTTTTCATCAAACAGGCATTTGTCCCGCTTGACCCACCACGATTCGAATTTGACGATTCTCATGGTTTACCCGTCCTTTTCAAAGATTTCGGCCCGTTTTCCTTCAAGCCGGAATGCGGCGGCCGTGAAATTCGCAGCCGCCACATTTTGTAGGGAGAAATCTGGTTCTTGACCGAAGCGTCTAGCCCTTCAGCGCGCCCTCCATGATCCCCCTGATGAAATACTTCTGCATGCTCAGGAAGATGATGAGCAGCGGAATCAGGGACAGGGTGATCGTCGCCGTCAGGGTCCCGTACTGCCAGGAAGCGGCCTCATCCCGCAGGAACGTGATCCCGACGGGCAGCGTCTGCCCGTTCGCGGTGGAGGTCAGGGTTCTGGCGTATGTAAATTCGCCCCACACATTGATGAATGTGAAAATGATCACGGTCGCGATTCCCGGCTTGACGACGGGCAGCATGATCCTGGAAAACACCTGCCACTGGTTGCAGCCGTCGATCGTGGCCGCCTCCCCAAGGGTATCCGGAACGCTGTTGAACTGGCCGCGCATGATGAAAACCGACATGGGAAGGTTGGTCGCGATGTAAGGCAGGATCAGGCCGCCGGCCGTATCGATCAGGTTCATTTTCGAGTTCATGATATAGATCGGAATCAGGTAAATCACATAGGGAAGCGTCAGGATCAGCAGGATGAAGCCGAGATAGAAATTCTTGAATTTATACTTCATCTTTGAGAAGGAATACCCCAGCATGGCGCTGAAAACAACGGTTCCAAGGACGCTCCAGAACGAAACCACCACCGAATTCCTGAAATACTTCAGAAAATCCCCCATCTGGGTGACCACCTTGGCATAGTGCTCGAACGTGATTTTGGAAGGCAGTATGGTCATCGCCGCGGAATAAATTTCGTCGTTAGTTTTCACCGAAGTCAGAAAGGTCCACAGAAACGGAATGATAAAGACAAAGGATACGATCAGCAAAAGAAGAAAAATGACGGTATCCGCGGCTAAATTTTTCTGTTTCACGCGCTCACCCTCCTCTTTTTCAGATCCTTCTGGTCGTCGCTTCTGTTCAGGAACATGTTGATTGACGAAAGGACCAGAATGATGACGCCCATAAAGTACGCGATGGAGGACGCGTAGCCCATTTCAAAATATTTGAACGCGTTGATCCAGGTATACTGGTACAGCACCAGGGTGGACGTTCCGGGGCCGCCGTTCGTCATGATGAACGGCTGCTCAAAGACCTTCACGGCCTGGATGATCGACCAGATCCCGCAGATGATGTAGCTTTCCCTCAGGTTCGGAAGCGTGATGTAGATGAGCCGCTGAAACGCATTGGCGCCATCCACGCGGGACGCCTCCACAATATCGTTCGAGATCGCCTGAAGCCCCGCCATAAACAGGATCACCAGCATACCGATGTTTTTCCACAGGCTGACGACGATGATGCTGACCATCGCCCATTTTCCGTCGCCCAGCCAGTTGTGCGTCAGGCCGCTCATGTGCAGGACATCCGCCAGGAACCAGTTCAGAAGGCCGTACTGATCGTTCAGGATCCATTGGAAAATGATTCCGGTCAGGGAAAGCGGAACGACGACGGGGAGAAAAATACAGGTGCGGAAAAACGCGGAGCCCCTCACCCCTTTATCCAGCATCAGAGCCAGGATCAGGGAGATGATCATGACGCCGGGCAGAAACACCAGCGTAAACACAGCCGTATTGCGCAGCGCATCCAGAAAGTAGGAGTCGGAGAACATCTTGATGTAGTTCCCGATGCCGATGACGACCGGTTTCGGGTCAAAACTGAAATTGTACTGCGTGAAGCTGAGATAAAGGGAACGGAACAGGGGGTACCCCATGTAGAGAACCACAAAAAGAAAACCCGGCAACAGAAACGCATAGCCCGGAATTTGCTTTTTCAAGTTAAGGGAAAGATTTTTTTTCATGCCAATTCCTCCGCTGTTTGATCAAAGAGAACAACCAAGTCAAATAAGATGCCCGGTTTTCTTCGGCAGATGTGCGGGGGCATTTTCACGCCCCCGCACCCTGTCCATTCAAGTCTTTTCGATTTATTTTTTCAGCCCGGTCGTCAGGTCCAAAGTGCCGATCAGCTTGCTGAGGTTCGTCTGGGTCGCCTCGACGCTCTGGCTGCCCTTGATGCATTTCTGCAGCTCCACCTGCATGCCGGTGTCCAGTTTAGAGAAATCCTTGTAAAGCGGTGTCGTCACGGCGGATTTTGTCGCATCCACAACGGTCGGCCAGTCCTCGTTTTCCAGGTTCTGATAGTGCGCGAGCAGCGGGGACATTTTTCCGTATTTGTTCAGCGCCTGAACATGGAATTCCGATTTCAGAAGCTCCTCTTTGATGAACAGCTTCGCAAGCTCGATCTTCGGGGAAGCCTTCGGGATGACCGCACCGTGGATGTAGACAAGAGACCCGTTTTGATCGGTGCCCGGGATCGGCATGACGGTGGTATTCCCTTTCCCGACGTTCTCCTGGCATTCGATCCAGCGGGAAGCCGCCGTCATCAGCATGGCGACCTTGCCGGCTTTGAAGTTGGTGCGGCCGGCATCCATATCCGCAAACGTATCGGTCGGGGTATATCCGTCTTTCACCAGCTTGACCCAGCTGGTCAGCAAGCCCTTGGATTCGGGGCTGGTAAAGTCGATGGTCTTTCCATCCGATTCAAAGAAATTCCCTTTGACGCCCTGCAGCGCGGAAAGGTACGAATACGCCATAAAGTTTGTGCCCCAGTCGATCGAAAGGCCGGTCTGCACCACCTTCCCGCCCTCTTTTACGGTCGCCTTCTTCGCATACTCGTAAAGCTCGTTCCAGTCTTTCGCCGGCGTGATTTTGCCATCCGAGCCGACAAGCCCTGCCTTCTTCATCAGATCCTTGTTCGCCACAATAAACATCACTTCGCCGGTGATCGGGATCATGTACTGTGTGCCCTCGACATTGCCCAGTTCCAGAAATGCGGGGAAAAATTTGTCTTTGGCAAAATCGCCGGTGAAGAAATCATCGTCAAAGCTGATGATGTAATCCTTTGCGGCATACTGAACCGCATGCTCGCGGCTTCCGCCGATCGCGATATCGCAGTTCGTCTTGCCCTGCGCCCATTGGAGCATGTTCGTCGTGACATCCGCAGTATCCACTTTGTTGTAGGTAACGGTAACACCGGGATGCTTTTTCTCAAAATCCGCCTTGAGCCCGTCGAAATCGTATTTTCCCATCATCCATGCCTGGGTTGTCACGCGAAGCTCGCCTTTCAGCGCATCCGAAGAATCTCCGGCGCCGCTCCCCGTCTGTTTCGCGGCCGGAGCGGATGATCCGCACGCCGCGGCCGAAACCAGCATTGCGGCGGACAGAAAGACCGCCAATCCTTTTTTCAAGCCCTTTTTCATAAAATACTCCTCCTTCTAAAAATAACAGTGGTTTTCCGGAATCCCTTTGATAAAAAGGATCTTCCGTTTTTCCAGCCGGCTCTCTGATGCACTCCTTTTCCATAAAATTTCTAAAATAAAACGATATTGATCCAAATTTTCAAGCGCGATTTCCTTACCTGCTTTTCATTATAAAAGGAAAAAAGGTAAAATGTAATATAATTTATTTAACAGTTTTGTTTGCTTTTTTACAATAATCAAAACAAACCGCGGCAGAACGGCAGACCTGAAAAGTAAAAAAATACACCTTGAAACGGATTTTTCAATTCGTTTCAAGGCGTATCAGCTTATTCTTCTTTTTTTCTATCGCTCCGAATCAGAAAGGAAAAAAGCTCAAAAGTGCCAAATAACCCACTTATGGGCCCTTTTTTCCACGGCCGTTGTTCAGCCGTTTCCTCCCATCAAATTCAATCTCCTGATCCGGC